>NZ_LMHA01000003.1:300000-566798 GCF_001427635.1 Pseudoxanthomonas sp. Root65
GTACTGGGACAACTTCTGGGCGCTGCGCGGCTACAAGGATGCCGTCGAGGTCGCCGATGCGCTGGGCGAGACGGCGGCGTCGAAGCGCATGGCCGCCTCGCGCGACCAGTTCCGCGACGACCTGTACGCATCGTTGCGCGCGGCCACGCAGAACCATGGCATCAACTACCTGCCGGGTGCGGCCGAGATCGGCGATTTCGATCCCACGTCGACCACCATCGCATTGGCACCGGGCGGCGAGCAGGGCAAGCTGCCGGCGGACCTGCTCTACGGCACATTCGAGCGCTACTGGACCGAGTTCGTGCAACGCCGCGACGGCCAGCGCGCGTGGAAGGACTACACACCTTACGAGTGGCGCAACGTCGCCGCGTTCGTCCGCCTGGGCTGGCGCGAGCGCGCGTGGGAAGTGGTGGACTTCTTCTTCAAGGACCGCGCGCCGCCAGCATGGAACCAGTGGGCGGAAGTGGTGTCTCGCACGCCGCGTACGCCGTTCTTCGTCGGCGACCTGCCGCACGCCTGGGTGGGTTCGGACTTCGTGCGCTCCGCGCTGGACATGTTCGCCTACTCGCGCGAACTCGACGACAGCCTCGTGCTGGCGGCCGGCGTGCCGGCGGCGTGGCTGGACGGCGAGGGCATCGCCATCGACGGCCTGCGCACGCCGAACGGCGTGCTGGGCTACTCGTTGCGCAGGACGGGTGGCGACGTCGTACTGGAAGCGAAAGCCGGACTGAAGCTGCCGCCCGGCGGTCTGGTGCTGACGTGGCCGTACAAGACGGCGCCCGGTGCGACCCGGATCAACGGCAAGCCGGCGCAGTGGAAGGAGGGCGAACTGCGCATCACCGCGCTGCCGGCACGCGTGGTGGTGACGTCCCCCTGACCTGTAGAACGCAGCGAGCTTCACTGCGTGTCGCAGCCGATCGTACGCAGCGCCGAGCAAGTCCGGCTCTACGCCTGGCGCGGAATCCGTCCCGGTGCATCGATCCGCAGAGCGGAGCTCGCTCCGCTGCGTGTTGCGTCGAATTTCCCTTAGCCGGATAGGTGCGGCTCCACGTCGCGTCGCGGGACGGGGTACATTGCCGGGCAACGTCCCTGTCCTGTCGTTGTCATGGTCGCTGACAACTCGCGCATCCCGCTCTGGCCACTGCCACTGTTGCTGACGCTGCTGTTCGTAGTCGCGGCACACACCGCCTATCTGTTGTCGATCGAGGGCGGCCACGTGCCGGCCTGCATTCCCTATCTCGATGGGTGCGTGTCGATCAGCCGCGCCGCCCGGCACGGGTGGGGCAACCACCTGTTCCGGCTGCTGGTGATTCCCTGCGCGGTGCTGCATGCGCTGGTGTGGCTGCTGGCGGCACGCTGGTTGCGGGGTGGCACGGCGATGCTCGCGCTCGGCGTGCTGTCGGCGGCGGCGCTGGCGGTGTACGCCACCTTCCTGGGCACGGAGGGCGAGACTTACCGTTTCCTGCGGCGATATGGCGTGGTGGTGTACTTCGGGTTCGGCTATCTGGCGCAGTTGGCGTTGATGCGGCGCGCGTCGTTGTCGAAGGCGCTGCCACCGCGCCTCATCGTGGCGATGTCATGGATATCGATCGCGATGCTGATGCTGGGTGTCGCGAACGTCGCGGCTGGCCAACTCGCGACCGATCCGGCGACGAAGGATCGCTGGGAGAACATCGTCGAGTGGTGGCTCGGCCTGCTGATGGTCGGCTGGTATGCCGTGCTGGCCATGGGGTGGCGACGGCAAGGCCTTGGCGTGGAACTGAAGAGCCGTGACCCGATGTAGGAGCGACGTGAGTCGCGACCGCGGGGATGAAATGCCATGGGCTCGGCTGGGTGAGGTCTGTCCCCAACATAGAAGACCGGTTCCTCTATCTACGGATGTTGCGCGAACCCGGTGTACGCACGGTCCCGACTCACGTCGCTCCTACACGTCGGGAGACGTGTCAGCGGCGCACGCTTTTCACGATGGCGGCGGCCTTGGCCGAGCTCTCGGTGACCTTGTCCCACTCGCCGTTGTCGAGCCAGCTCTTCGGCACCATCCACGAACCGCCGATGCACACCACGTTGGGCTGCGACAGGTAATCGGCGGCGGTGTCTTCGGTGATGCCGCCGGTGGGGCAGATCTTCAGTTCCGACAGCGGGCCGGCGAGGCCCTTGAGCATCGCCAGGCCGCCGACGGCGGTGGCGGGAAACAGCTTGCAGACGCGGAAACCACGCGCCATCAGCGCCAGCAGTTCGGTCGGCGTGGCGGCACCCGGCACCACCGGAATGTCGGCGGCGGCCAGCGCATCGGCGAGTGCCGGTGGCGTGCCCGGCGTGACCAGGAAGTCGGCGCCCGCATCGATGGACTGCGTCATCTGCTCGGTCGTCAGCACCGTGCCGGCGCCGATCACGATGTCGGGCAGTTCCTTCTTCAGCATCGCCAGCGCCTCCATCGCGACCGGCGTGCGCAGCGTCAGTTCGATCGCCGGCAGCCCGCCTTTCAGCAGCGCCTCGGACACCTTGCGCGCCTCATCCAGCGTGTGGACGGTGACGACCGGCAGGATGCCGGCGGCGCGGAGGAGGGATTCGGCTTTCTGCTGGCGGGCTTCGATGGTCATGGCGTGTCGATCAGTTGGAGTGAGTCCCTCTCCCGACGGGAGAGGGGTTGGAGAGAGGGCGACGAAGGTCAGGGCAGTTCACCATCACCATGACACCTGCCCTCATCCACTCTTCGGGCAGTTTCTCTCAGAGGGAGAAAGGAAAAGCTCAGGCATCCTTTGCCTCATGCGGTGCCTCTGCCGCATGCGCGGCATCGCCCAGTTCGTATTCGGCATCGTATTCCCAGGTGCCGTCGTGGTAGGGCAGGCCGCAGGAGATGGACATTGCGCCGCGGTCGGCGGGCGTGACCACGTCGCGGCTCACCGCGAACAGGTTGCGGCCCAGGTCCAGTGCAGCCGGTGAGGTGTTGGGCGCCATTTCGCGTGCGGCCCATTCCGCATCATCGACCAGCGCTTCCAGCGTGCCGGCCTCCGCATCGAGGCGGATGATGTCGCCCTCGCGCAGTTTCGCCAGCGGACCACCGCGTGCGGCTTCCGGGGTCAGGTGGATGGCGGCGGGGATCTTGCCGGATGCACCGGACAGGCGGCCATCGGTCACGAGTGCGACGCGACGCCCCTGGTTCTGCAGCAGGCCCAGCAGCGGGGCCAGAGAGTGCAGTTCCGGCATGCCGTTCGCACGCGGACCCTGGTAACGCACCACGGCCACGAAGTCCTGCGGCAACACGCCTGCGGCATGCAGCTTGTTGAGCGCGCGCGGATCGTCGACGACCACGGCGGGGGCCTCGATGTAGCGGTATTCGGCCTTCACCGCGGAAGTCTTGATCAGCGAGCGACCCAGATTGCCGCGCAGCAGGCGCAGGCCGCCCTGGGCCTCGAACGCGCGAGTGACCGGGCGTACGACATCTTCGTCCGCGCTCTGCGCGACACCGGGGGCGTAGGCGAGCTTGCCCTCCTGCAGGCGCGGTTCCTCGCAGAACGCGCGCAGGCCGCCGGGCACGATGGTGGTGATGTCGTGCATCAGGCCGGCATCGAGCAGTTCGCGGAATACGAACTGGATGCCGCCGGCCGCAGCGAAGCGGTTCACGTCGGCGTCGCCGTTCGGATACACGCGTGCGAGTAGCGGCACGGTCTGCGCGATCAGGTCCATGTCGTCCCAGGTCAGCACGATGCCGGCCGATCGCGCCACCGCGATCCAGTGGATCGTGTGGTTGGTGGAGCCGCCGGTGGCCATCAAGGCGACCATCGCATTGACGATGGCGCGCTCGTCGATCAGGCGTCCGATCGGGCGATAGTCGTCGCCCAGCGCGGTGATGCTGAGCGCGCGCTCAGCGGCGGCGCGAGTCAGCACGTCGCGCAGCGGTTGGTCGGGATTGACGAACGAGGTGCCCGGCAGCTGCAGGCCCATCGCCTCCAGCAATACCTGATTGGAATTGGCCGTGCCGTAGAACGTGCAGGTGCCGGCCGCGTGGTAGCTCGCGGCTTCGGCTTCCAGCAGTTCTTCGCGCGTGGCTTCGCCGGCGGCGTAGCGTTCGCGGACGGCGGCTTTTTCCTTGTTGGGGATGCCCGGCGACATCGGGCCAGCCGGCACGAATACCGCCGGCAGGTGGCCGAAGGCCAGTGCGCCCATCAGCAGGCCGGGCACGATCTTGTCGCACACGCCCAGGTAGAGCGCGGCGTCGAACATGTCATGGCTCAGCGAGATCGCCGTGGCCTGCGCGATCACGTCGCGCGAGAACAGCGACAGTTCCATGCCGGGCCGGCCCTGGGTCACGCCGTCGCACATCGCCGGCACGCCACCGGCGACCTGCGCCGTGGCGCCGAGGTCGCGCGCGACCTTGCGGATGATCTCGGGATAGTGCTCGAACGGCTGGTGCGCCGACAGCATGTCGTTGTAGGCGTTGATGATGCCGAGGTTCGGCGTCACGTCGGCGCGCAGGCGGCCCTTGTCGGTGGGGCCGCAGGCGGCGAAGGCATGCGCCAGGTTGCCGCAGCTAAGGCGCGCGCGTTGCGGGCCGTCGCGATGGGCGGCGTCGATGCCGTCGAGGTAGGCGCGGCGCAACGGTGCGCTGCGCTGGCGGATGCGTTCGGTGACTTCCTGGATGCGGGGGTGCAGGCTCATGGGCGTAGGGCTAGGCTGCAGACGCGGACATTCTGCATGGCGTGGCGAGAGGAGGCCGTGAGGCGCAGCCCTTCCGGCATCTCCAGCGCGTGGAGGGGGAGGGCGGGGAACGACGGCGACGGCATGATGCTTTCTACCGCCTTTGCCGCAGGCGCGAAAGCGACCAAAGGCAGACCAGTCTCCGCTGCGAGGCCTTGCGCGTGTTGCGTTGCAGCGCGCATCTGCGCAAAACCTCAGGCGCGGGCCGCGCTTTTCGGACCGAACAGTTCGACCGCGTACGCCGCCGCACCCAGCAGGCCCGGCCGCGGATGCATGTTCGCGAGCGTCGGCACGCGTCCCATCGCTGGCGAGAAGCGGCCTTTGTGTTCGAAGCGCTGGCGGAAACCCGAATGCTGCAGCGACGTGAGCAGCTTCGGCACCAGCCCGCCGGTGAGGAACACGCCGTCCCAGGCACCTGTGGTCAGTACCAGGTCGCCGGCGATCGCGCCGAACACCGCACAGAACACATCCAGCGTGCGCACGCAGCGCGGATCGCCGGCGGCGGCGCGTGCGGTGACGTCCTTCGGTTCGATCGGACCGCCCGGGTCCTCGCCCGCGATCTCGCTGAGCGCGCGGTACAGGTTCACCAGGCCCGGGCCGCAGATCAGGCGTTCGTTGGAGACACGGCCGAACTGGGCCGACAGGATGTCGAGGATGCGGATTTCTTCCGGCGTGCCGGGCGGAAAGCTGACATGGCCGCCTTCGGTTTCCAGCGGATACGCGCGGCCGTCGCGGATCACCAGCGCGGCCACGCCCAGACCCGTGCCGGGACCGATCACGGCATACGTGCGCGGCACCGACAGCGGTGCCGGCGTCCATTGCGCGCCGCCGATCGCGACCACGTCGCGCGGCGTCAGCAGCGACACGGCCATCGCCTGCGCGGCGAAATCGTTGACCAGCTTCAGACCCTGGAAACCGAGCGCCTGCCGCGTGCGGTTGACCGAAATGACCCACGGATGGTTGGTGATGCGGGCTTCGTCGCCATCGACACGGCCGGCAACGGCAAAGACGCCGTTCTGTGCGGTGGCCCCGGTCTCGTCCAGGTAATGCTGCGCGGCATCGGCAAGCGACGGGAAATCGGCCACCACGAATTCGCGCACGCTCTCGTCCAGCAACGGCACGCTGGCGGAGGCGTCGGCCAGCGCGAAGCGCGCATTGGTGCCACCGATGTCGGCAAGGAGGACGCGATCGGTGCTGCTCATGCGGCAAACATCCTGTTCGATGCGGGGTGGCTTCCAAAACGGGTCCGCTGCATTCGCCTGGTCGATCCTGTGCTGCCGGGAAGGGGCCACATCGCGTGGGCGGCGCATGATAGCGCGCACCTGCGCGGCCGGTGCGCAGGCGCGCACGAACGCGCGCCATCCGTATACGTATGCGCGGTTTCGCGATGGACGTGTGCGATGGCGGATCTGCGGAGACGCGAGTGGGACATGGACGGCGAAGGGAAGCGAAGGGCCCGGGCCACGTGCGCACGCTGTCCGCTTGCGTGGTGAAAACGGTTACATGGCAGAATAGCGCAACTTCCCGCACGGCGGAACGGGAGGCCGGGTGCATCGCCCACGCGGGCAGGCCCGTACCGGGAGGGCCGGGCCGCCGCGAACAATCACGGGCGTCGCCCGACCGGAGCAATGATGGCCAGTGTCCAACTCGACCGCGTGCGCAAGGTGTACGACAACGGCCAGGTGGCCGTGCACGGGGCCAGTTTCGAGATCGCCGACGGCGAGCTCATGGTGCTGGTCGGTCCGTCCGGCTGCGGCAAGTCCACGCTGCTGCGGATGATCGCCGGCTTGGAGGAGATCTCCGAAGGCAATCTGCTGATCGGCGAGCGGCGCGTCAACGACGTGGCGCCGAAAGACCGCGACATCGCCATGGTGTTCCAGAGTTACGCGCTGTACCCGCACATGACGGTGGCCGAGAACCTCGCCTTCGGGTTGAAGCTGCGCGGGGTGCCGCGCGCCGAGATCGACCGGCGCGTCCGCGATGCGGCGGAGACGCTGGGCATGACCGACATGCTGGGCAAGCTGCCGCGCGAGATGTCCGGCGGACAACGCCAGCGCGTGGCGCTGGGCCGGGCGCTGGTACGCGAGCCGTCGGTGTTCCTGCTCGACGAACCGCTGTCGAACCTGGATGCCAAGCTGCGCCATTCCGTGCGCACCGAGATCGGCCGCCTGCATCGCAAGCTCGGCGCGACGATGATCTACGTGACCCACGACCAGGTGGAAGCGATGACGCTGGGGCAGCGGATCGTGGTGCTGAAGGACGGCGAGATCCAGCAGATCGACACGCCGATGGCGCTGTACGAGAAGCCGGCCAACCTGTTCGTCGCCGGCTTCCTTGGCAGCCCGGCGATGAACGTGCTGCACGGCATGCTGCAACAGGCCGACGGCCTGCACCTGGCGCTGGACAGTGGTGGGCAGATCCCGCTGGGCCATGCGGCGGTCCCGGAGGCGTGGATCGGGCGACGCATCGCCCTGGGCATCCGTCCGGAACACCTGCAGCCTGCCGGCATTGGCAAGCTCGCATTCGAGGCGCATGTCGACCTGATCGAGCCGGTCGGCAACGAAGTCTTCGTCAACCTGCGCTTCGTCGGTCAGCCGCTGGTGGCACGCATGCCGCCGCAGGTGTTGCCGGAGCCGGGGCAGGGCCTGCGCGTCACGGTCGAGAACGCGGCGCTGCACTGCTTCGATCCGGACAGTGGCCTGCGCATCGGCTGAGGTCGTCCGAGACGACAGAAAAAAAGAAAAGGGAGGCCACGGCCTCCCTTTTCCTGTACCCGATGACGGTGCAGGTCAGCCGCGGCTGACCGTGCGTACCGCGTCGGCCACGTAGCCGAGGTTCTGCTGGTTCAACGCGGCCACGCAGATGCGGCCGGTACCGACCGCATAGATGCCGAACTCGTCGCGCAACCGGTCCACCTGCGCCTTGCTGAGGCCGGAATACGAGAACATGCCGGCCTGCTGCTGGATGAAGGCGAACTCCGGCGCGCCGAGGGCGGCCAGCTTGTCCACCAGGCCGGCACGCAGGGCGTGGATGCGCTCGCGCATACCGCCCAGTTCGCTTTCCCACAGCGCACGCAGTTCGCTGCTCGCCAACACCCCGGCGACCAGCGCGGCCCCGTGCGTGGACGGGCTGGAGTAGATGGTGCGGATGATGCGCTTGACCTGCGACTGCACTGCCTTGGTCGCGCTGGCGTCCGGACCGACCACCGACAGCGCGCCGACGCGCTCGCCGTAGAGCGAGAACGACTTGGAGTACGAATTGGCGACGATGAAGGCGTCGATCCCGGCCTCGGCGACGATGCGCACCGCGGCGCCGTCCTCGACGATGCCCTGATCGAAGCCCTGATAGGCCATGTCGATGAAGGGGAACAGCCCGCGGTCCTTCATCAGCGCGGCCACCTGCGTCCACTGCGCGACCGTCAGGTCGGCGCCGGTGGGGTTGTGGCAGCAGGCATGCAGCAGCACCACGGTGCCGGGCTTCAGCTGGCCGAGGTCGGCAAGCATGCCGCCGAAGTCCAGGCCATGGGTGGCGGCGTCGAAATAGGTGTAGTCGACGATGTCGAACCCGGCCGCGCCGAACACCGCGCGATGGTTCTCCCAGCTCGGGTTGCTGATGGCGATGGTGGCGTGCGGCAGCAGCTTCTTCAGCAGGTCCGCGCCCACGCGCAGCGCGCCGCTGCCGCCGACGGTCTGGGTGGTGGCCACGCGGCCGGCGGCGACCAGCTCAGAGTCCTTGCCGAACACCAGCTCGCGGGTGGCGGCGTCGTACGCGGCCAGGCCGTCGATCGGCAGGTAGCCGCGCGGTTGGCCGGCGGCGGCGAGCGCCTGTTCCACTTGGCGGACGCAGTCGAGCAGGGGAATGCGGCCCTGTTCGTCGTAATAGATGCCGACGCCCAGATTGACCTTCTGGGTACGGGGATCGGCGTTGTACGCCTCGGTCAGCCCCAGGATGGGGTCGCCGGGCACCAGGTCGACAGATGCAAAAAGAGACACGGAGTGGGGACCGTTGATGGGTGAGGGAGGGGGGTGAAGCCGCCCGCGATGCTAACAGGCGCACGCCTGCTCCGTACGCCCGTGGCGCGTCGGCGTACGGCGCCCGCAGGCCCGGGCATCGCGTGACAGGGGCGGCTATACTCATCCGTTGGCGTGCCCGATGGCAGGCCGGATTGCCGGACAATCAACAACTTGGCAGTCGAAGCTGATCCCACTTCACACTTGCGGCAGCGCGTCGGACCGGTCCGGTCGCGGTGCCCGGAAGACACCGTCGCATGCGCCTTTCCACCATCAAGCTGTCCGGCTTCAAGTCGTTCGTCGATCCCACCGTGCTGCACCTGCCGACCAACATGACCGGCGTGGTCGGACCGAACGGCTGCGGCAAGTCGAACATTATCGACGCCGTGCGCTGGGTGATGGGCGAGAGTTCGGCCAGCCGCCTGCGCGGCGACTCGCTGACCGACGTGATCTTCTCCGGCTCCGCGGCGCGCAAGCCGGTGTCGCAGGCCTCGGTCGAGCTGATCTTCGACAACAGCGACCACACCATCAGCGGCGAGTTCGCCGCCTTCAACGAAATCTCGGTCCGGCGCCTGGTCAGCCGCGACGGCCAGAGCAACTACTACCTCAACGGCACCAAGTGCCGCCGCCGCGACATCACCGACCTGTTCCTCGGTACCGGCCTGGGCCCGCGCAGTTACTCGATCATCGAGCAGGGCATGATCAGCCAGATCATCGAGGCCCGCCCGGAAGACCTGCGCGTGTACCTGGAGGAGGCCGCCGGCATCTCCAAGTACAAGGAGCGGCGCAAGGAGACCGAAACCCGCATCCGCCACACCCGCGAGAACCTCGACCGCCTCAACGACCTGCGCGAGGAGATCGGCAAGCAGCTCGAACACCTCAAGCGCCAGGCCAAGCAGGCGGAGCAGTACAAGGCCTTGCAGGAAGAGCGCCGCATCAAGGACGCCGAGTGGAAGGCGCTGGAGTACCGCGGCCTGGACGGCAAGCTGCAGGGCCTGCGCGAGGCGCTGTCGCAGGAAGAGACCAGGCTGCAGCAGTTGATCGCCGAGCAGCGCGAAGCCGAACGCCTGCTGGAAACCGACCGCGTGCGCCGCGAGGAAGCCGCCGACGCCCTCAACAAGGCCCAGGGCGAGGTCTACCAGGTCGGCAGCACGCTGGCCCGCATCGAACAGCAGATCCAGCACCAGCGCGAGCTGGGCGACCGCCTCAAGCGCGCGCGCGACGAAGCCCACAACGCCCTGCAGGAACTCGGCCAGCACATCAGCGGTGACGAAACCCGCCTGAACGTGCTGCGCGAATCCGTCGCCGACGCCGAACCGCAGCTGGAGCAGTTGCGCGAAGACGACGTGTTCCGCCAGGACGCGCTGCGCGAGGCCGAGGCTGCGCTGGCCGACTGGCAGCAGCGCTGGGAAGCCCACAGCCGCGAATCGGCGGAAGCCTCGCGCGCCGGCGACGTCGAACGCACCCGCGTGGATTACCTCGACCGCCAGTCGCTGGAAGCCGAGCGCCGTCGCGAGGCGCTGGCCAACGAGCGCCTCGGGCTAGACCTGGACGCGCTGGCGTCCGCGTTCGAGCAACTGCAGATGCAGCACGACACGCAGAAGGAATCGCTGGACACGCTGGCGGAACAGGTCGAGGCGCGCAAGCAGGGCGCCGCCGACGTGCAGGAACAGCAGCGTGGCACCCAGACCGAGCTGTCCGACGTGCGCAAGCGCGCGCAGGAAGCCCGCGGCCGACTGTCCTCGCTGGAAACCCTGCAGCACGCCGCGCTGGGCCAGGAGCAGGGCGCCGCCATGACCTGGCTGAAGGCGCGTGGGCTGGACAACGCCGCGCGCGTCGGCGAGAAGCTGACCGTCGAGCCGGGCTGGGAGAACGCCGTTGAAGGCGCGCTCGGCCAGCTGATCGAAGGCGTGCTGGTCGATGCGCCGGAAGCGCTGGTCGACGCGCTGGGTGAACTCGGCGACGGCCGCATCGCGCTGGTGTCGGACGAGCGCAGCGATGTCGCGTTCGCACCCACCTCGCTGGCGGCCAAGGTGCAGGGTCCGGCGGCGATCCGTCGCCTGCTGGCCCGCCTGCACGTGGCCGAGGACCTTGCCGAAGCCCGCCGCCTGCAATTGCAACTGGGCGACGGCGATTCCGTCATCACCCGCAACGGCGAACGCCTCGGTGCAGGCTGGGTGCGCGTGCTGCGCTCCGGTGCGGCCAAGCAGGGCGCGCTGCTGCGCGAGCGCGAGATCCAGTCGCTGCGCGGCGAAATCGAAACCCTGCAGGCGCGCGAAGCCGAGCTGGAAGAGCGCCTGGCCCACCTGCGTGACCAGTTGTTGGCCGCCGAACAGCAGCGCGAGGACGCCCAGCGCACGCTGTACATGGCGCACCGCGGCGTGTCCGAACTGGCCGGCCAGCTGCAGAGCCAGCAGGGCAAGGTGGAGGCCACCCGCACCCGCCTGGAACGCATCGACGGCGAGATCGCCCAGTTGGTCGAAACCCTCGACGCCAGCCGCGAGCAGGCGCGCGAAGCGCGCAGCAAGCTGGAAGACGCCGTTTCCCGCATGGGCGACCTGGAGTCCGCACGACAGGCGCTGGAAGGCGAGCGCCGCCAGTTGGTCGATGCCCGCGACCAGGCCCGCGAAGCCGCGCGCAGCTCACGCGATACCGCGCATGCGCTGGCGCTGACGCTGGAGTCGCAGCGCGCGCAGATCGTCTCGCTGAGCCAGGCGCTGGACCGCATGGGTGGCCAGCGCGGCCAGCTCGATTCGCGCCTGGAAGAACTCACCCTGCAGCTGAGCGAAGGCGATTCGCCGGTGCAGGAACTGGAAAGCCAGCGCCAGGCCGCGCTGGAACACCGCGTCACCGCCGACCGCCAACTGGCCGAGGCGCGTTCGCTGCTGGAAGGCATCGACAACGAACTGCGCCAGTACGAACAGACCCGCCAGCAACGCGACGAACAGGCCGTGGCCCAGCGCGAGCGCATCTCGCAGCGCAAGCTCGACCAGCAGGCGCTGGCACTGAAGGCCGAGCAGCTGTCCGAGGCCGTCGTTGCCGGCGGCTTCGTGCTGGATGACGTCATCAACACGCTGCCCGACGTGGCCGACATCCGCGAATGGGAGCAGGCCGTCACCCAGATCGATGGCCGCATGCGCCGGCTGGAGCCGGTCAACCTGGCCGCCATCCACGAGTACGGCGAAGCCAGCCAGCGTTCGGAGTACCTGGACGCGCAGAACGTCGATCTGACCACCGCGCTGGAAACACTGGAAGAAGCCATCCGCAAGATCGACCGCGAGACCCGCGGTCGCTTCAAGGACACCTTCGACCGCGTCAATGCCGGCGTGCAGCAGCTGTATCCGCGCCTGTTCGGCGGCGGCCATGCCTATCTGGAACTGACGGGCGAAGACCTGCTCGACACCGGCGTGGCCATCATGGCGCGCCCGCCGGGCAAACGCGTGTCCAACATCTCGCTGCTGTCCGGCGGCGAGAAGGCGATGACCGCGGTAGCGTTGGTGTTCGCCATCTTCCAGCTCAATCCCGCGCCGTTCTGCCTGCTGGACGAAGTCGATGCGCCGCTCGATGAAGCCAACGTCGGCCGCTTCACCAACATGGTGAAGGAGATGAGCGAGAAGGTGCAGTTCCTGTTCGTATCGCACAACAAGGCCACGATGGAAGCCGCACACCAGCTCAGTGGCGTTACCATGCGTGAACCCGGTGTCAGCCGGCTGGTGTCGGTGGACCTGGAAGAAGCCGCCCGCCTGGCCGGCGCCGCCTGACCCTGATCGATCCCAACCTGCCGGAGAAACCCCTGTGTCCGACATGGCCATGCTTCGTTTCGGAATCATCATCGCCGGCGTCCTGCTGGTGGCGGCGATCTTCCTGTTCGGACGCCCCAAGAAGCCCAGCCAGGGCCGTCGCATCGAAACCACCGAACGCGACAACGCGCGCGTCGAGCCGAGCATCGCCGGCGACGACACCAGCGAGCAGGTGCAGGACTACAGCGACGATCGCGTCAGCCAGCCCGAACTAGGCCTGCCCGGCGGCACGCCGGTCGCCGGCGTGGAAAGCGACCTGGGCAAGCGCCCCAGCCAGGATTTCGACAAGATCGTCTCGCTGTACGTGGCGGCCAAGGCCGGGCAGGTGCTGCGCGGCGAGGACATCGTGGTGGCCGCCGAGAAGACCGGCCTGACCTTCGGCCACATGAATGTCTTCCACCGGTTGGTGGAAGGGCATCCGGAACGCGGCCCGGTCTTCAGCATGGCCAACATCATGCAGCCCGGCAGTTTCGACATGGCCACCATCCGCACGCTGGAAACCCCGGCCATCGCTTTCTTCCTCACGCTGCCCGCGCCGATGACCGCGCTGGAAGCGTGGGAAAAGCTGCTGCCCAACGTCGAGCGCATGGCCGAACTGCTCGGCGGCGTGGTCCTCGACGACAGCCGCAACACCCTCGGCCGCCAGCGCATCCAGCACATCCGCGAGGAACTGCGTGCGTACGATCGCCAGCATGAGGCGCCGCCGTTGACCAAGGCGCCGCGGTGGTGACGTGGTTGAGTTGGATCAGTGCGTGAGGGCTTACCGTCCCTAAGTGGATGGAATTGAAGTCGATAGTCATGTGGGGGTGGCGGATGAAGTCTAGTGCTTTGCTTCTCGCGTTCTTTCTCTTGGGCGCGGTATCTTCTGTCCACGCACAAGCTGGCAAAGACGTAGGCGCGCTGATTGAGTTGCTGAAGTCAGAATCGGTAGCGGATAGAGCACGAGCCTCTAAAGAGGTTTTCGGTGCAGGTATCCGCGATGAAGCGGTTTATGCCCAGATCTCACTGCTGGTCGAAGGCGGGATGGAAGGTATCGATAAGAAGTCGCCTCGTGTCGATGAGCTGGCTTGGCATGTGAAAGCGCTGGCGAGTTCTGGTGATATTTCTTACATGCCTCTGATAGATCAGGCCGTCAACTCGGGCGTAGGTGGTTTGGCTCGGCACGCGAAAGATGCGAAGAAGATACTGGCCGAGTCAGTAAGCGCGGGCCGCCCTTATCTTCTTTACACAAATGTTCCGGTTCTAACGGAAAGACAAGCGGATGGTTGTCGGTACATCACGCAGAAGATGTGCGAGACGAGTAGGTCTGCAGAAAGATGTATCGCTCACCATCAGGTTAATGCGATTGATTCGGGTGGAAATGCCATTGTGCTGGTCCACTCCACCAGTCGTTCCGTAGGTTTTGGTCCCTTTGGGGGCGACACGACGATGCTGGCAAATTACTACTCTTGTCAGTGAGTAGGATGGGTTGAGCCGCAGGCGATACCCATCATGAGTCATTCATGCCACGGGTGATGGGTATCGCCTGCGGCTCAACCCATCCTACGATTGCGATTCATCGCTTCGTTTCGTGCGTCTGAAGGAATGACGATGTCTGGCCACCGCATCTTCACCACCTCCTTCGCCAGCGTGTACCCGCTGTACGTGCAGAAGGCCGAGCGCAAGGGACGCGCGCAGGCGGAGGTCGACCAGGTCATCGTCTGGCTGACCGGTTACGACGCCGCCGGGCTTGAGCGCCAGATCCGCGACAAGGTCGATTTCGAGACTTTCTTCGCCCACGCCCCCGCGCTCAACCCCAACGTGTCGTTGATCAAAGGCGTGGTCTGCGGTGTGCGCGTGGAAGACGTCGACGACCCGTTGATGCAGAAGATCCGCCACCTCGACAAGCTGGTCGACGAACTGGCGAAAGGGAAGGCGATGGAGAAGATCCTGCGGTGAAGCCGGGCGGCGGGCCAAGGCCCGCCCTACGTGGTTCGGGTCGTGCGTAGGGTGGGCCTTGGCCCACCGCCACACGATCCCGCAC
Organism: Pseudoxanthomonas sp. Root65; assembly: GCF_001427635.1. Lineage (NCBI taxonomy): Bacteria > Pseudomonadati > Pseudomonadota > Gammaproteobacteria > Lysobacterales > Lysobacteraceae > Pseudoxanthomonas > Pseudoxanthomonas sp. Root65. The sequence goes on from NZ_LMHA01000003.1 coordinate 314,532, forward strand.
ACTCCCGTCATGCCCCGCAACGTCCTTTTCATCTGCACCCAGAATCGCCTGCGCAGCCCGACGGCGGAGCAGGTATTCGCCGACTGGCCGGGGATCGAGACCGCGTCCGCCGGCCTGGGCAACGACGCCGAGGTCCCGGTCTCGCCGGAGTTGCTGGCGTGGGCGGATATCGTGTTCGTGATGGAGAAGGTCCACCGCAATCGCTTGTCGGCGAAGTTCGGGCGCCATCTCGACGGCAAGCGGGTGATCTGTCTGGATATCCCCGACGACTACGAGTACATGGACCCCGCGCTGGTACGCCTGCTCGAGCAGAAGGTGACGCGCTTCCTGCCTGCCGCCTGATCTGCGGTTACGCTGGCGCTCCCTTTCACCAGATCCCGCCATGACCTCGACCTTGAGAATGGAAGCCGCCGCGCTCCATCGCGCCGTCAGCGAAGTGCTGCATTACCTGTGGGATCCCATCGGCGTAGCAGGAGTACCCGAAGCGCGCGACGAATACGACGGCTACGTGGATGACGTCTGTGGCTTGCTGTGGCGCGGAGCAGATGCGGACACACTGGTCGCCCATCTTGTCGGTATCGCAGAGGCATCGATGGGATTGCCGGGTACGCAGGAACGGGCCGCGCGTGCGGCCGGAATCCTGCTGATCTGGCGCGAGGTCGTCACGCGATAGCATGTCAGCGTCCCGTTCTCACCACCCTCCGATGGATGACGCATGAGTCGTTCCCTGCAGACTTACACCGGCAGTTGCCACTGCGGCGCCATCCGCTTCGAGATCGACACCGATTTCCCCGAGCTGACGCAGTGCGACTGCTCGATCTGCCGCAAGAAGAACGCGCTGATGGTGAAGGTGCACGAAAGCGCCTTCCGTCTGCTGGCCGGCATGGACGCGTTGGCCGACTACCAGTTCCATACGCACACCGCGCACCACCACTTCTGCACGATCTGCGGCATCTACCCGTTCCACCGCAAGCGGGTCACGCCGGACTACTACGGCATTAACGTGTACTGCCTGGACGGGTTTGATCCGGCCGGCATCCCGGTGCGGATGACGGTCGGGGCAGGCATGCCGTGAGCACGCGCCGCTAGACTACGCACATGTGCCGATTCGTCACCGCCGTCCTGCCTGCCAATGCGCCGCTTCCGGCGCTGGATGCGCTCGCGCGGGGTTATGGGCGGCAGTTCCAGCGCTTGCACAATCCATCGGTGGAGGGACAGCTCGGGGCGGGTGAGGCGTACTTCCTGACCACGCTGGGTCACTGCGACTGCGATGCGCCACTGGGGAGGGCGCGCTCGCGCAAATCCGATGTGGACGAGGACGCCCGCAAGCTTGCCCGCAAGGGATGGAGTGCCGCCAAGGTGGCGCGCGCAATTGCGCAGAAGCGCGACAGTGCTGAGACGACATTCCAGGCCCGTGACGGAGAAGCGCTCGCGCGCTGGGCCGGTTTCGTGAGCGCGGTCGTGGCCTCCGGCCACGTGGACGAATTCGGACTGCTGCTCCACCACTACGCAGGTCCGCTGCACGAAGACGTGCCCCTGCGGGACCGCCGTAGAGTGAAAGTAAGCGCTGCGCTGCTCGAGGACCTGCGTGATCTGGACGAGGACGTGCTGTACCTGTTCCACGCTTGAGCCATCGGCATGGGACGTTTCACGCGCCATGCCACTCACGTTGCCGTCCTCAGACGGGGCTCCGGGCTCCCTCGATGGCCCCCCAAGCCTGGCGTTCCGTGCTCTGATTCCCAAGGCTCGAGCACAGGCATGCCATCGATGGCTCTCCTGGCCCCGTGAGCAACGCTCGGAATCCCAAGCGTCGAGCACCTGAGTGCCATCGATGGGATTTCCGAAGCCATCGACGGCTTTCAAGGACCCATCGATCGCTTTCCGGATCCCATCGATGGCATTCCAGAAGCCATCGATCGCTCACGGGATGCCATCGATGGCCTCCGGAATACCATGCCATCGCGCTCGAACAGCCATCGATGGCACACCGAGACCCATCGATGGCTTTCCGGACCCGGGACATCACACTCCGCGCCCGATCATTGGCATTCCGAGCCCCATCCGCCATCGGACCGCGGGCAGGGCTGGCCCCCGACACCGTCGGGCGTCCACCTGCCTTTCCCGCGACCGGCCTTAGAATTCCCCCATGACGCCGACCCCCGCCGCCCGCATCGCCGACCTCCGCCGCCAGTTGGAGGACGCCAACTACCGCTACCACGTGCTCGACGAGCCCAGCATTCCGGACGCCGAGTACGACCGCCTGCTGCGCGAACTGGATGAACTGGAAGCCGCGCATCCCGAGCTGGTCACCGCCGATTCGCCCACCCAGCGCGTCGGCAACGCGCCGGCCGGCAAGTTCGCCGAGGTGCGCCACGCCATTCCCATGCTGTCGCTGGGCAACGCCTTCAGCGACGAGGAAGTGCACGACTTCGTCCGCCGTATCGCCGACAAGCTGAAGCGGCCGGCGCTCCGGTTCTCCGCCGAGCCCAAGCTCGACGGCCTGGCGATCAGCCTGCGCTACGAGGACGGCGCCTTCGTGCAGGGCGCCACCCGCGGCGACGGCGCCACCGGCGAGGACGTCACCCTCAATCTCAGGACCGTCAAAGCCATCCCGTTGAAACTTCGCGGCAAGGACTGGCCGGCGGTGCTGGAAGTGCGCGGCGAGGTCTATATGCCGCGCGCCGATTTCGAGAAGTACAACGAGCAGGCCCGCCTGCATGGCGGCAAAGTGCTGGCCAACCCGCGCAACGGCGCCGCCGGTTCGCTGCGGCAGCTCGATCCGCGCATTACCGCGCAACGGCCGCTGGCGTTCTTCGCCTACGGCACGGGCCTGATCGAGGGCGGTGAATTGCCCGACTCGCATTCGGCCACGCTGACGCAGTTGCGTGCCTGGGGTTTCCCGGTCAGCAGTCTCAGCGATGTGGTGGAGGGCGCCGATGGCCTGCTGGCCTACTACCGCCGCATCGGCGAGGCGCGCGACGGGCTGCCGTTCGACATCGACGGCGTGGTCTACAAGCTGGACGACGGCGAAGGGCAGCGCGAGATGGGCTTCGTCTCGCGCGCGCCGCGCTGGGCGATCGCGCACAAGTTCCCGGCGCAGGAACAGGCCACCACCGTCGAGGCCATCGAGATCCAGATCGGCCGTACCGGCGCCGCCACCCCGGTCGCGCGGCTGACGCCGGTGCACGTGGCGGGCGTGATCGTCACCAACGCCACCCTGCACAACGCCGACCAGATCGCCCGGCTGGATGTGCGCGTGGGCGACCACGTCATCGTGCGCCGCGCTGGCGACGTCATCCCGGAAGTGGCCGGCGTGATCCTGGAGCGCCGTCCCGACGGCACCGTGCCGTGGCAGATGCCGACGCACTGCCCGGTATGCGGCGCTGAGATCGTGCGCGAGGAAGGCGAGGCGGTCTGGCGCTGCTCGGGCGAACTGAGCTGCCCGGCGCAGCGCAAGGAATCGCTGCGCCACTTCGCCTCGCGCCGCGCGATGGACATCGAAGGCCTGGGCGACCGCTACATCGAGGACTTGTCGGACCTGGGTTACCTGACGTCGATCGCCGATCTCTACAGGCTGACGCTGGATGACCTGCTGGAGATGAAGCGGCAGGTCGACGCGCGCGACGGGACCACGCCGGAGACCGTGAAGGCCGGCAAGGTGGCGACCAAGTGGGCGGAGAACCTGGTCGAGGCCATCGACCGCAGTCGCCGCACCACGCTGGAGCGCTTCCTGTTCGCACTGGGCATCCAGCACGTGGGCGAAAGCACGGCCAAAGCGCTGGCGCAGTGGTTCGGCGACCTGCAATTGATCCGCCGCCTGCCGTGGCCGCTATTCAAGCGCGTGCCGGACATTGGTGGCGAAGTCGCGCGTTCGCTGGGCCATTTCTTCGGCCAGCTCGGCAACCAGCAGGCCATCGACGATCTGCTGGCGCGCGGCGTGGTGATCGGCGACACGCATCCGCCATCGGGCAAGCTGCGCCCGGGTCTGGACCTGGCCACACTGCTGGTCGACTTGGAAATTCCGAAGGTCACCCGCGTGCGTGCCGAGCAGCTGGCGTCGGCGTTCCCTTCCGTGCAGGCGCTGCTGGATGCCCCGGTGCACAACTTCGTCACCGCCGGCTTGCCCAGCGAGTCGGCCAACGCCTTCGCCGCGTGGCTGGAAGACGCGACCAATGCGACGCTGCTGTCGCGCAGCGGCGCCGCGCTCGACGAACTGCGGGCGATCACGCCGGAAGACGTGGCGGCCTCCGCCGGCCCACTCGACGGCAAGACCGTCGTGCTCACCGGCGCCCTGGCCGCGATGAGTCGCGACGAAGCCGGCGAGAAGCTGGAAGCGCTGGGCGCCAAGATCGCCGGCAGCGTGTCGAAGAAGACGCATCTTGTCATCGCCGGCGAAGCCGCCGGTTCCAAGCTGGCCAAGGCGCAGGAGTTGGGCGTCGAAGTGTGGGACGAAGCGCAGCTGCTGGCGTTCCTGGAGCAGCATGCATGACGTGCAGGAAGTATGGGTGTGGGAGCGACGTGAGTCGCGATCGCTTCTGTTGGAATGCGCGGGCGGCTGATAGGGCGCTGGTGCCGACCATCGCGACTTACGTCGCTCCCACACCGGTTATTTCGTGATGAGCTGGCAACCCACCGCCTCCCTCGATGCGCTGCGCTTGCGCGCCTCCCTCAACCGCCTGGTCCGCGAGTTCTTTCACGCACGTCACGTGCTGGAAGTCGAGACGCCGATGATGTCGCGCGCCGGCAATACCGATCCCAACATCGCGTCGTTCTCGCTGGAGTTTTCCGGCCGCACCGATGGCGCGCCGCGAACGCGCTGGCTGCGCACCTCGCCGGAGTTTCCGCTCAAGCGGTTGCTCGCGGCGGGCGTCGGCGACTGCTACGAACTGGGCCGCGTATTCCGCGATGGCGAAGCCGGCGGACGGCACAACCCCGAGTTCACGATGCTGGAGTGGTACCGCGTGGGCTGGACGCTGGATCCGCTGATCGACGAGACCGTGGCGCTGGTGCAGGCGGCGCTGGCGATGACCGGCGGTGAGGCGACCGTATCGCGTACCAGCTTCCGTGCGTTGTATGTCCAGCGGCTCGGGATCGACCCGATGACGGCCGACCTAGACACCGTACGCAACGCCGCCGCCGGTATCGCCATCGATGGCGACGGGCTGACCCGCGATGACTGGCTGGATCTGCTGATGACGCACCGCCTGCAACCGGACTTCGCTGCGGGCCACATCACCGTGGTGCACGACTACCCGGCCAGCCAGGCGGCCTTGGCGCAGCTGGTCGAACGCGATGGCGTGCCGGTGGCCGAGCGCTTCGAGTTGTACCTGGGCGCGCTGGAACTGGCCAACGGGTACCACGAGCTGACCGATGCGCCGGAGCAACGCCAGCGGTTCGGGCGAGACGTGGCGGTGCGGCAGGCACGTGGCGCCATCGTGCCCCCCATGGACGAGGCGCTGTTGGCCGCGCTGGGGCAGGGCATGCCGTCGTGCGCGGGCGTGGCCTTGGGCATGGACCGCCTGATGATGGCGATGCGCGACACCCCACGCATCGCCGATGTGCTGGCCTTCGATTTCGCCCGCGCCTGAAAGCCAGCCAAACACCTCGCACGCGCGGCGTGGCTGCAAACGGTTACGTGAGGCCGCATTCATTTTTCCTGCGTAGATTGCGATCCAACACCCACGAGGACACACGCCATGGAACGCCGACTGATCGCTTCGCTGATGTTTGGAACGGCCGCACTGCTCGGCATGGCGTCGGCGCAGGCCGCGCCGCAGTACGGCGACCGCTATCAGGGCGGAGGACAGACCGTCCGCTGCGAGTCGCCAAGCAACCGCTATCGCGAATGCCCGATGGACACCCGCGGCGGCGTGCAGCTGACCCGCCAGTTGTCGAGCACGCGCTGCGAGGAAGGCCGCAACTGGGGCCAGGGCCGCAACGGTGTGTGGGTGGATCGCGGCTGCCGCGCCGAGTTCACCGCCGGGCGCGGTGGCGGCTGGGGCAATGGGGGCGGCTGGTCCGGCACCGGCGAGCGCATCCGCTGTGAGTCGGACAATGGCCGCACGCGCACGTGTGCGGTTCCCCCGCGCGCCGACGTGCGCCTGGTGCGCCAGCTGTCCAGTGCGCGTTGCGTGGAAGGGCAGACGTGGGGCCAGGATCGCAATGGATTGTGGGTAACGCAGGGCTGCCGTGCCGAGTTCGAGGTGCGCGGGCGTGGCAACGGCTGGGGCAATGGCAATGGCGGCGGCTGGGGCAACAACGGCGACTACGGTCGCACCTTCCGCTGCGAGTCCGACAACGGCCGTACGCGCACCTGTGCTGTCGACGGCCGGCGCGTAGAGCTGGTGCGCCAGCTGTCGAGCAGTGCCTGCATCGAAGGCCGCACCTGGGGCCGCGACAACCGGGGCGTGTGGGTGACCAGCGGCTGCCGGGCGGAATTCCGCAGCTGGTGAGTTCCACCGGCGCAACGGCCCGCTCACGGCGGGCCGTTACAATGGCGGCATGAACGACGCCATCGATTACGCCCGCTACGACCGCATCCGTCCCATCCGCTGGACCGGCACCGCGCTGGAACTGCTGGACCAGCGCAAGCTGCCGTTCGTGGTGGAGTACCTGGCATGCACCACCAGCGACGAAGTGGCCGCCGCCATCCACGACCTGGCCGTGCGCGGCGCGCCGGCCATCGGCATCGCGGCTGCATGGGGCGTGGTGCTGGCCTCGCGCGAGGTGCTGGCGGCGACCCCGACCGAGGCGCTGGAGAAGCTGGAGCCCGCCCTGCAGCGCCTCAACGACGCGCGACCGACGGCGGTGAACCTGGCCTGGGCACTGGCGCGCATGCGCGCCGCTCTGCGCACCGCCGGCAGCGACTGGCGTGGCGTGCTGGAACTGGAAGCGCTGGCGATCGCCGAGGAAGACCTGGCCGCCAACCGCCACATGGGCGAACTGGGGGCCGCGCTGATCGGGCAGGGCAGCGGTGTGCTGACCCACTGCAATACCGGTTCGCTGGCCACGGCCGGCTTCGGCACCGCGCTGGGCGTGATCCGTGCCGGCGTGGCGCAGGGCCGCATCGGCAAGGTGTATGCGGGCGAGACGCGTCCCTGGCAGCAGGGCGCGCGGCTGACCGCGTGGGAGCTGCAGCAGGATGGCATCCCCGCGACCCTGATCGCCGACTCCGCTGCCTCGCACCTGATGAAGACCGGCGCCGTCCAATGGGTCGTCGTGGGTGCGGACCGCATCTGCGCCAACGGCGACACCGCCAACAAGATCGGCACCTACCAGCTGGCCATCGCCGCGCGCCACCACGGTGCGAAGTTCATGGTGGTGGCGCCGTCGTCCACGGTCGACATGGCCACGCCGAACGGCGAGGCGATCCACATCGAGGAACGCGACCCGGCCGAGCTGCTCGGCATCGGCGGCACCCGCATCGTGGCCGAGGGCGTGGCGGCGTGGAATCCGGTGTTCGACGTGACGCCGGCGGCGTTGATCGATGCCATCGTCACGGAGAAGGGCGTGATCGAACAGCCCGACGAAGCACGCATGCAGGCTGCGTTCGGCGGATGAGGCGGGCGGCGCGCGACCGTCGACGGGCCACTGCCGACGTGGCGCGTCGGTCGTGCGCAGATGACGGCATGCCGGTGGCATGGGGCGGCTGAGGCGCCGCCGACGCCGGCAGGGTTCCGCCGCCGCGGACGACGTGGCACGCGGGTTGCAGCGCGGGACGCTTCCCGCCCAGGAACCGCGCATGCGCACCCATCCTCTCCACGCACCGATCGCCGTCCCGGGCATGATCCACAGCCTGCGCGCGCTGCTGTCGCGCCGCTCGACCCGTTCGCTCACCGCAGCGGAACGCGAAGACCTGGCTCAAGCCCAGTTGCGGGCTACGCGTCCGATCATCAGTGGCGTCCTGCTGTGCGGGGCGGTGCTGCTGGCGATCATCGCAGTGTTCGATCTGTCGCACGTGACCCCGTCGATCGGGTATCCGGTGTGGGCGCAGTTGCTGGCGGCGTTCGGCGTGGCGGCCTGCGCGGCCGGCGTCGCGCGCCTGCCGCAGTGGCAGCACCGGCTGATGCTGATCCTGGCCGGCACGCTGCTGACCGGCATCTTCATGAGCATGCCGTTGCCTGGCGCGACCGGGCAGCTGGCGCTGCGCACCGGCCTGTTCCAGTTGTTGCCGCTGGCCTTGATGGCGCTGACGGTGCGGCCGATGTCGCTGCTGGCGCTGGCGTTGCTGATCGTGGTGATGGCGCAGTTGCGCATCGTCCTGTATGGCGCACCGGGAACCGGCAGCGCGCTGTACTGGCTGTACACGCTGATGACCATCGGCTTCGGCCTGGTGCTGGCGGGGTACCGGACCGACTTTGCCGTGTCCGCCTGGCAGATGCGGCGGCGGCTGGTGCGGCAGGCGCATACCGATGAGCTGACCGGCCTGCTGAACCGGAATGGATGGACGGAGCGCGCCATCGCCCTGCATGCGCAGGCACTGGCCGCGGGTCGCCCAGTGGCGGTGGTGGTGCTGGACATCGACTACTTCAAGCGCATCAACGACGAGCACGGCCACGACGGCGGCGATACCGTGTTACGGCGCCTGGGCGACCTCATGCGCGCGCGTACCGGTGCCAACGGCTGCGCGGCGCGGATCGGCGGCGAGGAATTCGCGGTGCTGCTGGACGGCGACGATGCGGTGGCGGCGCAGGCGTTCGCTGAACGTCTGCGCCGCGAGTTCCGCAAGGCACAGGGCGCGGTGGTGGCCACGCTGTCCGCTGGCATCGCCGGGCACCTGCCGGGGGAGTCGCTTCGCGACCAGATGCGGCGGGCCGATCAGGCGCTTTACGAGGCCAAGCGCGAGGGCCGCGATCGCGTTCATGTGGCAGGCATTCCCTGAACTCCATTTCGATTCCAAATGTGACCACCCTGCGCTAGCATCCTTGGAACGTTCGCGCAGGCATGTCGGTCCCTGTCGCGTCCTACCGACGCTCAGGGGAACATGAACGAAGAACGCACCCGCACGCTGTGGGAAAAATCACGCCTGCCCCTGCTGGGGCTGGTGATCGTGCTGATCGTGGTGGTGCCGGTCATCCTGCTGCAGGGGCTGTCGCGCGCAAACCAGGAAGCCGCCGACGTCGTCGTCCACACCCACGAGGTGGAAGCCGCCGTGCTCGGGCTGGCGCTGGACGTCCGCGAGATGGAAAGCTCGGCCATGCTGATCGCGCTGGGCGCGGACCATCCGCTGGCACGTGAGCGGCTGGTGTCGGGCCGTGCGTCGCTGCCAGAGCGTTTCGATGCGCTTGCCCGGCTGACCGTGGACAACCCCAAGCAGCTGGTGCGCGTCGGACGCCTGCGGGAACTGGTGAACGCCAGGATCGAGGTGGTTGACCAGTTGCTGGTCGCACCGGAGACCTACAAAGGGACGGTGGTGGCGCCGCTCGCCACGCGCTTCCCGATCCGGGGGCTGCTGAACGAGATCCTCGAAGACGAGCGCGCGTTGCTGAAGGAACGCAGCCACGACGCCACCGAGCAGCGCCGGCGGATGGAGCTGATCCGCATGGCTGCGCTGGGGGCGCAACTGCTGCTGCTCTCGCTGGTGTTGATGGCGCTCGGGCGGCAGGTAGGACGCCGGCTGGCTGCCGAGAAACAGACCGCACAGGCCAGCCAGCGCGCGGCGGTGGTGCTGGACACGGTGCGCGAGCCTATCGCGCTGCTGGATGGCGCGCAGCACATCCAGATGCACAACGCCGCGTTCGCCGAGCTGTATGGCATTCCGCGAGGCGGCCAGGCCGCCAGCCTGGACGAGCTGGGCACCGCCTGGCAGGACAAGGTGATGCGGCAGCGTCTCGACGACGTGCTTTCGCGTGGCCGCGAATTGTGGGATTACGAGTTGCAGCAGGAGACCGCCGATGGCCTGCGTCGGACCGTCCTGCTGAACGCACGGCGCATGCCGCTGCCGGACAGCGACGACCACGCGGTGCTGATGACGGTCAGCGACATCTCGCTGCAGAAGACCGCGCAGCAGGAGATCGCCGCGCTGAACCGCCAGCTGGAAGGCAAGGTCGAACAGGTGTCGGAAGTGAACCGCGAGCTGGAGGCCTTCAGTTATTCGGTCTCGCACGACCTGCGCGCGCCGCTGCGCCACGTGGCCGGCTTCTCCGACAAGCTGGGACGCCATCTGGGCGAGGGCATCGACGACAAGAGCCGCCATTATCTGGACGTGATCGGCAGCTCCGCCCGCCGCATGTCGCAGCTGATCGACGACCTGCTGGTCTACTCGCGACTGGGCCGCAGCGCTTTGCGCCTGCAGGCGGTCGACATGCAGTCGCTGGTCGCCGAGGCGCGCGCCATGCTGGATGCGAACGAGGCCAACGAGGGCCGCGCCGGGCGCGTGGAGTGGCGTATCGCGCCGATGCCCATCGTGCTGGCCGACGAGAACATGATGCGCCAGGTGTGGAGCAACCTGCTGGGCAACGCGCTGAAGTACAGCAGCCAGCGCGACCGCGCGCTCATCGAGGTCGAACACCGCACGCAGGACGACGGCAGCCACCTGTTCACCGTGCGCGACAACGGCGCCGGCTTCGACATGGCGTATGCGGACAAGCTGTTCGGCGTGTTCCAGCGGCTGCACAAGGCCAGCGAGTTCGCCGGCACCGGCATCGGCCTGGCCAGCGTGCGCCGCGTGCTGGGCCGGCATGGCGGCCGCATCTGGGCCGAATCGGCCCCCGACCAGGGCGCCACCTTCTTCTTCACCCTTCCGGCAGCGCTCGACGCTCCGCCTTCCCGAGAGAAAGACGCATGAGCGACATCCGCACCATCCTGCTGGCAGAAGACAGCCTGGCCGACGCCGAAATGGCGATCGACGCGCTGCGCGAAGCGAACCTCGCCAACCCCATCGTGCATGTCGAGGATGGCGTGGAAGCGATGGACTACCTGCTGCGCCGTGGCGCGCACGCCGGCCGTGAGGAGGGCATGCCATCGGTGCTGCTGCTGGACATCAAGATGCCGCGCATGGACGGCCTGGAAGTGCTCAAGCAGATCCGCAGCGACGAGAAGCTGCGGCACCTGCCGGTGGTCATCCTGTCGTCCTCGCGCGAGGAGAGCGACCTGGCGCGCAGCTGGGATCTCGGCGTGAACGCCTACGTGGTCAAGCCCGTGGACATCGACCAGTTCTTCCAGGCAGTGAAAACGCTCGGCACCTTCTGGGCCGTCATCAACGAAACTCCCAGCCTGGACTGAGCCGTGCCGCAATCCGGATCACCCCTGGGGCGCGTCCGCCTCCTCCTCGTCGAAGATTCCGAGCTCGACGCCGAACTCCTGGTCGAGCAATTGCTGGAGGCCGGGCTGGATGCCGAGTTCCTGCGCGTGGACGGCGCCGACGACATGCGCGCCGCCCTGGCGGGCGCGCCGTTCGACCTGGTGCTGTCGGACATGGAACTGCCGGGGTTCTCGGGCTACCAGGCGCTGGAGATCCTGCGCGCACATGATGCGCGGCTGCCGTTCGTGTTCTTCTCCGGCACGATCGGCGAGGACGCGGCGGTCAAGGCGCTGCAGAAGGGTGCCAGCGACTACGTGCTGAAGCATTCGCCCGCGCGCCTGCCGGCGGCGGTGGCGCGCGCGATCCGCGAAGCCCGCACCGAACGCGAGCGCGAGCATGCCGAGCGCGAACTGATGCGCTCGCAGCGCATGGACTGCCTGGCGATGCTGGCGGCGGGCCTGAGCCACGACCTGCGCAACATCCTGCAGCCGCTGCTGATCGTGCCCGACCTGCTGTCCACCTACAGCGACGACCCGAAGATCCTGCGCCTGGGTGCGGTGATTTCCGAAAGCGGCAAGCGCGGCCATGAGATGGCCGACTCGATGCTGTCGTTCGTGCGCGGTTCGCGCAAGGCCAGCGAGACGATCAGTGTGGCGGCCCTGTTCAGCGCCGTGCAGCTGCTGCTGCAGGGCAGCCTGTCGCGGCAGGTCCAGCTGATGGTCGAACAGCCGCCGGACGACCTGCTGATCGAAGGCAATTACACCGAATTCCAGCAGTGCCTGATCAATCTGTGCCTCAACGGCATCCAGGCGATGGCCGAACGCGGCGGCCGGCTCACCCTGTCGGCGACCCCGACGGTCGCGCCGGACGGGCAGCACTACGTGGTGCTGCGCGTGTCCGACGAGGGCAGTGGCATGGACGAAGCGACCCGGCAGCAGTTGTTCACGCCGTTCTTCACCACCAAGCCCAGCGGCACGGGCCTGGGCCTGATGTCCTGCAAGCGCATCGTCGAAGCGGCGCGCGGACGCATCGAGGTGAGCAGCACGCTGGGGCAGGGCACGTCCTTCGAACTGCATCTGCCGGCGCCCGCCGATGAATGGGCAGGCAGCGAGGACGCGGCATTCGTGGATGGCGAAGGACGCCGGATCCTGCTGGTGGACGGCGACGCCACCCGCCTATCGCTGCTGGGCAACGCGCTGGCGGCACAGGGTTACGACCCGATGATGGCGCCGGACGGCGCCAACGCGCTGCAGCAGATCGCCCGCGACGGCCTGCCGGCGCTCGCGATCATGGACGACGACATCCTGCTGCTGTCTGCGGCCGACGTGCTGGCGGTGCTGCAGGAGGCCGGGTTCGACGGGCCGGTGATCCGCCTCAGGGAACCGGGCGTGCCCAGCGACGACCGCGAATGTACATTGACCTTGGCGAAACCGGTGCAGGTGCAGTCGCTGTTCGGTGCGATCGAACAGGCCCTGGGCCTGCGCGCCTGACGTCCCAAGGGGCGCCGGCGCGCCGCCGATCGATCAGACGTGGCCGGCGGGGGTGGCCGGCTTCAGGCGCTGCCACACCGCGCGCATGATGGGCTGCGCGCGGTACCAGCCGATCGGCGTGTCCGGGCAGTGCCGCTGCAGGCGGTCGCGCAGCGACGGCGCGATCTCGTCGAACTCCTGCCGGTGGTGCAGCAGGTAGGCGTCGTAACCGATCTTCAGGCACCGCTCCAGATCGCCCACCGTGGCCCCGACCACCTGGAACGTGTCCTCATTGAGACGGGTCTTCCAGTAGGCGAGTTCGGCGTCGATGTCGACGATCTGCGCGGTGGCGTCGCTGTTGCGCGTGTGCAGGCTGGCCATGGTGAATCCCCTGTGTCGATGTGGTGGTGACAGGTTGATTTTTTGGTTGGCGCAGTGAGGCTTAAGTGAAATAAAAGCCGTTTTAACTCGTGTTTAACCGTATAGGGGTTTTCTGGTTCACCTTTGCAAGCAACGCGTGAAGACCGCCGCTCACCGGTGCTGCATCGCGCGCTCCAGCAGCACGCGTTCGTCCATCACGGTAGGCGCGAACAGCGGCGGATCGTCTTCCAGCGGCGCGTTCAGCCGCTCCCACACACGGGCGATGACCTTCGAGGCAACGGGCCAGTCGAGCCGCACCCCATTCAGCGCCGCGGCCTCGTAGCGCGACGGCAGCGTGGGCAGCAGTTCCTGTAGCGAGCGTCGCCGCGAGAGGAGGTAGGTGTCGTAGGCGAACTTCAGCGTGGGCACGTAATGGCGGAACGGCGTGCCGGAACGATGGAAGGGCTGGCGGGCGTAGGTCTCCGCCCAAAAGCGCAGTTCCGAACGGATGTCGATGACCGCGCACGGCATGGCGTCGTCTTGCCAGGCGTGGGCGAACGGATCGGGCGGGCAGGGCATGGGTTCCCTCCATGGCGCAAGACCTGGCCCAGGGTCAACCCGCGGGATGACACGCGGCCTGCCAGCAGATGACAGCCGCCTGTTGCCGTTGCCGCGACCGTGGCGGAACGTGCGGGACCCCTGGTGGCAACGTGCCCCCGATCCTCGCCAAAGAAGATGCGTGGCCCCTTGCCGTGCCGGTGCTTGTCGTTGTTGTCGCCCCTGCCTTCAGGTAGACGGGCGCATGTCCGGGCAGCGGCCAACCGTTCGTCGTGTTTGCCTGCGCCGCCGTTGCGTCAATGCATGCGGGCGGGCAGGGGGCCGTGTTCGTCGAGCCAGCGCCAGGCTTCGCGCAGCAGCGTGCGGGTCACCGGCCACGCCGGGCCCGCGTCGCCGCGCAGGCGTTCCCAGTCGTCTTCCAGGGCGAGTTCGGTATCCAGGTCCAGCCGGCCGGCGTGCTGCACATGCGATGCGGCGGCGAATGCATAAGCGCTGCAGGCATCCTCCCAGGCGACGTCCGGGTGCAGCCGACGGCGGCGGCCGTAATCGTGGGCGGTGAAGGCGGCGAACGCGTCGCTGTCTGCGGCGGCCGTACGCAGGGGAACCTGCCGCAGCGTGTCGAGCTGTTCGCGATAGAGCTGTCGATCCATGTGGGGTCTCCATGTGACAGGCACGTGGTAACGCGGCGCGCGTTATCGTCGGGTGAGAAAGTCCTTCGTTATCCGATCACGACGCCGCGGAGCGACAGGCGCGATCCGCCGGCACGCAGTCTCAGCAGGTGAGACGGGCCGCGCGTCAGATGGCGATCCGCTGCCGAGATAGCCCCATGCCCGCCCAGACCGCCCTGATCCGCCGCCATGCCGATGAAGCCGCCCTGCTGCCCGTGACCACCGCGGACGGCAGCGCGCTGGCCGAACGCCTTGCCGGCAAGTACCGCGACCGCGTGACCGGGCAGTTCGTCATTCCCGCACGGGAAGGGCGGTACGAGCCGCTGCCGGAAGACCTGCCGCAGGCGCTGGCCGGAGCGTTGCGCCAGCGCGGCATCGAGCGGCTGTATTCGCACCAGGCCGAGGCGTGGCGACACGCGCAGGCCGGCGATCACCTCGCCGTGGTCACGCCGACCGCCTCGGGCAAGTCGCTGTGCTACACGCTGCCGGTGGTGGCCTCGGCGTTGGCGCGGCGCGGCAAGGCGCTGTACCTGTTCCCGACCAAGGCGCTGGCGCAGGACCAGGTGGCGGAACTGCTGGACCTCAGCAGGGCCGGCGACCTGGGCCTGAAGGCCTTCACCTTCGACGGCGACACGCCGGGCGATGCGCGTCAGGCGATCCGCCTGCATGGCGACATCGTGGTCAGCAATCCCGACATGCTGCACCAAGCCATCCTGCCGCACCACACCAAGTGGGCGCAGTTCTTCGAGAACCTGCGCTACGTGGTGATCGACGAGGTGCACACCTACCGCGGCGTGTTCGGCAGCCACGTGGCCAACGTGCTGCGCCGGCTCAGGCGCGTGTGCGCGTTCTACGGCGCCACCCCGCAGTTCATCGTGTGCTCGGCCACCATCGGCAATCCGCAGGCGCATGCGGAAGCGCTGCTGGAACTGCCGGTGCATGCGATCACCGAGTCCGGCGCGCCGACCGGCGAGAAGCACGTGCTGTTGTGGAATCCGCCGGTGGTCAATCCCGACCTGGGCCTGCGCGCGTCAGCGCGCTCGCAGAGCAACCGCATCGCACGGTTGGCGATCAAGGCGGGCTTGAAGACCCTGGTGTTCGCGCAGTCGCGCACCATGGTCGAGGTGCTGACGAAGTACCTGAAGGACGTGTTCGACAGCGATCCGCGCCTGCCGGCGCGCATCCGCGCCTACCGCGGCGGTTACCTGCCGACCGAACGGCGCGAGGCCGAGCGCGCGATGCGCGACGGTCGCGTGGACGGGATCATTTCCACCTCGGCGCTGGAACTGGGCGTGGACATCGGCAGCCTGGATGCGGTGGTGCTGAACGGCTATCCCGGCTCCATCGCCGCGACGTGGCAGCGCTTCGGCCGGGCAGGGCGGCGGCAACAGGCCTCGCTGGGCATCCTGGTCGCCAGTTCGCAGCCGCTGGACCAGTACGTGGTGCGGCATCCGGAGTTCTTCGCCGACAGTCCGCCGGAACACGCGCGCATCGCGCCGGACCAGCCGATGATCCTGCTCGACCACGTGCGCTGTGCCGCGTTCGAGCTGCCGTTCCTGGCCGGCGAGCCGTTCGGCCCGGTCGATCCGTCGCCGTTCCTGCAACTGCTCGACGAGGACAGCGTGGTGCATCGTGAAGGCGACCGCTACGAGTGGATCGCCGACAGCTATCCGGCCAACGCGGTCAGCCTGCGCTCGGTGGCGGACGGCAACTTCGTGGTGGTCGACCGCACCGATGGCCGCCAGGTGATCATCGCCGAAGTGGATTTCAGCGCCGCGCCGCTGACGTTGTACGAAGGCGCCATCCACATGATCCAGTCCACCCCGTACCAGGTGGAGCGGCTGGACTGGGAAGGGCGCAAGGCTTACGTCACCCGCACGCACGTGGACTACTACACCGACGCGATCGACTACACCAAGCTGAAGGTGCTGGAGCGTTTCGACGGCTGTGTTGCCGGGCAGGGCACCTGCCACCACGGCGAGGTCCATGTGGTGCGGCGGGTGGCCGGCTACAAGAAGATCCGCTACTACACCCACGAGAACATCGGCTACGGGCCGGTGAACCTGCCCGACCAGGAGATGCACACCACCAGCCTGTGGTGGCAGTTGCCGCCGGCGTTGCTTGAATCGGCCTTTGAGTCGCGGCAGGACGCACTGGATGGCTTCCTCGGTGCGGCGTACGCGCTGCATATCGCCGCCACGGTCGCGGTGATGGCCGAAGGCCGCGACCTGCAGAAGGCGGTGGGCGATGGTGACGGTGCCTGGTTCGCGCTGCCGGACACGCAGGGCCGCGGCCAGCTGCGCGGCACGGACAGCCAGGTGCTGTCACCGGTGTCGGGCGAGCGCTTCATTCCCACGGCCTATCTCTACGACAACTACCCCGGCGGCATCGGCCTGAGCGAGCCGTTGTGGCGACGCCAGCGCGAGCTGGTGCAGCGTGCGGTGCAACTGGTGTCGGGATGCGACTGCAAGGCGGGTTGCCCGGCCTGCGTGGGCCCGGTGCTGGCGAACGACGAGGATGCGGAGACCACGCCGCGCGCGCTGGCCGCGCGTGTGCTGCACCTGCTGGACGCCGCATGAGCGTCAGCCTGGAAAAGCTGCAGCGACTGCGCAGGCAGGCAGGGCACGGTGGCGCCGCGGCGTCGTCGGCTCCTTTGCCGCCGGCACACGATCCGTTGCCTGCATTGCGTCGCATGCTGGGCATCCGCGAGCGCACCGCGCTGCCCGCGACCGCGCGTGCGCGGGATCGCACGCTGCCGGGCGACGAGATCGCACCGGGGTTGCTGCTGCTGGAACAGACATTGGCCTTCGACGCTGTGCCGCCGCAGGTCGACGGTGCGTTCGCACGCATGGAGGCGTTCCGCACGGACAACCTGCTGTTCTTCGATACCGAAACCACCGGCCTGTCCGGCGGCACCGGCACGCGTGCGTTCATGGTCGGCGCCTCGGACTTCGTCCCCGGGGGCTTGCGCGTGCGCCAGTTGCTCATCACCCATCTGTCGGCCGAACCGGCGATGCTGCGCGCCTTCGCCGGCTGGCTGGCGGAAGACACGCGGCTGGTCAGCTACAACGGCCGCTGTTACGACGCGCCGCTGCTGGCCGCGCGCTACCGGCTGGCGCGGCAGGGCATGCCGCTGGCCGGCATCGAACACCTGGACCTGCTGTTCCCCACGCGACGTCGTTACCGGGGCGTGTGGGAGAACTGCCGGCTGGCCACCATCGAGCGCAACGCGCTGGGCATCGTGCGCGAGGACGATCTGCCGGGGTCGGAAGCGCCTGGTGCGTGGCTGCAGTACCTGCGCGGTGGCGATGCAGGGCTGCTGCGGCGCGTGCTGCAGCACAACTTCCAGGACGTGGTGACGCTGGCGCACCTGCTGCTGCACCTGTCGGCGCCAGCGGAGGAGTGAGGAGCGGATGCTGTCGGTAATCCACCGACAGCGGAGTGTGAAGCGTTGCGCATTCCCCGCATCGCGATTCAAGAATGCGTGGCCGCGGCCGACACCCTTGCTAGATTCCACATGAGCCGTGCCTCCGCCCGCGGAAGGCATGCATCGAACTTGCACCACTTGAAGGGGACGTGCCTTGCGCATTCTGTACGTTGGCGATACCGCTTGCCTGCCTGAGGACCTGGCCGATTACATCGGCGACATGGGGGACGAGTGGACCGTCGAAACGGTGGCCGACGGGAAGTCGGCGATGTTCGCGGTGGCCAACGGTCCGGTCGACGTGGTCATGGTGGGACCGGCGTTGCCCGACCTGCCGCCGGCCACGCTGCTGGGGCAGATCCGTACCCTGCGCGCGGAGACCATCCGGATCGCGCTGCTGGAAGGCAGTGCCGACAGCCTGTCCGCCCCGATCAAGCTGATCGGCGTGGCGCACCGCTTCCTGCCGCTGCCGCTGTCGTCGGAAACGGTGCTCGAATCGATCCACAGCCTGGAAGAACTGCGCGACCTGCTGGACAGCCCGCGACTGCGCCGCGCGATCGGCCGCGTCGAGCACCTGCCGTCGCCGCCGCACCTGTATTTCGCGCTGACCCGCGCGCTGGAAGAAGACGAAGGCACGGCCAACGACATCGCCACGCTGGTGGCCGGCGATCCCGCCATCGCCGCCAAGGTGCTGCAGCTGTGCAATTCGGCCTACTTCTCCAACGGACGTTCGATCACCGACCTGCGCGCCGCGGTAACGCGCCTGGGCCTGGGCACGCTGCGCGACCTGGTGCTGGCCAGCGAGGTGTTCTCGATGAAGACCGCCTCCAGCATCGATCGCGGCGCGCTGCAGCAGCGTGCGCTGCTGGCGTCGCGACTGGCGGCGAAGATCCTGCCGCGCACCAGTTCGGAACTCGGCGCCACCGCCGCGCTGCTGGCCGACATCGGCCTGCTGCTGCCGGGCGTGCGCGATGAGCGCGACACCCCGGCCAGCGAGGGCGACGACCGCCCCGGCCATACCGAGGCCGGCGCCTACCTGCTGGGCCTGTGGGGCCTGCCGATGCCGATCGTCGAAGCGGTCGCCTTCCACCGCCAGCCGCAGCGTTCCAGCCTGCGCAGCTTCTGGGTGCCCGGCGCGGTGCACGTGGCCGGCGCACTGGCCAGCAACGAGCCGGTGGACGAGGGCTACCTGAAGTCGCTGGGCGTGCTGGACCAACTGCCCAGCTGGCGGCAGATGGCCGAGACCATGGTGGAGCGGGCCGAAGAGGCCGCCTGAGATCCGCGTAGCCCGGATAGCGACGTAGCCCGGGTAAGCGAAGCGCACCCGGGAGACGTGATGCATCAGAAGTCCCCGGGTGCGGCCGACGGCCTTACCCGGGCTACGCGGATAACCGATACACGGCGTCCCCGCCAGTCTCGCCTTGTGCGATCAAGAGGTGTACAAATGTACACCCATGAACCCCGTCGACCTGCCTCCCCAGCGTGCCGCCGTCCTGGCCTTCCTGCGCCGGGAGCTGGCGGCCGGGCGGGCGCCCAGCCTGGCGGACATCGCGGCCGCCTTCGGCTTCGCCTCGCGCAACGCGGCGCAGAAGCACGTGCAGGCGCTGGTCGCCGACGGCCTGCTGGAACAGGCACCGGGGCAGAAACGCGGCCTGCGCCTGCCCGGGGGCATGGCCGACCTGCTGCCGTTGCCGGTACTGGGGCGGGTCGCGGCCGGCCAGCCGATCGGCGCCGACATCGGCCTGGACGAACAGCTGTGGCTGGATCGCCGGCTGTTCTCGCCGCAACCCGATTACCTGCTGAAGGTGCAGGGCGATTCGATGATCGACGACGGCATCGTCGACGGCGATCTGGTCGGCGTGCACCGTACGCCGGATGCGCGCGACGGGCAGACCGTGGTGGCGCGCATCGACGGCGAACTGACCATCAAGCGCCTGCAGCGCGAGCGGCGGCGCATCCGTCTGCTGCCGCGCAATCCCGCGCACGCGCCCATCGACGTGCAGCCGGGACAGGACTTCGCCATCGAAGGCGTCTACTGCGGCCTGGTGCGGCGCGGCTGACATGGGTGCCGTCGTCGCCCTCGACACGCTGCTGGCCGCGCGCACGCTGTGGCATGCCGGACGCAGCGCCACCATTGCCGCCGATGGCGAACCCACCGGGCATGCCGCGCTCGATGCGCTGTTGCCACAGGGTGGTTGGCCGCGTCGTGCCCTGACCGAACTGCTGCTGCCGGCCGACGGCGTGGGCGAACTGGCGCTGCTGCTGCCCACGTTGACGCGCCTGACCCAGGCCGGCAGCACGGTGGCGGTGATCGCGCCGCCCTACATCCCCTATGCGCCGACGTGGCAGGCGGCCGGCGTGGACCTGGCCTTGCTGGAAGTCGTCGACGCCGCGCCACGCGATGCCTTGTGGGCATTCGAGCAATGCCTGCGCAGCGGCGCCTGCGCCGCCGTGCTCGGTTGGCCGGTGCACGCCGACGGTCCCGCATTGCGTCGCCTGCAGGTGGCGGCCGACAGCGGCGAGTGCCTCGGTTTCGCACTGCGCGACCGGCGCCATGCCGCCAATCCGTCGGCGGCCGCGTTGCGGTTGGAAGCGGTGCGCGATGCGCAGGGCGGCACCGCCTGGCAGGTGCGCAAATGCCGCGGCGGGCCGGCGCCCGCGCAGTCGTTCGCGCTGGTCGCGCATTGAGGCGCGCGCATGCTCTGGGCCTGTGTATTGCTGCCGCAGCTGGCGCTGGACGCCGTCCTCCGCCGTCTGCCCGACCCTGATGCACCGCTGGCGCTGGTCGGCGGCGCCGCACAACTGCGCACCCTGCAGGCGGTGAATGCGTCGGCCGCGCAGGCGGGCCTGCGCGCCGGCATGCGGCTGACCGCCGCGCACGCGCTGCTGCCGGATTTCGCGATGGTCGAACACGACCCGCTGGCCGAAGCGCGCTGGCAGCGCTTCCTCGCCGCATGGGCGTACCGGCACAGCTCGCTGGTCAGCGCGCAGTGGCCGGGCTGCCTGGTGCTGGAGGTGCGCGCGAGTTTCCGCCTGTTGGGGCCGTGGCCGCGCATCGAGGCGCGTCTGCGCGAGGAACTGGGGCTGCTGGGGTTCCAGCACCGCCTCGCGCTGGCGCCGACACCGCGAGCGGCGCACGTGTTCGCCGGCCTGCGCGACGGACTGGCAGTGATGCATGCGGATGCGATGACAGACCTGCTGGACCGCGTGCCGGTGCGGCGCGCGCGATTGCCGGACGATGCCGGCGAGCGCCTGCACCGCATGGGCATCCGCGACCTGCGCACGCTGCACGGGCTGCCGCGCGACAGCCTGCGCCGCCGCTTCGGCCTGCCGGTGCTGGAGCACCTTGATCGCTTGTACGGCGCGGCCGACGATCCGCTGGCGTATTACGCGCCGCCGGACCACTTCGATGCGCGCATCGAACTCGGCTACGAAGTCGAAAACCACATGGCGCTGCTGTTCCCGCTGCGCCGGCTGATCGGCGATCTGTGCACCTACCTGTCCATCCGCGACGGCGGCGTGCAGCGCTTCGTGCTGCGGCTGGAACACGAGGCAGGGCACACCGATGTCGAGGTGGGTCTGCTGGCGGCCGAACGCGAACCGGCGATGCTGTTCGAGTTGACCCGTAACCGGCTGGAACGCGTGCAGATCGAACACCCGGTGGTCGGCGTGCGGTTGCTGGCGCGCGAACTGCCGCCGTTCGTCCCGGCGGCGCGCGACCTGTTCGATACGCGCCCGCAGCAGCAACTGCCGTGGCCTCAGCTGCGCGAACGGCTGCGCGCTCGCCTGGGCGACGAGGCCGTGCACCGCGTGGCGCCCGCCGGCGACCCGCGTCCGGAACGTGCCTGGCGTCGGTTGCATGGCGACGGTGGACGCATCGAACAGGCGCCGGTCCGTCCACCGCGGCCGGCCTGGTTGCTGCCGCAGCCGGTACCGCTGCGCGACCCGCATCCGCGCATCGTCTCCGGTCCGGAGCGTCTGGAAAGCGGTTGGTGGGACGGCGACGACGCGCGCCGCGACTACTACGTTCTGGAAACCTCGCAAGGGCAGCGCGCGTGGGCGTTCGCGCCCCCGGGCGAGCAGGGCGGCTGGATGCTGCACGGCTGGTTCGCGTGAGCTGGGACGATGCGGTGGACGGCGTCGACCGCGATACGCCCGGCGGGCGTCCCCCGCGCGCGTGGGAAGTGGCGCAGCGCCTGCGTCTTGCCAGCGCCGCCAATGACGACGCGCCGCGCGAGGATGCGTGGCCGGCGTATGCGGAACTGCATTGCCTGTCGGATTTCTCGTTCCTGCGCGGTGCCGCCAGCGCGGAGGAACTGTTCCAGCGCGCCCGCGATCTCGGCTACGAGGCGCTGGCGATCACCGACGAGTGCTCGCTGGCCGGCATCGTGCGCGGCTGGGAGGCATCGCGCGCGACGGAGGTGAAACTCATCGTCGGCAGCGAGTTCACCCTGGCCTGCGGCCTGAAGTGCGTGCTGCTGGTGGAAACCGCCGCGGGCTACACGCGGCTGTGCGAACTGATCACCACCGCACGGCGTGCGGTCGACAAGAAGGGCTACCGGCTGACGCGGCAGGACATGGCGCGCATCGTGTCGGATGTCGATCCGCTGGTCTGCGGCCTGTTCGCCCTGTGGCTGCCATCGCAGCGCCCGGATAACGCAGAGGGCCACTGGCTGCAGTCGGTGTTCGGCGAGCGCACGCACCTGGCGGTGGAACTGCATCGCGAGCAGGACGATGCCGCGCGGCTTGCGGGCCTGCTGGACACGGCCGCACGCCTTGGCATGACGCCGGTGGCCACCGGCGACGTGCACATGGACGTCCGCCGACGCCGCGCACTGCAGGACACGATGACCGCGATCCGACACGTTACGCCGCTGGCCGACTGCGGCGCGCACCTGTTCCGCAACGGAGAACGACACCTGCGTACGCGGCGGGCGCTGGGCAACATCTACCCCCGCGAGCTGCTCGATACAGCGGTGCAGCTGGCGCGCCGCTGCACCTTCGACCTCAAGCGCGACATCCGCTACCGGTATCCGGACGAACTGGTGCCGCCCGGGCACACGCCGACCACCTGGCTGCGCGCACTGACCGAGCAGGGCATGCGCGAACGCTGGCCGGAAGGTACGCCGCCGCCGGTGGCCGCGCAGATCGAGGGTGAGCTGGCACTGATCGAAAAGCTGAAGTACGAGGCCTTCTTCCTGACGGTGGAGGACATCGTCCGCTTCGCCAGGTCGCAGAACATCCTGTGCCAGGGGCGCGGCTCGTCGGCGAATTCCGCCGTCTGCTTCGCGCTGGGCATCACCGTGGTCAACCCGGCCGAAAGCCGCCTGCTGATGGCGCGCTTCCTGTCAGAAGAACGCGACGAGCCGCCCGACATCGACGTGGACTTCGAGCACGAGCGTCGCGAGGAAGTGCTGCAGTACGTCTACAGAAAATACGGGCGTCGCCGCGCCGCGCTGGCCGCGACCGTGATCCGCTATCGCGGCAAGAGCGCCGTGCGCGACGTGGCCAAGGCCTTCGGCCTGCCGGCGGACCAGATCGCGCTGCTGTCCGAGTGCTACGGCTGGGGCAATGGCGAGGCGCCGATGGAACAGCGCCTGCGCGAGGCCGGCTTCGATCCCGCAAACCCGTTGATCCAGCGCGTGCTGGCGGTCACCGAACAGTTGCGCGACCACCCGCGCCACCTCTCGCAGCACGTGGGCGGCTTCGTCATCGGCGACGCGCCGCTGTCGACCGTGGTGCCGGTGGAAAACGCATCGATGGACGACCGCACCATCATCCAGTGGGACAAGGACGACCTGGAGACGATGCAACTGCTCAAGGTCGACTGCCTGGCGCTGGGCATGCTGACCTGTATCCGCAAGGCGGTGGACCTGGTCGAGCGGCACCGCGGATTCAGGGTGGATATCGCCCGGTTACCCAGCGACGATGCAAGCACCTACGAGATGATCCAGGCCGCCGACACCGTGGGCGTGTTCCAGATCGAGTCGCGGGCGCAGATGAGCATGCTGCCGCGGCTGAAGCCGAAGGAATACTACGACCTGGTAGTGGAGGTGGCGATCGTGCGCCCCGGCCCGATCCAGGGCGGCATGGTGCATCCCTATCTGCGACGCCGGCAGGGCAAGGAGCCGGTGACCTATCCCTCCGAGGGTGTGAAAGAGATCCTCGGGAAAACACTGGGCATCCCGCTGTTCCAGGAACAGGTGATGGAACTGGTGATCCATGCCGGCTACACGCCCTCGCAGGCGGACGGGCTGCGCCGCTCGATGGCGGCCTGGAAGCGCGGCGGCGACATGGAGCCGCATCGCCTGCGCATCCGGGAACTGATGGAGAAGAAGGGCTATTCGTCCGAGTTCATCGACCAGATCTTCGAGCAGATCAAGGGCTTCGGGTCCTACGGCTTTCCGCAGAGTCATGCGGCTTCGTTCGCCAAGCTGGTCTACATCAGCTGCTGGCTGAAGCGGCACGAACCGGCGGCGTTCGCCTGCGCGCTGCTCAATGCGCAGCCGATGGGCTTCTATTCGCCGAGCGAAATCGTGCAGGACGCACGCCGTAGCAAGGGCGGACGCGTCGGTATCGAGGTGCTTGCGGTCGATGTGACCCGCAGCGACTGGGACAACACGCTGGAGGGCGGACATGCGCGGCGTGGCGTCGACGACGGTGGCCAGGCTGCGCTGCGGCTCGGTTTCCGCCAAGTGAACGGGCTGTCGCAGCAGGCGGGCGAGGCGATCATGGCCGCGCGCGCGCAACGCGCCTTCACCGATGTACGCGACCTGTGCCTGCGGGCAGGCCTGGATGGCAAGGCCCGTCATGCCCTGGCCGAAGCAGGCGCATTGCACTCGCTGGCCGGGCATCGTCATGCGGCCCGCTGGGCGGTGGCCGGCATCGAACGGCAACGCCCGTTGTTGCCGGGCAGCCCGGACGAGGAGGCCATCGCCTTGCCCGCGCCAGCGGCCGGCGAAGACGTCACCTCCGACTACCGCGCCACCGGCCTGACGCTGGGCGCGCATCCGCTGTCGTTGCTGCGCGAACGCCTGCGACGGCAGCGCGTGGTCGATTCCCGCCAGTTGCGCGCACTGCCGCATGGACGCGGTGCACTGGCCGCCGGCATCGTCACCCAGCGGCAACGGCCGGCGACGGCGAAAGGGACGATCTTCATCACGCTGGAAGACGAGCACGGCATGGTCAACGTGGTGGTGTGGTCGCACGTGGCGCTTCGCGACCGCAAGGCCTTGCTGGGGGCGCGGCTGCTGGCCGTGCGCGGGCGCTGGGAGCAGGTGGACGGCGTGGCGCACCTGATCGCACGCCGGCTGGAGGACTTCAGCCACCTGCTGGGCGAGCTGCAGACCAGCTCGCGCGACTTCCACTGAGCCGGCGATGCACGCGCTGCCCACGCTGACTGACGACCTGTTCGCCCCCGCCATGATTCAACTGGTGGACGATGCCGAAGGCGGCATCCGCTACTGGCCGGACGTTATCCAGCCCGTCACGGCGCGTGCCTGGTTCGACACGTTGCAGTCGCGCGCGGCGTGGACGCACCTGCAGCGGCCCATGTACGACCGCATCGTCGATGTCCCGCGGCTGCTGGCGAACTACGCCGTGGACGCGCTGCCGAACGATCTGCCACTCGCGGAGCTGCTGGCCTGCGTGCAGGCGAAGGCGCCGGCGCCGTACTCGCGCATCGGCATGAACCTCTATCGCAACGGCGATGACAGCGTCGCCATGCACGGCGACAAGCTGCACACCGTCTCCGCAGGGCATCCGATCACGCTGGTGTCGCTGGGCGCGCCCCGGCGCATGCTGATCCGCGCCCGCGAGGGCAGGCGCGAGACGCTGGCGGTCGATCTGATGCCGGGCAGCGTGCTGTCGATGAGCCACGCCTCGCAGCGCACGCACGAGCACGGCATTCCGAAGACCCGGCGCGCTCAGGGACCACGTATCAGTGTGGTGTTCAGAGTGAGGCCGGCGTCGCCTGTGGGGGTAGGTGTGGTGGCAGGTGTGGGAGCGACGTAAGTCGCGATGAACTACCTGTAACGCTTCATCGCGACTTACGTCGCTCCCACAAGAATTCCCAAAAAAACGCCGCGAGGTCATCGCGGCGTGAGGGCAAGGACTGCTGGAAAGGAAAAGGGGTTCGTCAGCCCATCAGCTTGAACAGCGAGAGCGACTGCATCTGCATGAAGACGGTCTGCGCGGCCTGCAGGGCGGAGTTCTCCATCTGGTAGCGGCCGATGGCCTCGGCCCAGTCCAGGTCGCGCAGGCCGGAGAGGGTGTCCTTGAGGGTGATGTTGTTGGCCTCGCGCAGCGACGCGGCGGTCTCGATGGCGGACAGCTGCGCGCCACCACTGGCGCGTGCGTCGATCATCCTGCCCTGCGCGGTGCCGATGTCGCGCATGGCGCCCTGCAGGCTGTTCTGCATGGCGGCGCGCTGCGCGTCGGTAGTGGGGCTGGTGTCCAGCGTGTCGATCAGACCCTGCACGGTGGCGAAGATGTCGCGGCTGCCGGCGGGCCCCAGCGTAAAGCTGTCGCCGTTGGCGGGCTGGCCGTCGATCCGCATCTGCGCACCGGCGAAGGCGATGCTCTCGCCCTTGGCGTAGGTGCCGGCGGCGACCGGATTGCCGCCCGCATCCAGTACCTGGTAGCTGTCGTTGGCACCGAACGACAGCGTGTAGGTGCCGCCGTTCCACACGGTGGAGTCGGTGACGCCGAACGCCATCAGCAGGCCGGTGCCGGTGTTGCCGCTGGCGGGTTGGCCATCGACGCGGCCATCGCCGGTACGCAGGCGCAGGAAAACCTCGCTGCCGGGCAGGGTGTCGGAGACGAACATGTCCGGCGCCACTTCCACCTGCCGCTGGGTCTGGTCGCCGCTGTAGATCACGTTGCCGCCACTGAGGGCGAACGGTGCGCTGCCGTCGCTGGTGCCGCCGAACAGATAGCGGCCGGCGCCGTCGGTGCTGTTGGCCAGGTCCAGCAGGCCGGCGTGGATCGCCTTCAGCTCGGTGCTGATCGCCTGCCGGCTGTCGTCGCCCATCGCCGCATTGTTGGCCTGGATGACCAGTTCGTTGATGCGCGCCATCGCATCGCCTACGCGGGTCAGTGCGTTCTCCTGCAGGCCCAGGCGGTTCTGCACCGCGTTGGCGTTCTGGCCGAAGCGTTCCAGTTCGGCGACCGCGCGATCCAGGCCCACGGCGGTTCCGGCGGCGACCGGATCGTCCTTGGCCGTCACCAGCCGCTGCCCGCTGGCGAGCTGCTGCTGCGTGTGCGCCAGCTTCGCCTGCTTGGCCAGCATCGTGTTGATCGACTGCTGGTACATCATGTTGGTGGAGATGCGGTAGTTCATCGACGTGTCGCCGCCAGGAGCGATTGGAACAGGGTGTCGGCGGTGGCGATGATCTGCGAGGCGGCCTGGTAGGCCTGCTGCAGGCGCATCAGGTCGGCCGCTTCCTCGTCCAGGTTGACGCCGGAAATCGCATCGCGCGAGGCCTGCGCCTGGTCGTGGATGACCTGCTGGGCCTGCGCGGAGTAGTCCGCCTGGCGCGCGGCCGAACCGACCTGCGTGGTCAGGCCGCCGATCGCGCCGTTGAGGGTCAGCGTGCCGCCGTTGAGCACGCGCGCATCGTCCAGGTTCGACAGCAGCTTCGCGTTGCCGTTGTCGCTGGAATTCGCACCGGTCGGGCCCACGCGGAAGCTGTCGCCGGCCGCCGGCGCGCCATCCAGCACCACGCTCCAGCCGTTGTAGGCCACGGTCTGGCCCGGCGTGTAGGGGAACGGGCCGGTGCCGTTGATCGTGTACTGGGTGGCGTCGAGGAAATCGATGTCGACCGGCGCCAACAGGTTGGGGTCCGCGGCATTGGTCACCTTCATCCCGCTGACCTTGCCGCTGCCGGTGTTGGTCAGGTCGGTGTTGGCCTTGACCGGCGTCGCCGCGGCGATGCGGCCCGGGTCGGTGATGGCCACACCGAGGTTGCCGGCCGCGCCGGCAGTGGGCTGCAGCAGGAAGCGGTCGTTGGTGCCCGGCGTGGTGCCCGCTGCCAGCCGCAGTTCGATGCCGTTGACGATGAGCGGATCGGTCGCGGTGCCGGTGCCGGTCATGGGAATGCTCGCGCCCGTGTCCGGATGGGTCGCCACCCAGGCGGCGCCATCGAAGCGCAGCAGCACGTTCTGCGCGTTCAGCGCACCGGTATTGCCCACCGAGGTCTGCAGCACGGCGTTGCCGGTATTGCCGGCGTTCGAGGAGATGCGCGGCGCGGGCAGGCTGAAGAAATCCGCGCCCATCTGCCCGTACTGGTCCATGCCGGCGCGATGGCCGGCATTGAACGTCTGCGCCAGCGAGGTGGCGACACGGCCGAGTTCGGCCGATGCCGGATCCAGCACGGTGGTGCGGAACTCGATCAGTCCGCCGATCTGGCCGCCGAGCGCGCGCTTGTCCAGCGTGGTGCGTTGGCCGTTGGTTTCCAGCGCCACCTGCAGGCGCTCGGGACGGTAGGGGTCGGGCACGGTGACGAGGGTGCTGGCGGTGGCGCCCACCACCAGCGGCTGGCCGCCGGCGCTGAAGACGTTGACCAGGCCGCCGTCCTGCACCACGGCATTGCCGCCGGTGTAGCCCACCAGTTCGGTGATCAGCTGGTCGCGACGGTCCAGCAGGTCGCCGGACGGACTGGTGTTGCCGCCGATGCGGCCGTTGAGCTGGGCGATCTCCTTGGCCAGCCGGTTCACTTCGCCGGTGGCGGCGGTCAGGCCCGCGTTGACTTCGATGTCCAGGCCATCCAGATGCTTGTCGACCTGGTGGAAGCGGGTGACCAGCGCATTCGCCTGCGCCAGCACGCTTTCACGATCAGCCGAGCCGGCCGCGTTCGACGACAGCGCATTGACCGAGTCGAAAAAGCTCGACCACGGCGCGCTGATGCCGGTGGCCTTCTCGGAGAACAACTGGTCCAGCCGCGTGGACAGCGTGGACAGCTGCTGCAGGCGCGAGAGTTCGCCGCCGCTGTCGAGCAGGCGCGAGGTGGCCAGCGAGTCGGCCATCCGGCGCACATCGACGATCTGCACGCCATTGCCCTGGTAGCCGTAGCCGAAGTAGGTGCCGTCGCGCGATTCGAACTCCACGCGCTGGCGCGAGTAGCCCGGCGTGTTGATGTTGGCGACGTTGTGGCCGACCGTGGACAGGGCGCGCTGGAAGGCGATCAGGGCGCTGCTGCCGGTGGCGAGAAGGTTGGACATGCGTGTTTCCCAGGTCAGCGCCGCAGCGCGTTGCCGATGGCGTTGCCCACGGCGTTGCCGACCGGTCCGGCCACGGTGGTGCCGATCGCCGACAGCACCTTGCCCAGCGTGGGGCCGTTGGCGATGGAGGCGATCTTGTTGGCGTAGGTCGGGTCGGTGGCGTAGCCGGCGCGTTGCAGGCCGCGCGCGAAGCCGGCGATGTCCTTGCCGGCGGCGAGCGCCTGCTGGTAGCGCGGGTTGGTCTTCAGCAGCCGCACGTAGTCGGCGAAGCTTTCGGCGGGCGAGGCGTAGGCGCGGAAGTCCGCCGTCTCGGTGTGCTTCACGCCGTTGGTGTACTCGTGGGTGGCGGTGCGGGCGCGTTCGCCCTTCCAGCCGGTGGCCTTGATCCCGAACAGGTTGTGCGCGCTGCCGCCGTCGCCGGTCCTGATCTGGCGCTTGCCCCAGCCGGTTTCCAGCGCAGCCTGCGCGACCAGCGCCCGCGGATCCACACCCAGCTCCTTCGCCGCCTGCTTGGCGTGGTCCCAGATCTCGGCGACGAAGCGTTCCGGCGTGTTGCGTGCGTACTTGGACGGATCGGCCGAGGCGACCTGTTCCACCTCGTCGCAGGCCACGTCGGGCCGCACGGTGATGGTGTCGAGCGTGATGGTGGCCGGCATGCCGGCATCGTGGCGCGCGCTGCTGCCGATGCCGCGGCCGGCGATGGCGTCGAGCATGGAATCGGACTCGTTGCCCGGCAGCAGGCGCTTGTACGCCGACAGCGCGGTGCTGGCGGGTACGGCCGGCGTAGCGCTGTCGGTGGCGCCCAGCTGGCGCGCGATCATCGGCGCCAGGCCCAGTCCGCGGCCCTGCGACATGGCAGTGGCCAGCTGCTGGTCGTACATGTCGCGGAACACCTGGTTCTCGCCGGGGAACAGCGAGTCGCCGAAGCCGGCCTCGCGCATGCACTTGATCATCATCTGCGCGAACTGGCTTTCCAGCTTGCGGGCGACGTCGTGGATGCGCGCGTTGTCCGGCGTACCGCTGGCGTCGGCCAAGGGCAGAGCGGGGTTCAACGTTCCGATGGGCATGCTGGCCATGGCAGTCAGGGGCCGGGATGGGGGATGGAGGATTCGGGATTCGGAAAAGCGTGGTTGCGCAGGAGGTAAGGCAAGTCCTGTGCCGAAGGGACGTCGGAGATGGGCCAGGACGCGGCGGCGTGCGCGGAGTCCACACCCGCCATCCCGTATCCCGAATCGCGAATCCCGGCTTCCATCAGATCACCTCGAGCTCCGCACGCAGGGCGCCGGCCTGCTTCAGGGCTTCCAGGATCGCGATCAGGTCGCCCGGGGCGGCGCCGACTTCGTTGACGGCGC
Organism: Pseudoxanthomonas sp. Root65; assembly: GCF_001427635.1. Classification (NCBI taxonomy): domain Bacteria; kingdom Pseudomonadati; phylum Pseudomonadota; class Gammaproteobacteria; order Lysobacterales; family Lysobacteraceae; genus Pseudoxanthomonas; species Pseudoxanthomonas sp. Root65. The sequence continues at coordinate 344,825 of NZ_LMHA01000003.1, forward strand.
GCACGATCTCGTCCAGCGAGGTGCCGCCCTCGAACTTGAACATGCGGTTGCCTTCCTGGCTGACCGACACGCTGGACTGCGGCGTCACCACGGTCTGGCCGCCGCGGGAGAATTCGTTCGGCTGGCTGACGTTGGCCGACTCGGTGATCGTCACCGTCAGCGAGCCGTGCGTCACCGCCGCGGCCATCACCTGCACCTGTGCGCCGATCACCACAGTGCCGGTGCGTGCATTGACGATGACCTTGGCCGGCGCACTGCCGGGCGTCAGTTCCAGGTTCTCGACCTGGGCGAGGAAGTTGATGCGACGGGAGATGTCGGCGGGCGCCCGCACGGCGACGGTGACGGCATCCAGCGCGTACGCATTGCCGGCACCGAAGTTCTGCTCCAGTGCCGCGACCATGCGCGAGACCGTGGTGAAATCGGCGCGGTGCAGGTTGAGGGTGATGGTGCCTTCTCCGCTGTCCAACGCATTGGGGATCGCACGCTCGACGGTGGCGCCGTTGGGAATGCGGCCCACGCTGGGCACGTTGACCGACACGCGCGAGCCGTCCTTGCCCTGCGCGCCGAAGCCGCCGACCACCAGGTTGCCCTGCGCGATGGCGTAGACCTCGCCGTCGGCACCGCGCAGCGGCGCCATCAGCAGGCTGCCGCCGCGCAGCGAGGTGGCGTTGCCGATCGAGGACACGGTGATGTCGATCGGCTGGCCGGGCTTGGCGAAGGCGGGCAGGTCGGCGTGGATGGCCACGGCGGCCACGTTCTTCAATTGCGGATTGACGTTGGCCGGCACGTTGACGCCCAGCTCGCCCAGCATGTTCTTCAGGCTCTGCACGGTGAAGGGCGCCTGGCTGGTGCGGTCGCCGCTGCCATCCAGGCCCACGACCAGGCCGTAGCCGACCAGCGGATTGCTGCGCACGCCGCCGACCTGCGCCAGGTCCTTGATGCGCTCGGCGCGCGCGGCCGGCGCCAGGCAGATCAGCACCAGGCCGATCCACGCCAGCAGGCCGAGCAGGGTGTAGGTGTCGATGCGGCGCGGCTTCTTCGTCGGCGTCGGCGCAGCGTGGTTGGAGTCGTTGGTGTCCATCACGGCGCTCAGTTCGGGAAGATCGGGGAATTGAAGAAGCGGCCCAGCCAGCCCATCGAATTGGACTGCGCGATGGCGCCACGGCCGCCGTAGGCGATGCGTGCGTCGGCGACCTTGCCGGAGGAAATGGTGTTGTCCGGGTTGATGTCGGCCGGACGCACGATGCCCTGGATCTGCACCAGCTCGTCGCCCTGGTTCAGGCGCATGTTCTTCTGCCCCTGCACGACCAGGTTGCCGTTCGGCAGGCGCTGGATCACGGTGACCGTCACGCTGCCCTGCAGGCGGTTGCTCTGCGCGCTGTTGCCGGCGCCGCTGAAACCACGGTCGCCGTTGACCGAGGCGCTGAGGATGTCGCGGCCGTTGAGCGTGACCGGTGCGCCGGCGATGTTCGGTGCCGCCAAGCTGACTTCGCTCTGCTTGTCCACCGAGGTGGTGGCCGAGGTCTGCGCGGTGGTGTTTTCCACCAGGTTGATCGTCAGCAGGTCGCCCACGTCGCGGGCGCGGCGGTCGGCGTAGAGGTTCAGGCCCGGGCCGGCGCGGTAGATGGAACCGGCGGTGGCCGGGGCCTGTACTGCGACGATGGGCTGGATGGGCTGCATCGGCGCGTACGGGCGCACGTCGCCTACGTAGCGCGCGCAGCCCGGCAGCAGCATCAGCGCGCAGGCGAGGGTGGTGGCGGACGTGGAGCGCTTCATGGCATGTCCCGTGGCGTGACGATGGCGACCGTCAGACGTTGTTGTTGAGGTAACCGAGCATCGAGTCGGTGGTGGAGATGGCCTTGGCGTTCATTTCGTAGGCGCGCTGGGTCTCGATCATGCTGACCAGCTCTTCCACCACGTTGACGTTGGAGCCTTCCAGCGAGCCCTGCACCACGCTGCCCAGGCCGTTGAGGCCGGGCGTGCCGTTCTGCGCCGGGCCGGAGGCGGTGGTTTCCAGGTAGAGGTTCTCGCCCTTGGCCTGCAGGCCGGACGGATTGACGAAGTCGGTGAGCGTCAGCGAGCCGATCTCCAGCGCCTGCGCCTGGCCGGCCATGGTCACGCTGACGGTGCCGTCGTTGCCGATGGTCAGCGACTGCGCGCCTTCGGGCACCTGGATGCCGGGTTGCACGGGATAGCCGCTGTTGGTGACCAGTTCGCCCTGCGCATTGATCTGGAACGAGCCGTCGCGGGTGTAGGCAGGCGAGCCGTCGGGCAGCAGCACTTCGAAGAAGCCGCGGCCGTTGACCATGACGTCGAGCGAGCGGCCGGTCTGCTGCGGGTTGCCCTGCTGGAAATCCTTGGAGGTGGACACCACGCGCACGCCGGTGCCGAGTTGCAGGCCGGACGGAAGCTGGGTCTGCGAGGAAGTGGAGCCGCCGGGCTGGCGCACCTGCTGGTACAGCAGGTCCTCGAAGCTGGCGCGGTCGCGCTTGAAGCCGGTGGTGTTGGTGTTCGCCAGGTTGTTGGAGACCACGGACATGCGCGTCTGCTGCGCGTCCAGTCCGGTCTTGGCGACCCAGAGGGCTTGGTTCATGGCGTGGTTCCTCGCGGATGGAAGGGGTGGGGCCGCGCGATGCGGTTCCTCGCGTCTTCTCAGGCAAGTCCTGTGCCGGAATGGGTGCCGTGGTTCTGGCGCGGGGCCGGGAGGTCGCGCGGCCGGGTGGGGCATGGCGTGCGACGGGTGCGCCGGAAAGTCGGCGGGCCCCTCATCAAGCCCCTCTCCCTGCGGGAGAGGGGTTTGGGGAGAGTGCCAACGAAGTCCATGTCTTCTCCCCGCGCTGGCGGTTGCCACATCCGCCGTGGGCTTTTGCCTTTGATGGCCTTGCGGGATGAGGCTTTCTGCCGCCGACGCATGGCGCCGCTCGCCGCGGGGGCCCTACTTTCTTTGCTTGTGCAAAGAAAGTAGGCAAAGAAAGCACACCCCGGCGGTCCGCCCGCCGCTGTGCGGCGGGTACGCAGTCCCGGCGGGAATTTTCGTAAGTGCCATCCTGGCCCATACGAAAACGGCGCACGTCCTGTGCGCCGCCCTGCGGGTTTTACCCGCCGTGACTGCCGGACCTCAGGGGGCCCAAAGGCTGTGTCCGAGGGATCGGCGCGCGCTCTTGTTGTTGCTGTTGCCGTTGCTTTCGGGCCCCCATCTAGGCACGGCGAGTAGGGCGGGTACAACCCGAAGGGCGCCGTCATGGATGACGGCGTTTTCGTACGGCACAGGGATGTGCCTTACGAAAATTCCCGGCCTGCTCGCGGACCCGGCGCGTAGCGCCGGGCGTGCCGCCTGGGGTGTGTTTCTTTGGTTCTTTCTTTGCACAAGCAAAGAAAGAACGCCCACCCGCGGCGAGCGGCACCATCTATAGGAAACAGAAAACCCGTCCCGTAAGGCCATCCAACCCAAGCCAATCGCGGACGTGGTCGATGCCATGGGCCGGAAAGGGAGTGGACTTCGTTGCCCCTCACCCCAACCCCTCTCCCGCAGGAAGAGGGGCTCAAGCGGCGTCAGCCGCCGAGACGCAGCAACTGGTTCGACGACTGCGCCATCTCGTCGCCGCTGCGGATCACCTTCACCTGCATCTCGAACTGACGCTGCAACTGGATCATCTGTACCAGCGCACCGGCCGCATCCACGTTGCTGCCTTCCAGCACGCCCATCGTCAGGCTGTTGCCGTTGGCCACCGGCAATGTCGGCGCCTGCGGGTCCGAAGGACGCATCAGGCCATCGCCGCCGCGGGCGAGCTGCGACTGCGCCGCTTCCACGATGCGCATCCGACCGACCACGGCCATCGTCTGCGGACCTTCGCCCTGCGGGATGATCGACACCGTGCCGTCGGCCCCGATGTCGATCGACTGCGCCGGCGGTATCGCGATGGGGTTGCCGTTGTCGTCCAGCACCGCGCGGCCGCCCGCCGTCACCAGCTGGCCGTTCGGCGTGACGTTGAGCTCGCCGTTGCGCGTGTAGGCGGTGCCGCCATCGGCGGCCTGCACGGCCATCCAGCGGTTGGGCTGCAGCGACACGTCGAGCGAGCGCCCGGTGACCATCTGCGAACCCGTGCGTCCGTCGAAACCGGGATCGATCAGTACCGCGTCCACACGCGAGGGAAAGCCCTGGCCCTGGATCTTGAACGCCTCGGTGCCGGCCAGCGCCGCCTTGAAGCCCTTGGTGTCCACGTTGGCCAGGTTGTGCGACACCGTGCCCTGCGCCTGCAGCGAAGCGCGGGCGCCGGTCATTGCGACGTAGAGGGCTTTGTCCATGAGGCGAGTCCAGAGTGAAGAGGAGTGAGAAGTGAGGAAAGGCGGGGGAGTGTGTCAGCGAGTGCGGTAGATCCCACTCACTCCTCACTCCTCTCCGCTCACTCCTCGCCTCACCTGATGTTGATGACCGCCTGGGTGATCTGGTCCTGGGTCGACAGGGCCTGCGAGTTGGCCTGGAAGTTGCGCTGCGCCACGATCATGTTGACCAGTTGTTCGGTCAGGTCGACGGTCGAGGCTTCCAGCGCGCCGGAGGCCACCTGGCCGAAGTCCGACGTGCCCGGTGCGCCGATGCGCGGTTCACCCGAGGCGTAGCTGTGCGTCCAGGTATTGTTGCCCTGCGACACCAGGCCCTGCGGGTTGCTGAAGTTGGCCAGCGCCACCTGGCCCAGTGCCTGGTCTTCGCCGTTGGAGTAGCGCGCGTAGACCACGCCGGTTTCGGACACGCTGAACTCGTTGAGCTTGCCGGTGGCGTAGCCGTCCTGGTTCTGGATGCGCTTGGCGAACTGCTCGCCGTATTGCGTGGTGCCGCTGATGTTCAGCGTCATGTTCAACACGCCGGCGCCGGTGCTGGGCGTGAACGGGGCGAGCGCCACCTGGCCATTGGCCGGTGCGGTCAGCGTGCCGTTGTTGTCGAACTGCACGGTGGTCGGCGCGCCCATCGAGGCGCCGTCCACGTAGGTGTGCATCTGCCACTCGTTCGGGTTCGGCGTCTTAACGTAGTACACAGTCTGCTGGTGGGCCACGCCCAGCGAGTCGTACACGGTGACCGAGGTGGTTTCGTTGTAGCTGGCGCTGTCGGTCGGCGAGAACGGGGCGATCGTCGGCTGCGCGGCGTTGCCGGGCAGGGTGACGCCCAGTTCCACGGCGGTGGTCGGCGACGGCGGGCTGTCGGTGGTCAGCAGGCGCAGGTCGGTCATGTTGCCGGTGTCGAAGCCGATGCCGTCGGCACGTGGCGGGAACACCTGCAGGCGGTAGCCTTCCGGCGTGGTCACGAAACCGTTCGGATCGCGCTGGAAGTTGCCGGCGCGCGTATACACGTTGGTGCCGTTGTTGCTGACGGTGAAGAAGCCTTCCTTGTCCACCGCCATGTCCAGGTAGCGCCCGGTCTGGTTGATGTCGCCCTGCGAGAACTGCTGGGCGACGTTGGTCAGCCGCACGCCGGCACCGATGCCGTTGCGCATCAGGCCGTAGCCGGTGGACGAGAACACCTCGGCGAACTCCGCGCGCGACTCCTTGAAGCCGGTGGTGTTGACGTTGGCGATGTTGTGCGAGGTGACGTTGAGGTCGGCGTTGGCCGCCCTCATGCCGGACAGTGAGCTGTTGAATGCCATGGAAGACTCCTTGCGGGATGCGGTGGGAGCGTGGGTGTCAGGACGTCGACTTGCCGATGCGCAGCACGTAGTCGAGCGGGGCGGTGCCCAGGCCGGGCAGGTTGAGGTACAGGCCGTCGGAGCCGATGGTCACGCTGTCCACGGTGGCGTCGACGTAGGTGTTGAGGGCGGTGCCGGTGCCATCACTGGCGGTGTGCGTGGCCTTGATCGTGTACGCGCCGGCGTCGGCACGCTCGCCGTTGGCCTTCACGCCATCCCAGGCGAACGCGGTTTCGCCCTTGGCGGTGGCGTCGACTTCAATGGTGTCCACCACCATGCCGCTGGCGTCCTTGATCTCGAAGGTCACCTTGCCGGCGCCGGGGGACATCACCAGGCCGCTGGCGTTGCCGGTGGCGGGCAGGGCGATGGATTCGGACGGCACCACCACCGAGTGGCCGACCAGCGCGGCGCCTTTCAGCACCTGGTCGCCGGTCAGTGCGGCGGTGAAGCCGTTGACGGTGCCGTTCAGATCGCTGATGCCCTGCACGGTGGAGAACTGCGCCAGCTGGGCGACAAACTCGCTGTTGGACAGGGGTTTCAGCGGATCCTGGTTGCTCAGCTGCTCGGTCATCAGCCGCATGAAGTCGGCCTGGCCCAGGGTGTCGGCTTTCTTCGCGGTGGTCGCGGCGCCGGTGGTGCTGGTATTGAGGGCGGCGAACGGATCGCCGTTGACAGTGGTCATGGGTGTGCTCGGTCAGGGGAGGGTGCGTCAGCGGCCCATCGTCAGCGTGGCCAGGGCGAGTTCCTTGGCGGTGTTCAGCACTTCCACGCCGGCCTGGTAGCCGCGCGAGGCCGAGATCAGGTTGACCATCTGCGCCACCGGATCGACATCCGGCGCATAGACGTAGCCATCGCCATCGGCCATCGGATGGCCGGGCTCGTAGCGCTTGATCGGCGGTGCCTCGCTCTGGGTGATTTCCTTCACCTGCACCGAGGTCAGCGACCCGTCCGCATTGAGCTTGCGGGCCTGGAAGATCGGTTCGATCGGCTTGTACACCGCTTCCGGCGAGGAGGCGATGGAGTCGGCGTTGGACAGGTTGCTGGCGATGGTGTTGAGACGTACGGACTGCGCCTGCAGCGCGGAACCGGCGACGTCGAAGATCGGCAGGTTGCTCATGGCAGTGCCCCTTACTGGCCGGTGATCGCGGTGAGCATGGTGCGCACCTTGGATTCGATGAAGCTCAGCGAGGCGCGGTATTCCAGCGCCGCGCGGCCGTAGGCGGCACGCTCGGTGTCGGCGTCGACGGTGTTGCCGTCGAGGCTGGGCTGCACGCCGTCGCGCTCGAAGATGCGCGGCGAGGCGTTGAGCAGCGTCATGTGCTGCTCGTTGGTGCTGCTCAGCGGCGCGGCCTTGGCGGCGGCCTGTTCCAGGGCGGCCTGGAAGTCCAGGTCCTTGGCCTTGAAGTTGGGCGTGTCGGCGTTGGACAGGTTGCTGGCGATCAGCTGCATGCGCTGCTCACGCAGCGGCAACGCCGCGGCGTGGACACCGAGGTAACTGGAGATGGGATTGGACATGGCACCGCTCCGGCAGACCGTTGCCGGGGCAGTTGCAAGGCGTGTGCCAGACATGCGCCTCCTTCTCCCCGCGCGGCGGGGAGAAGGTGCCCGAAGGGCGGATGAGGGGCGAGCGCCGCGCTGGCGCTGACGGTGGCTTCGGGGTGCGCCTTACGCCGCCATGCGTGCCGCCGCCACCTGGTTCAGGCGGAACAGCACGTGTTCGGCCAGCTCGTGCGGGCTGTACTTGGCCACGAAGGCGTTGGCGCCCACGCGTTCGACCATCGCGTTGTTGAACACGCCCGACAGGGACGTGTGCAGCAGCACGTACAGGCCGGCCAGGCCCGGGTGGCGCCGGATTTCCGTCGTCAGCGTGTAACCGTCCATGGCGGGCATCTCGATGTCGGAGATGACCATGGCGTAGCGCTCGGCCGGATTCTCGCCGGCGGCGTGCACCTGCAAGAGGTGGTCCAGTGCCTGCCGGCCGTCCGAGAGCAGGGTGGCGGTGACGCCCAGCTGCTCCAGCACGCTGCGGATCTGCGAGCGCGCCACGCGGGAGTCGTCGACGACCAGCACCTGCATCGGCGGCGCATCGGCGGGCAGGGCCATCTCCGGCGCCAGGGTGGCGTCCATGCGCGACTGGCAGATGTCGGCCAGCACGCTTTCCACGTCGATCACCTGGATCAGTTCGCCCTGGAAGCGCGTCACCGCGGTCAGGTAGCTGTTTTCCGCGCCCAGCTCCGGCGGCGGGTGGATGTCTTCCACCGCGATGTTGACGATGCGCTCCACGCCGCTGACCAGGAAGCCCTGCACCGAGCGGTTGAACTCGGTGACGACCAAGTAGTTGGGGGCGTTCTCGGGATTGGGGTCGCGCTCGGGGTGGCGGATGCTCAAGCCCAGGTCAAGCACGGGCACCGACCGCCCGCGGACGTCGGCCACGCCGACGAACTCGCCCGGCAGGCCGGGGAGCTGGAACAGCGAGGGTCGGCGCAGGACTTCCTGCACTTTGAAGACGTTGACGCCAAAAAGCTGACGCCCGCCCAGGCGGAACAGCAGCAGGGCGAGGCGGTTGTGGCCGGCCAGGCGGGTGCGCTGGTCGATGCGGTTGAGCAGATCCTGGGTCATGCACAGCATATCGGCCGCGGGATAGGGAACTTGAGCCGGGGGAGCGGCGCCGATTGAAGCCCCTCTCCCTGCGGGAGAGGGGTAGGGGAGAGGGCCAACGAAGTCCATGTCTTCGCTCTCCATGGTGCGCCACGACATCCGCGATGGCCTTTGGGTCCGTGGCCTTGCGGGGTGGGGCTCTTTTCCAGGACGTATGGTGCCGCTCGCCGCGGGGGCATTCCTTTCTTTGCTCGTGCAAAGAAAGGAACCAAAGAAACACGCCCCAGGCGGCACGCCCTGCGCTTCGCGCAGGGTCCGCGAGCGGTCCGGGAATTTTCGTAAGGCACATCCGTGTGCCATACGAAAACGCCGCCCATCCGGGGCGGCGCCCTTCGGGTTTTACCCGGCCCGCTCGCCGTGCCTCATGGGGACCCCGAAAAGCAGGAGCAACCGCGACGCATCGGCTTTGGCTCTCGGGCCCCCTGAGGTCCGGCAGTCACGGCGGGTGCAACCCCAAAGGGGCGCCGCACAAGGATGTGCGGCGTTTTCGTACGGGGCACGATGCCCCGCACGAAAATTCCCGCCTGGACTGCGCACCCGCCGCGCAGCGGCGGGCGGACCGCCGGGGTGTGCTTTCTTTGCTTACTTTCTTTGCACAAGCAAAGAAAGTAAGGCCTCCGCGGCGAGCGGCACCATGTTCAAGAAAAGGAAAGCGCCTCCCGCCAGGCCATCAAAAGCGGAGCCCGTGGCGGATGTGGTGCGGACTGCCGGCGGATCGAAGGCACGTGCTTCGTTGGCCCTCTCCCCAACCCCTCTCCCGCGGGGAGAGGGGCTCAAGCGCGTCAGAAAGACAACACCTCGGACCCCGCGGCAGTCGAGGGCTCTGGCACACCGCTTGCAGCTTCCCCGCCGATGAACCTCCGGACCCCGCCCATGCTGCGCCTCACTTTCGCCCTGATCGGTGGCCTGACCGCATGCAGCGTGTTGGCCGCGGACTTCCAGCCGGTCGACAGCATCAAGGCTGCTGCGATCGGTGCGCTGCCTGCCGGCAGCGAAGCCGAAGCCACGCTGGACCCCGCCCTGCGTCTGCCACGCTGCGGTGCGGCGCTGGTGGCGCGCATCCAGGGCAGCACCAGCGTGGAAGTCAGTTGCCCGCAGGACGCCGGCTGGCGCCTGTTCGTGCCCGTGCGCGTGCGCCGCAGCCAGACGGTCCTCGTCCTGGCGCGCGGCATCGCCCCGGGCGAAACGATTACCGCAGACGCTTTCGTCGCCGAGCGTCGCGATGCCTCGCGCATCGTCGGGGCCGCCGTCGCCGATCCGGCGCAGGCGGTGGGCCGGGTCGCCCGGCGCATGCTGTCGGCCGGCGCGGTGCTGGCTTCGACCGACCTGGTCGCGCAGCGGCTGGTCCGGCGTGGCGACAACGTGGCGCTGGTGTCCCGTCGCGGCGGGGTGGAAGTGCGCGTGGCCGGCAAGGCGCTCGCCGATGGCGGCGAGAACGAGCGGGTCACCGTGGAAAACCTGTCCTCGCGCCGCGTGGTGCAGGGCGTGGTGGGGCCGGGCGGCGACGTCTGGGTCAGCCGATGACGCATCATGGCCACATCGCCCTCAAGGTATGCCGGGGGTGGCCGATATCGAACGTGGGTGGAAGCAGGCCGGGCACGATCTGGCACTTCCGCGGATTGTGGCCTCCGTCACTAAAGTCGGAAGGGCCGCGGCCGATAACTCCTATGAACCCTGTGACAGGTGAATGAAATGAGCCAGAAAATCGAAGGCACTCCCCCTGCCGCCGTCCGCACCACCGGCCCCGTTGGCGGCCGTGTTGCGCCGGCGGGTGCCGAACGTTCGCGGCCGGTCGAAGCCAGCGCCGGCGGCGACAGTCTGCGCCTGACCGGCGAGGCCGCCAGCCTGCAGGCGATGCAGCGCGAGCTGTCCAACGCGCCCGCGATCAACGAGTCCCGCGTGCAGGCCGTGCGTGAAGCCCTGCAGGCCGGTACCTACAAGGTCAATGCCGAGGCGATCGCCGACGGCATGCTGGGCCTGGAAGACCAGTTGGGCGGCTGAGCGCAATGAGCCATGCCTCCCTCCAGCGACTGTCCGCGGCCCTGGAAGGGGAACGGCGCGCCATCGTCGAGCACGACGTGGAAGCGCTGGTGCGATGCACGCAGGACAAGCTGGATGCGCTGCGCGCGCTGGAAACCGCGGCCGCCGGCTTCGGCTTCCCGGAAGACCTGCGCGAACAGCTGGCCGAACTGGCCGAGAAGAACCATGCCAACGGCATCCTGCTGGCGCGTCGCCGTCGCGAAGTGAACTGGGCGCTGCGCCATCTGGGCCGCACCGAAAGCCACGGCGCCTACGATGCGCAGGGGCAGACGTCCACGACGTCCGCGCCGCGTCCGCTCGCGGTCGCCTGAGCCCGGTGCCGGATCCGCAAACTGCGACACCGCACCTTGCCGCTCCCGCTGCCGCGCCGGATACTGGCGCCCCATCGCCGCCACCCGATGCATCCGTGGCCACAGTCCCGCCATTGAACACGTCCCCCGGCGCCTGCGCCGTGGACGACATCCCGACCTTCGCCGACCTCAAGGCGCTGGCCGAACTGATGGACGATGGTTATCTGCTCTGTCGTGGCGATGCGCGTCCGCTGCACGCCAACGCGGCGGCGCGCGCGCTGGTCAACGACCATGTCGACCCTCTGGCCGCCCTGTCGCGCCTGCTGCCGGCGGATGCGATCCGCACCGCGCGCGAGACCGGTCGCTGGAACGCCGACCTGACGCTCGACGATGGCCTGGTGCTGCAGGTGCGCGCCTACTTCCACGACAATCCCGGCGGCGGCCACTGCCTGGTCGTGTTCCACGACGTCAGCGAGGCGCATGCGCGCCAGCAGGAACTGCAGCGACGCCACGCCCAGCTCCGGCAGACGCTGGTGCGGCTGGCCGGCGCCCAGGAGCAACTGGTGCAGTCGGAGAAGATGGCCTCGATCGGCCAGCTGGCCGCCGGCGTCGCGCACGAGATCAACAATCCGATCGGCTACGTGCACTCCAACCTCGGCTCGCTGCAGGAATACCTGCACAGCCTGTTCTCGCTGATCGAGGTCTACGAACGCGCGCTGCGCCTGCCGGACCCCAAGGTGATGCTGCCCGAGATCGAGGATCTGCGCGCACGCTCCGACATCGACTTCATCACCGGCGACCTGCCGCAGCTGATGTCCGAATCGCGCGAGGGCATCGAGCGCGTCACCGCCATCGTGCGCAACCTGAAGGACTTCTCCTACTCCGGTCGCGACGACAGCTGGAAATCCGCCGACCTGCACGCCGGTCTCGATTCCACCATCAACATCATCTGGAACGAGCTGAAGTACAAGGTCACGCTGGAGAAACACTACGGCAAGCTGCCGCTGGTGCAGTGCCGTCCGTCCGAGTTGAACCAGGTGTTCATGAACATCCTGCTCAACGCCAGCCATGCCATCGACGAACGCGGCACGATCCACGTCACCACCGGCGTGGACGGCGAGGAGGTCTGGGTGGAGATCCAGGACAGCGGCCACGGCATTCCGGACGAGATCCTGCAGCGCATCTTCGACCCCTTCTTCACCACCAAGCCGGTCGGCAGCGGCACCGGCCTGGGCCTGTCGATCTCCTACGGCATCGTCAAGAAGCACAACGGCCGCATCGAGGCACGTAACGTGCCCGGCGCCGGCGCCTGCTTCCGCATCACCCTGCCGATCCGGCAGCCGAGCCTCGACGCGGCGTGAGTGGTCTGGTTCTTGTGGGAGCGACGTAAGTCGCGATAAGGGAGTTCGGTTGTCCCGAACCAGGATCTGCGCGGCAGGCGTCGGTCGCGTTCGATGACGCGGCGATGGTTCGTTTTCAGCGTTCGCGACTTACGTCGCTCCCACATCCACATCCACGTCAGCCGACTCGAAGAAAGCGAGCTTCTTCGCCCTGGGCAACCGCTTCAGCTGCGCCTCGGCGCGCGAGGCCGCGCTGCGGTCCGGGTAGCCACGACTCGCGAGCACGCGCAGCGGCGGATTCGCGCGGGTGTACTTGGCGCCGGTGCCGGCGACATGCGCGGCGTAGCGTGCTTCAAGCCGGTTGGTGATGCCGGCGTAGTACGTGCCGTTGCGGCATTCCAGCAGGTACAGGCACCAGCCCTCCGGCATGGGCGCGACAGCGTCAGGCATGCGCGCGGTGGTGCGGCTGGTTCTCGTAGGTGGTGAAGGCCTGGCGGATGTGTTCGCGCAGGTCGTCGTCGTTCCAGGGCTTGGTCAGGAAACGGTAGATCTCGCCGCGGTTGATCGCCTCGGTCACCGTGGCCAGGTCGGTGTAGCCCGACAGCACCAGCCGCACGGTGTCGGGATACAGCAGGCGCACGCGGCCGAGGAATTCGGTGCCGCTCATGTCCGACATGCGCTGGTCGGACAGGATGACCTGCACGTCGTTGGTCGCCAGCAGCTCGAAGGCGTCGGTGACGTTGCTGGCGGCGAGGATGCGGTAACCATCGCGGCGGAACAGGCGCACCAGCGAGCGCAGGATGTTCTCCTCGTCGTCCAACAGCAGCAGGGTGCGGTCCGGCTTGGTGGCGGCGAACGCGTCCGCGCGCAGGTAGCGGCGGCGCAGCACGGCGCCGGCATCCTCGGCCGACATCGGTTCGCCGAACAGGTGGCCCTGGAACATGTCGCACTGGTTGCGGCGCAGGAAGCCGAGCTGCGTGTCGGTCTCCACGCCGTGCGCGATGACCTTCATGCCCAGCTGGTGGCCCATCGCGATGATGGCGCAGGTGATGGCCACCTCGCGCGGGCTGGACGGCACGCCCTTCACGAAGTTGCGGTCGATCTTGATCTTGTCCACCGAGAAGCGCACCAGCGAATCCAGGTTGGAATCGCCCATGCCGAAGTCGTCCAGCGTCAGCCGCACGCCTTCGCGGTGCAGCTGCGCCAGCGTGCGGTGGACCAGGTTCATGTCCTTGGCCAGCGCGTTCTGGCGGACCTCCAGCACCACCATCTGCGGCGGGATGCCGGCCTCCTGCATCGCCTCCAGCACCTCGGACACGAAGCTGGGACGCAGCAGTTGCAGCGTCGATACGTTGACCGCGATCTCGAAGTCGTCGAAGCCCCAGTCGCGCCAGACGCGTGCCTGCTTGAAGGCGTTCCGCAGCACCCAGTCGCCGATCTGCACGATCACGCCGAGCTTTTCGGCCACGTGCATGAAGCGCTCCGGCACCAGCAGGCCGAGCGCGGGGGAGTACCAGCGCAGCAGGGTTTCCATGCCCACCACGCGGCCGTCGTGCGCGTTGATCTGCGGCTGGTAGAACAGGCGCAGTTCGTTGTGGTGGATGGCGTTGACGATCTGCCGCGCGATGATGCTGTCGCTGCGCGCGGTGATCGCCGCGCCGCGCCGGTACAGGCGTACCAGGTTCATGCCTTCGTGCTTGGCCTGTTCCATCGCGCTTTCCGCGCACTGCAGCAGGCCCGAGGCGGTGTCGGCATGCTCGGGGCACAGCGCCACGCCCAGCGTGCCGGTCAGGAACAGCGTGTACGGAAGCACCGTCATCGGCAGTTCGATCTGCTCGCGCAGCATGTCGCCGAAGCGCTCCGGCGGCAGCGTGCCCGCCACGCGCGGCACCGCCACGATGAACTCGTCGCTGCCGTGGCGCCACGCCCGCGCTTCCGGGCCGAGCGCCCGTTGCAGGCGGTCGCTGAGGATCGCCAGCGCTTCGTCGCCGACTTCCACGCCCATGTTCTCGTTGATCGAGCGGAAGTGGTCGATGTCCAGGTACAGCAACATCAGCGGCGTACCGTCCGCGGTCGCCGTGTCGACCATGCGTTGCAGGTCGGGTTCGCCGGCGCCCAGGCGGGGCAGGCGGGGCAGATGGGCGTGCTCGGTATTCACGCGGGTTGGGCAGGCATCGCGGACGTGGGGCCATAGGGTAGGCGAAGTCGCCAGTGCGTGCCGGAAACGGCATCGAGGCCGCCGCCGGCCGCGCCCGCCAATGCCTGCAGCAATGGCAGCTCGGGCAGCTCGATCGCGTCCCCGGCCTGCAGCTCCAGCGTCAGGTCGCCCGACGCCTCCGCGCTGCCTGCCAGCGACACGCCCAGCGTGGTTCCCGCCTGCGCCACGGCACGCATCACCATCTGGGCGATGCGGAACGCGACCAGGGCGTGGTCGGGTGCCGGCGCGCGCGGCAGCGGCGCCAAGGCCAGAGCGGTGCCGGGGAACAGGCGCTCATGCTCGGCACGCAGCGCGGCGTCCAGGCCGATCGAATCCAGCTGCGGCGGATGCAGCGTGGCATGCAGGTCGCGCACGATGGCGACGGCGTCGTCGCTGGCGCGGATGATCTCCTGCAGATCCTCCGCACGCAGGGCGGCATCGTCTTCCGACTGCACCAGATGGGCGCCCATGCGGATCGCCGACAGGGCCTGGCCGACCTGGTTGTGCAGGGCGCGGCCAACGCGATGGCGCTCGGCTTCCTGCAGGCGGAACAGCTGCAGCAGCAGGGCAGAGGAGGAAGGCGGGTTCGGCATCGGCAGCGACGGTGCGGGCGTGGCCGCAGTATGCCAGCGCGACTTCGAGGTCGGGCGGGTGAGGCCCGGAAACGCGACGGGGCGGCCCGTGGCCGCCCCGTCGTGGTCAATCGTGTGTCGCGTCTGCCGCGATCAGAACAGCTCGACCGTACCGGCGCCCATGTTCTGCTGGGCGACCGGCTTGTGCGGCGGACGCTCCCATTCCGTGCGCTGGTCGCGCAGGCGGTTGCCGATCAGGCGCAGTGCGCTGAGCAGTTCGTTGTCGGTGGCGCCGCCAGTGCGGTGCAGCAGTTCCTGCAGGGCGACGGCTTCCTTGTTGATCGCGGTCAGGCGGTCCAGATGGGTGGTCGCACTGCCCAGCGACTGCGTGGCGATGTCCTCGAACTGCAGTGAGCGGACCGCGTCGGCGACGCTCGCGTCGATGGCGTGGCCGCACATCGAGACCTCGCGCATGCCGTCGCCCAGCGAGGCGTTGATTGCCGCGACCTGGTTCAGCATGCCCGCGGCTTCCGAACGTGCTTCGCGTGAGCGGTCCAGGTCGCGCGAAGCCATGTTCGACACGGTGTCGCGGACCTTGGCGATGGATTCCTTGGAGCTGTGCGCCAGCTTGCGGATCTGTTCGTTGAAGGCGGTGGAGCGCTCGGACAGGTTGCGCACCTCGTCGGCGACCACGGCGAAGCCGCGTCCGGCTTCACCGGCGCGCGCCGCTTCGATGGCCGCGTTCAGCGCCAGCAGGTTGGTCTGGTCGGCGATCGACTTGACGTCTTCCAGCAGCGAGAAGATGCCGTCCAGGTGCTGGGCCATGTCGTCGATGTGGTGCACGGTGGTGCCGCTCTGGCCGGCGACCTGTTCCAGCGCCTCGACCAGCTGTTCCATGCGCTGGCTGGCGTTCTGGGCGAAGCGCGCCACGTCCACGCCGGCACGGTCGCCCTCGCCGTTGCGGTCGATGATGCGCGAGATCGCCGCGCTCTGCTCGCGCGACTTGCGGTTCATCGCGTCGAAGCTGCCGCCGAGGTTGTTGACGGCTTCGCGGATCAGTTCGCGGGCGCGTTCGATCTCGCTGCGCGAGCCTTCGATCTCGTTGTTGACGAAGCGGCGCAGTTCGGTCAGCAGTGCGTCCTGTTCGCGCACGACGCTGGCGTGCTCGGGCGAGATCTGGTGCCCGTGGGTCGCGGTCAGCCAGGCGAAGATCAACCAGGCCAGCGTCAGCGAGGTCAACAGGGCCCATTGCAGGGCATTGGGCCAGTCGAAGCCGACCGACACCGGGAACAGCAGGGTCAGGATGAGGGGTGCCGCCAGACGAACCAGGATGCGCGAGTACATGGGTGCTCTCTGATGAAGCTCACTGTTGAGTATCGGCCGTGGGGAACGGCTCTTTAGGCGGGAATTCGGGTGGTTTTTCGATCACCCGCGATCTGTGATGCCGGTTGTCGCTTGTGTGCCAGGCTGTTGTGGGAGCGATGTGAGTCGCGATGCTCTTTGTTCGGGCACCGCGGTCCCGTCATCGCGACTGACGTCGCTCCCACATCAGTCCCACAGCGAGGATTCCGGAAGCTCAGGCGATCGCCGCAGCCAGGTCGAGCAGGCGCTGGGCGATGCGTTCCAGTGGCAGGGCCTCTTTCGCGGCACCCATGCGCATGGCCGCGCCGGGCATGCCCCAGACCACGCTGGTGGCTTCGTCCTGCACCAGGGTGGGGGCGCCGGCCTGGCTCATTTCCAGTAGGCCGCGGGCGCCGTCGTCGCCCATGCCGGTGAGGATGGCGCCGACCGCGTTGCCGCCGGCGCTCTGCGCGACCGAGCGGAACAGCACGTCGACCGCCGGCTTGTGGCGGTTCACCGCCGGGCCGTCGTCGATGCGGCAGCGCCAGCGGGCGCCGTCGCGGATCACGCGCATGTGCAGGCCGCCCGGCGGCAGGTAGGCATGGCCGGGCAGGATGGCTTCGCCGTCGGTCGCCTCGCGTACGGCCATGGCCGAATGCCGGTCGAGGCGTTCGGCGAAGGCGCGGCTGAAACCGGCGGGAATGTGCTGGGTCAGCACGATGGCGGGCGCGTCGGCGGGCATCTGTTCCAGCACCACACGCAGCGCCTCGGTGCCGCCGGCCGACGCGCCGATGGCGATCAGCCGGTCGGTGGTGCGGAAGCGCAGCGCGGGCGGTGCCGGCAGGGCGGTGTCGAGGTTCACGCGCGGCGCGCCCTGGCGCGCCAGCGGGCGGACGCGCGCCTTCGCCGCGGCCTTGACCTTGGCGATGATTTCGTCCGAATACGCCTGCAGGCCGCTGGCGACATCGAGCTTCGGTTTTGAGACGAAGTCCACCGCGCCCAGCGCCAGCGCCTGCAGGGTGGTGTCGGCGCCGCGCTCGGTGAGCGAGGAGATCATCACCACCGGCATCGGCCGCAGGCGCATGACGTTCTCCAGGAACGCCAGCCCGTCCATGCGCGGCATTTCCACGTCCAGCGTCATCACGTCGGGATTCAGGCGCTTGATCTTGTCGCGCGCCAGCAGCGGATCGGCGGCCGAGCCGACCACCTCGATGCCGGGGTCGCGGGACAGGATCTCGGTCAGCATCTGGCGCACGACCGCCGAGTCGTCGACGATCAGCACGCGGCAAGGGGTCATGCTCATCAGAACAGCTCCACGCCCCCGGTGACGGGGGCCTTGGACAGGCGGGCGCGGGCCGCGGACTCGGCGGCCAGCACTTCGGCGTCGTGCGCGTGCGGCAGGCGCTGCACGACCGCGCGGCCACTGTCGGGGAAATACCAGACCTTGCGCGGATGGATGCCGCGCAGGTCTTCGGCCACCACCGGGATGCGTTCGGCATCCAGGTAGCGGCGGACGAATTCGGCGTTGCGCGTGCCGACCGGATTGCTGGTGAACCCCTTCAGCACGTTGGCGCCGCCGAACACCTTGGCCTGCAGCCGGTTGCGGGCCGCACCGCGCTTGAGCAGGTCGTTGATCAGCAGTTCCATCGCATAGCTGCCGTAGCGCGCGGGCGCGCCGTCGCCGACGTTGCCGTCGGGCAGCAGGAAGTGGTTCATGCCGCCGAGCTTGAGCAGCGGGTCGCGGATGCACGCAGCCACGCACGAGCCCAGCACGGTGACCAGCGCGGTGTGGTCGTCCACCACCAGGTACTGCGTGGGCAGCAGCTTGGCGGCTGCGGTCTTGAAGCGGATGTCGTGGTAGCGCAGGACGCTGCCATCGGCGAAGGCGGCCGCGGCGGCGCTCACGCGGCGGCCCCGGCGCGCCGGTACAGCGTGCGGCCGCACGGCTGGATGATGTCTGCGGCGTGCAGGTAGTTCTCCGAGTGCCCGGTGTACAGCATGCCGTCGTCGGCCAGGTGCGGGACCAGGCGGGTGAGGATGCCGCGCTGGGTCGGCTTGTCGAAATAGATCATCACGTTGCGGCAGAACATCGCCGTGAACGGACCGGCCACGTCGTAGCGGGGCGCCAGCAGGTTGAGCGGGCGGAACTCGATCATCTGCCGCAGCGCCGGATGCACGCGGCACTTGCCTTCGTTGGGACCGCTGCCGCGCTGGAAGTAGCGGCGCTTCAGCGTGTCGTCGAGGCCGGCGATGCGTTCGACCGGGTAGACGCCGCGTTCGCCGGTGGCCAGCACCTGCGTGTCCACGTCGGTGGCCAGGATGCGTACCGGCGGGGTCAGCGTGCCGTAGGCCTCGCAGGCGGAGATGGCGATCGAATACGGTTCCTCGCCGGTGGAGGCGGCGCAGGTCCAGATCTTCAGCGGTCCGTCGTGGCGGCGCTTGGCCAGCTCTTCCTGCAGCCGCTCGAAATGGTGCGGTTCGCGGAAGAACGAGGTGAGGTTGGTGGTCAGCGCGTTGGTGAACGCCTGCCATTCGTCGCCGCCGTCGCGCTCCAGCTGGTCCAGGTAGTCCTTGAAGCTGCGCAGCCCCAGCGCACGCAGGCGGCGCGAGAGGCGGCCGTAGACCATGTCGCGCTTGCCATCGGCCAGGGCGATGCCGGCCCGCTGGCGGATCAGGTCGGCGACGCGGCGGAAGTCGCGGTCGTCGAACTCGAAATCGCGCGCGCCGGATGCTGCTGCATCGTCCTGCGGTGGCGCGGCGGAGGTCCGTCGGGTCGAAGGTGCCGGAACAAGAGGGCGGGGACTGACGGACATGGGATCTCGTAAGAGAGGGCTACTGTCGGGTTACTCGGCCGAAGCCCCGTCGGCAGGACGGGGCTTCGGCATGTCCACGTGATGCAAGCGGCGTGCCTCAGAACTCCTGCCAGTCGTCGCCGTCGGCCAGCGCCGGCTCGAGCGGCGCGGGCGCGCTGCTGCGGGCGACCGCTGGGCGGGTGCTGGCGGCCGCGGGCGCGGCCTTGGCCGGCTTGGACGTCGCCAGCGGCGCGGCCGGGGCCTGCGCATGCAGTTTGAACACCGAGACGGACTCGCTCAGCGCCAGCGCCTGTTCTTCCATCGAGCGGGCGGCGGCAGAAGCCTCTTCGACCAGTGCGGCGTTCTGCTGGGTGGTCTCGTCCATCTGGGTGATGGTCTGGTTGACCTGTTCGATACCGGCGCTCTGTTCCTGCGAAGCGGCGGAGATCTCGGCCATGATGTCGGTCACGCGCTGCACCGAGGCGACGATCTCGCCCATGGTCGCGCCGGCCTGGTTCACCAGCTTGGAGCCGTCGGCCACCTTGTCCACGGACGTCTCGATCAGACCCTTGATTTCCTTGGCCGCATTGGCCGAGCGCTGGGCGAGGGTACGCACCTCGCTGGCCACCACGGCGAAACCACGACCCTGTTCACCGGCACGGGCGGCTTCCACCGCGGCGTTGAGCGCCAGGATGTTGGTCTGGAAGGCGATGCCGTCGATGACCGAGATGATGTCGGCGATCTTCTTCGACGAATGCTCGATGTCGCGCATCGTCGTGACCACCTTGCCGACCACCTCGCCACCCTGCGAGGCCACGCTGGCGGCACCGATGGACAGCTGGTTGGCCTGGCGGGCGGATTCGGCGTTCTGGCGCACGGTGGAGGTCAGTTCCTCCATCGACGCGGCGGTTTCTTCCAGGTTGGCCGCCTGCTGCTCGGTACGGCGCGACAGGTCCGAGTTGCCGCTGGCGATCTCGCCGGCGGCGGTGTTGATGCTGCTGGATGCGTCTTGGATGCGGCCGACGATGTCGGTCAGCTGCGTGACGGTGGCGTCGGCGTCGTCGCGCATGGTGGCGAACACGCCGTGGAAGTCGCCTTCCATCCGCGCGGTCAGGTCGCCGCGGGCGATGGCCTTCAGCAGTTCGGAGACTTCGGCCAGGTTGCCGTCGGTGGTTTCCATCAGCTGGTTCAGGCCGTCGATCATGTCGCGGAAGTCGTACTGGTACTTGTCCACGTCGCCGCGCTGGCTGAAATCGCCCGCCGACGCCGACATGGCCAGGCGCTTGATCTCGCCGTTGATGGCCGACAGGTTGGCCTTGGTGGCGTCCATCGTCTCGGTGAGGTTGGCCTTTTCGCCAGGCAGCTTGGGCATGTCCAGGCTCAGGTCGCCGACCGAGTAGCGCTGCATGATCTTCAGTGCATCGCCGATCGCCTGCAGGTGCGAGGCGACCAGCGCGTTGGTGTCGCGCACCATGCGGCCGTACTCGCCGGGGAACGCGCTGTCGTCCATGCGGTAGCTGATCTGGCCTTCGTCGTGGCGCGCGGCCATCTCGCTCTGCGCGGCGATGACCGACTGCACCTGCGTCTGCATGCGCTGCATGGCGGTGAGCAGCTGGCCGACTTCGTCAGAGCGGCTGGTGTCGATCTTGCCGTCCAGC
Source organism: Pseudoxanthomonas sp. Root65 (assembly GCF_001427635.1). Taxonomy (NCBI): domain Bacteria; kingdom Pseudomonadati; phylum Pseudomonadota; class Gammaproteobacteria; order Lysobacterales; family Lysobacteraceae; genus Pseudoxanthomonas; species Pseudoxanthomonas sp. Root65. The sequence goes on from NZ_LMHA01000003.1 coordinate 365,388, forward strand.
TTGCCGGCGGAGACGTCATTGGCCACGCGCACGGCCTCGCCGACGCCGTTGGCGATGGCACGGGCGAAGAACCATGCCAGCGTCAGGCCGCCGACGATGCCGGCCAGCAGCATGACGATCATCAGCGTGCTGGAGGCGGCGTAGGTGCTCTCGGCGCTGGCGCTGGCCGCCTTGGCCTGCGTGTCGACGACATTAACCAGGGCGGTGAGTGCGGTGAGCGCCTTGCGGTGCTGGTCGCGGGTGGAACCGATGAAGGCGTCGACGGCGTCGTCCGGCAGGCCGAGATCGAGCATCTCCTGCACTTCGGCATAGGATTGCTGCGCGCCCTTCCATTCCTTGACGAAAGCGTCGTAGGCCTTCTTCTCGTCAGCGCTGGAGATCAGCGGCACGTAGTCCTTGATCGCCTGGTCGATCTTCTTCTCGGTCTGCGCGGCCTGTGTCTTCGCTTCGGCCTTGACCGCGTCACTGGCGCGGACGTGCTGGCGATAGGACGTGGTGCGGTACTCGCCCAGCAGGCTCTGCATGTCGCCTGCGGCCTTCACGCTGGGCAGTACATTGCCGGTGACGTCGGTGGTGACACCGTTCAACGAATTGAGGCCGACGAACGCGGCGATGCCCTGGATCAGCATCAGGGCCAGCACGACGCCGAAGGCGAGCATCATCTTCGTCGTCAGTTTGAGGTTCTTGATCCGCTGCATGGGATTCTTTTTCCTTTGACCTTGGCGCGCGCCGCGCCGCTCTGGGTGCAACCGGGGCAGGGCGTCGTGCGCCCTGCCCGTGGAACGGATCGGCGTATCAGCGGATCGTCGCGAGCTTCAGGTTCGACGGCGAGTTGACGACGATCTCGGCGCGCGACTGGTCACGCTCGATGTTGCCGATCACGCAGACGTCCTTGCCTTCCAGTTCTTCCGGCGCCGGCTTGAACTTGGCGCGGGCGTCGCCCGGGATGCGCGCGGTGAAGGTGTGGCGCGGGAAGTTGCCGCCCATGTACAGGAAGGTCGGCGTGCCTTCGGCGTTCTCGGCGAAGCGGGCCTTGCCGACCTTGCCGCAGACGGTGCCGGCCTTGCCGGCGAAGCGCGGCGCCATGTCGGCCGGGATGGCGTTGTCGATCTGCGACTGGCTGTTGGCCGGCGCGGCGGGCATCAGCAGGGCGGCGCCGACGACGGCGATGGACAGGGTCAGGACGGATGCGATCTTCATGCCAGTGGCTCCGGAGAGTGGGGAAAGTGGGAAGGACTCACCGGCTGAGATCGGCCCGCCCGGATCAAACTTGAGACCATGGTCGAACCCTGACGCGCGGATGTGTGCGATTGGGACCCGCATCACAATTCGCGTGTCCTGTGCGCGCGCCGGGGGGCGCGCGCTCAGGCGACGGAGGCGGTGACCTCGGCCTCGCGGGCCGCGCTGTAACCCTGGGCTTGCATCCAGTCTTCCAGCTCGTCCGCCGGCAACGGCGGCGAGAACAGGTAGCCCTGCAGCACGGGAAAGCGCTGTTCGGTGAGGAAGCGATGCTGCGACTCGGTTTCCACGCCCTCGGCCACCACCTTCATGCCCAGGCTTTCGCCGATGCGCAGCACCGAGGACGTCAGCGTGCGCGCGATCGCGCTGGTGTCGATGTCGCGCACGAAGCTCTGGTCCAGCTTGAGCTCGCTGATCGGCAGGCGGTGCAGGTGGCTGAGGCTGGAATAGCCGGTGCCGAAGTCGTCCAGCGACAGGCGCACGCCGAGCAGGTAGATGGCCTCGATGTTCTCCAGCACGTCCGGGTCGGGATCGAGCATGACGCTCTCGGTGATCTCCAGCGTCAGGTCGGCGGGTACCAGGCCGTGTTCGTCCAGCAGTTCGGAGATCTGCAGCGACAGCTGCGGATCGCGGAAGTTGATCGCCGAGATGTTCACCGAGACGCGCGGGATGTCGATGCCGCGGCCACGCCAGTCGGCCATGCGTGCGCAGGCCTGGCGCAACACCCACAGGCTGAGGTCGGCGATCAGGCCGCACTCTTCGGCGACGGGCACGAAGCGCGCGGGCGGGATCACGCCCAGGTCCGCGTGGTGCCAGCGCAGCAGCGCCTCCACGCCGTACAGTTCGTGGCCGTGGGAGCCGCCCACCTGGGGCTGGTAATGCAGGTCCAGCTGGTTCTGGCGCAAGGCGTCGCGCAAGGCGGTTTCCAGCGAGACGCGTTCCTGCGCCAGGCGGTTCATGTCCACGCTGAAGAAGCGGAAGCCGCTGCCGCCGTCGCGCTTGGCGCGGTACATGGCCATGTCGGCGTGGCGCACCAGCAGGTCGATGTCGCGGCCGTCCTCGGGGAACATCGCCACGCCGATGCTGGCGCTGGGATGCAGGGTCATCAGGCCGGCGGTGGTCGGTGCGGCGATGGCGCCGAGCAGGCGCTCGGCCACGCTGCCGGCCTGTTCGGTGCTGCACATCGGCAGCACCGCAACGAACTCGTCGCCGGCCTGGCGACCGACGATGTTGATGCCGCCCAGTTCCTCGCTGAGGCGGGCGGCGACATCGCGCAGCAGGCCATCGCCAGCGGCATGGCCTTGCGCGTCGTTGACCCGCTTGAAGCGGTCCAGGTCGATGAACAGGACGGCGGCCGTACCGTTGGACTGGGCCACGTTGGCCAGCGCCTGCTCGGCCTTGGCGCTGAACATGATGCGGTTCGGCAGGCCGGTGAGGGTGTCGTAGAACGCCAGCTGATGGACGCGCTCGTTGGTCTGTTCGCGCTCCAGCGTCAGCGAACAGAGGTGCAGGCAGGTGTCGGCCAGGCGCTCGTGCAGTTCGTCCGGGCCGCGGTTCTCGCGGTAGTAGAACGACAGCGTGCCCAGCACGCGGCCGCTGCTGGACTTGATCGGGTGCGTCCAGCACGCGCGCAGCCCCAGCGGCGTGGTCAGGTGGCGGGTGTTGGCGCACAGCGGATCGCTGGCGATGTCCTTGACCAGCACCGCGCGGCCACGCCAGGCGGCCACGCCGCAGACGCCTGCCCGCGGGCCGATCGGCAGGCCGTTGATCTTGCGCGCCCAGGCTTCGGGCATGCTCGGCGAGGCGAGGGCATGCATCAGCCCTTCGCTGTCCACGGTGATGATGGACACGGTCAGCTCGGGCGCGATGTGCTCCACCTCGCGGCAGATCAGCGTCATCACGTCGGCGACGTTCCACTCGTGCACCAGCGCGTCCAGCACCTTGTTGTGCAGCACCTGGTGCATCTTGGTCCGGGTGATGTCGCTGAGCACGCTGACCAGGCCCAGCAGCGTGCCGTCTTCGTCGTGCACCGGATTGATCGCGGCGGACAGCCACAACGGCCGCCCGGCCTTGGTGTACAGCAGTACCTCGGTCTGCAGGCCCTCGCCGGCATCCATCGCCCGGTTGATGCGCTCGTCCAGCGTGCCGTCGGTATGCGGACCGGACAGCAGTTCGGACGGTTTGATGCCGCGCAGTTCCTCCAGCCGGTAGCCGAGCATGCGGGTGAAGCCGCTGTTGACGTAGACGACCTCGCGATCGACCGAGCTGATGAAGATCGCGTTGTCGCTGCTGTCCACCACGATGGACAGCTGGCGCAGGCGTGCCAGCTGCCGCTGCTGGTCGCTGGTGTCGCGGACGAAGGCGGTGTGGAAGACGTGTTCGCCGATCACCACTTTCGACATCGACACCGAGCAGGCCGCCTGGCTGCTGTCCTGGCGCAGCAGCACGGCATCGCGATGGCTGCCGAGCAGGGCGGCCAGCGTCGAGTCGGCCGTGCCGTCAGCCTGCGCGTTCGCCAGCAGGCGGGTGAAGGGCAGGCCGTGCACGTCTTCGCGGCGGCAGCGCCACAGCGCTTCGGCTGCCGGATTGAACAGCACCACGCGATGGCGGCCATCGACGACGAAGGCCGCATCCACCGACTGTTCCAGCACGTGCCACAGGCTGTCGTGCGCCGGCTCGGTCGGTGCCTGGGCCTCGCGCAGCGGTGTCAGCGCATTCAGCGTGCGGCGCAACATGCCGCCTCCGCGTGGTGCACGGGCGGCGGGCGGCTGGCGTCGTCGTGGGCGGTGGGTGCGACGGTCATCGGGGGCCAGGGTGGGGTGCCTTCAAGTGACATAACGGCCGGGTTCCGGATTACTTGAACGCGGTCACGGGGCAGGGACGCAGGACGTCCGCGCCATCAGAACTCCTGCCAGTCGCCGTCCGCCAGCGCCGGCTCGGGCGGGCGGGTCACCGGCTTGCGAGCCACGGCCCGCGGCGCCGCTACCCGCGACGGCGCGGCCGCCGACGTGGCCTTGCGTGCCGGCGCGGCGACCGTGGCCTGCAGCTTGAACACCGAGACCGAACCGGTCAGCGCCTGCGCCTGCTCCTCCATCGAGCGCGCGGCGGCGGTGGCTTCCTCCACCAGTGCGGCGTTCTGCTGGGTGGCTTCGTCCATCTGCACGATGGTCTGGTTGACCTGTTCGATGCCCGCGCTCTGTTCCTGCGAGGCGGCCGAGATCTCGGACATGATGTCGGTCACGCGCTGCACGCTGGCCACGATCTCGGCCATCGTCGCACCGGCCTGGTTCACCAGTGCCGAGCCATCGGCGACCTTGTCCACGGAGTTCTCGATCAGGCCCTTGATCTCTTTGGCCGCATTGGCCGAACGCTGGGCCAGCGTGCGCACTTCCGACGCGACCACGGCGAAGCCGCGGCCCTGTTCGCCGGCACGGGCCGCTTCCACCGCCGCGTTCAAGGCCAGGATATTCGTCTGGAAGGCGATGCCGTCGATGACCGAGATGATCTCGGCGATCTTCTTCGAGGACTGCTCGATGTCGGTCATCGTGGTGACGACCTTGCCGACCACGAGCTGGTTGGCCTGGCGGGCGGATTCGGCGTTCTGGCGCACGGTGGAGGTCAGTTCCTCCATCGACGCGGCGGTTTCTTCGAGGTTCGCCGCCTGCTGCTCGGTGCGACGCGACAGGTCCGCGTTGCCGCTGGCGATTTCGCCGGCAGCGGTGTTGATGCTGGTGGCCGCCATCTGGATGCCGCCGACGATCTCGGTCAGCTGGCCGACGGTGGCGTTGGCGTCGTCGCGCATCGTGGCGAACACGCCGTGGAAGTCGCCTTCCATCCGTGCGGTCAGGTCGCCATCGGCAATGGCGCGCAGCAGGGCCGACAGCTGTGCGAGGTTGCGGTCGCTGGTGGCCATCATGGTGTTCAGGCCCTGCACCATCTGCAGGAAGTCGTGGCGGAAGCCGGCCTCGTCGCCGCGTGCGGTGAAGTCGCCGGCCGCCGCCGACTGCGACAGCCGCTTGATCTCGCCGTTGATGGCCAGCAGGCTCTGCTTGGCTGCGTCCATCGCCTCGTGCAGGAACGCACGGGTACCGGGCAGGCGGCGTGCGTCCTGGCTCAGGTCGCCGCTGGCATAACGCTCCAGGATGCCGATGGCATCGCGGAACGCGTGCAGGTGCTCGAACATCATGGTGTTGATGCCGCCGGCCAGTTCGCCGTATACGCCGGGGAAATCCTCCGGCATGCGGTGGCTGATGTCCTCGGCTTCGTGCAGGCGGATCATGTCCCGCGTCTCGTGCGAGAAGCGTTCCAGCATGTGCACCATCTCGTCGGTGGCCTTCAGCATCTGGCCCACCTCGTCGCGGCCATGATGGCCGGTGCGCACGCTCAGGTCGCCGCGCGAGACGCCCTTGATCGCCGCCAGGGCACGTGCCACCGGCTCAAGCACCGACTGGCCGATGACCCAGCCGATCGCCATGCTCAGCAGCACCAGCAGGCCGCCGGCGATGGTCATGACCACGGTGAACTGCATCGCCTGCGCCTGCGTATCGTCGAGATAGACGCCGGTGCCGATCACCCAGCCCCACGGCTGGTACAGCGCGGCGTACGAGGTCTTCGGTACCGGCGCTTCCTCGCCGGCCTTGGCCCAGCTGTAGTCGACGTGGCCACCGCCGGCCCGCGCCACGCGGACGAATTCCGGGAAGATGCGCTTGCCGTCCGGGCTCAACACATCGTCCAGCGGCTTGCCGGTCAGATCCGGCCGGGTGGGGTGCATCAACATGATCGGGGCTTCGTCGGTGACGAAGAAATAGTCCACGCCGCCGTTGGCCTGCATCGTCGACAGCGTGGCCAGTGCCCGTGCCTTGGCGTCGGCTTCGTCGAGCTTGCCGTCGGCCGCCTGTTTGGCATAGCCGGCGATCACGCTGAGCGCCATCTCGGTCTGTGCCTTCAGACCGTTCTGGCGCGTACTGGTCAGGTCCAGGTACTGCATGCGCGCGGCGACGACCGCCAGTGCGATGGTGCCCAGCGCGACCAGCGCGGTCTGGATCAGGAACCGGCGCTTCAGCGGCAAGGAGGAAAGCGTGGCGGCGATCTTGGCATTCAGCGACATGGCGGTCTCGGACGGCAGGGACGATGCATAGGAGTGGGAGGGAACGCAGTGCGCCCCTCTGGTGTTATCGGCCGGCGCGCGCGGATTTGCAGGGTGCGTTGCGTGCTACGACGAAAGACGCATGGCCGGGCTTGCGATGGCCGCATACGCGAAAACCGCGGGCCTTGCGGTCCGCGGTCTCGGGAGTGCTGCCGTGCTGCCGAAGGCCCGGCGGTGGATCAGGCGGCGACCGCTTCCGGCAGGGGCTGGCCCAGATCGGCGCTGTCGATCAGCGTTTCGATGTCGAGCAGGATCAGCATGCGTTCGTCAATGGTGCCGATACCGGAGATGAAGCGGGTATCGACGCTGGCGCCGAATTCCGGCGTGGGGCGGATCTGCTCGGCATTGAGCGCGATCACGTCCGACACGCTGTCCACCACGATGCCGACCACACGGTCTTCCACGTTCAGTACGATCATCACGGTGAAGGCGTCGTAACGCGCTTCCTTCAGCCGCAGCTTCAGGCGCAGGTCGATCACCGGCACGATGGTGCCGCGCAGGTTGATGACGCCCTTGATGTAATCCGGTGCGTCGGGCAGGCGGGTCACCGAGTCGTAGCCGCGGATTTCCTGGACCTTCAGGATGTCCACGCCGTAGTGCTCGTCTCCCAGGGTGAAGCTGAGGAACTCGTCCGCGGTCGCCGCGGCCAGGGTCTTCTTGTCGCTCATTCGTCGGGCTCCTGTTGCAGCCGGTAAGGGGTAGCGGGGTTCCCGGGGCGGAACCGGTCAAGGCCTAGATCGGCCCCGGGCGGGGTTTCTTTAGCGCGGTCAGTGCAGATCCGGTTCGGCAACGCTGCGCAGGGCGCCGCCGGCCGCGATGCGGGTGACCCGTTCCTGCACCAGGCGCGCCACGGTGCCGTGGCCATCCAGGCGGAAGGTGGACACGGCATCGCTCAGGGCATGGGCCTGTTCCTCCATCGAACGGGCTGCTGCCGAGGCTTCTTCCACCAGCGCGGCGTTCTGCTGCGTGGTCTCGTCCATCTGCACGATGGTCTGGTTGACCTGTTCGATGCCCGCACTCTGTTCCTGCGAGGCGGCGGAGATCTCCGCCATGATGTCGGTCACGCGCTGCACGCTGGCCACGATCTCGGCCATCGTCGCGCCGGCCTGGTTCACCAGCTTGGAACCGTCGGCCACCTTGTCCACCGAGTTCTCGATCAGGCCCTTGATCTCCTTGGCCGCATTGGCCGAACGCTGGGCCAGCGTACGCACTTCGCTCGCCACGACCGCAAAGCCGCGGCCCTGTTCGCCGGCACGCGCCGCTTCCACCGCCGCGTTGAGCGCCAGGATATTGGTCTGGAAGGCGATGCCGTCGATGACCGAAATGATCTCGGCGATCTTCTTCGAGGACTGCTCGATGTCGGTCATCGTGGTGACGACCTTGCCGACCACATCGCCACCCTGCGAGGCGACCGAGGCCGCNAGCTGGTTGGCCTGGCGGGCGGATTCGGCGTTCTGGCGCACGGTGGAGGTCAGTTCCTCCATCGACGCGGCGGTTTCTTCGAGGTTCGCCGCCTGCTGTTCGGTGCGGCGGGACAGGTCGGCGTTGCCGCTGGCGATTTCGCCGGCCGCGGTGTTGATGGAACCGGAGGCTTCCTGGATGCGGCCGACGATGTCGGTCAGCTGCGCGACGGTGGCGTTGGCGTCGTCGCGCATCGTGGCGAACACGCCATGGAAGTCGCCTTCCATCCGTGCGGTCAGGTCGCCCTTGGACAGGGACTGCAGCACACCGGACACGGCCTCCACGCTGCCGGAGATCGTCGCCAGCAGGCCGTTGACCTGCTGCGCCAGCGTCAGCAGGAAGCCCTGCTTGCCGGTCTCCGTGATGCGGCCGCTGAGATCGCCCTGCACGGCGGATTGCACGATGCGGGTGACCTCCTGTTCGACCATCACTTCGTTGGTGCGGTCCGCCCATTCGACCACGTAGCCGATGCGCTGGCCTTCGCCGTCGGTCACCGGGTTGATGATCAGCTGCATGATGCGGCCACCCACGCTGATCTGCGCACGGTGCGTGCCCTGCAGCTGCGCCAGCATGCGCGACTGGTGCTCGGGCTTCTTGTGGAAGATGTCGATGCTGCTGCCCACCACCGTGCGCACGTCGAAGGCGGGCAGGTCGCGGCGCAGGTCCTGTTCCACGTCGGTCAGCATCTTCATCAGCGGGCGGTTGGCGTAGACGATGGTGCGATCGGCATCGGCGATCATGACGTTGGTGGTGACGTCTTCCAGCGCGGTACGGATGCGCAGGCTTTCCTTCGCCACCACGGCGTCGCGTTCGATGCGCTCGCGCAGGTTCGCCTGCATGCTGCGCATCGCCTTCATCAGTGTGCCGATCTCGTCGCTGCGCGCGGCATCGATCTCGCTGTCGAGCTTGCCGCGGGCGATGTCGTCGGCCACGCGCACCGCGTCGGCCAGCGGCCGGGCGACCTGGCGGCGCAGCAGCCAGAACACCGCGCCGCACAGCAGCGCCGCGCCGAGCGCGCCCACCATCACCACGGTCCACAGCACGGCGCGCGCTTCCTGCATCAGCACGGCGCGCGGCACCACCACGCCCAGTGCGAAGCGTTCCTGCGCGTCACCGATCTGCAGCGGCACGTAGGCCTCCATCACCGATTCGCCGGTGGCATCGGTGGCTTCGCGGAAGACGGATTCGCCGCTGGCGATCTGCTTCATCACGTCGGTCGCCTGCGCGCCGGCGAACGGCTTGCCGACCGAGGCGGCATTCTGGTCGGCCATGACCACGCCGGCCGGCGTCAGCAGGCGGACGAAGCCGGCGTCCATCGGGGTGAGCTTGGCGATGCGCTCCTGCAGCGACTGCAGGGCGAAGTCGACCGTCATGACGCCGAGGTAGGTGCCGTTGTCCAGTACCGGGGTGGACAGGGTCGTCATCAGCACGTCCTTGCCGGCGATCTTGTAGACGTAGGGTTCGGCGACCACCGCCCGCTTGAGCTCGCGCGGACGCAGGTACCAGTCGCCGGCTCCGGGCACCTCGTAGTCGCGCAGCGCCTCCTGCAACGGGACGCCGTCGGCCCAGGCCCAGTAGCTCATGAAGCGGCCGGTGTCGTCGTGGCCTTCGGCGGATACGTATTCCGTGTCCTTGCCGTCGAAGGCGTCTGGTTCCCACAGCGTGCCGACGCCCACCCATTCCGGATGCGCTTCCAGCTGGCGCTTGAAGATGGCGCTGGCGGTGCTGCGGCTGAGGCCGTCGCCGGCGCGCTGTGCGAGCAAGGCATCGGCCAGCGCCGCGTTGGTGTCGAAGGCGCCGGTCAGTTCGCCGGCGATGCGCTGCGCTTCGAGGTTGGCCAGCCCTTCCATCGTGGTGCGCGCGCCGGCCAACAGGGACTGGCTGCTGCGCAGGTAGCTGGCGGCCGCGGCGACGCCGAAGGCGAGCAGGGCGACGATGGCGGTGCCGTACATCACGCGGGTGGCGATGCTGCGGGAGGAGAAACGCGAAGAAGCGGAAGACATGGTGACCTCGTCTGCAGAGTGGCGACGTCTGCAGCGAGGGTGCGCCGGGGCCGGCGTCCGGTAGTGCAGTCGTGTTACGACAGCTATCGGCGGCGTCGCGGGGCGATTGAGCACGGGAAGGCCGATGCCCGACAAACGGCGGCCGGAATGGCGACGCCGGTCACGCTGCGCCGCGTTCGCGGGCGCTGCGCTGGCGCTCCAGGCGGAAGATGTAGCGCTGGATCAGTGCGTCGCCACCGCGCGGCATGTCGGTGAACTGGCAGCCGGCGCGCCAGCTTTCACTGCCGTTCTGGTTGAGTTGCCGGTGCAGGCTCTTGACCATCAGGCGCACGCACAGCGGGCCACTGTCGGGCAGGTGCAGCAGGCTGCCGGGGAATTCCTTGTACGGCTTCAGTGCGGGCTCTTCGGCCTGCACTGCCAGCGCCACGCCGCCGCCGCTGATGTCCAGCACGCGATACCTGCGGTAGGTGGTCTCGCCATCGGGCTGGCGCTCGGCGATGGCGCAGTCCATCGGCTGGGTCACGGGTACCTGCAGGCGGTAGAACTCACGACGCTGCAGGCGCAGGACGCAGTCCGGCAACGCCGCGCGGAAGGCGACCTGGCCGTCCTTCTGCACGCGCTGCAGGTCGTAGAGCTTGAACTGCACGTGGATGCGGTCCAGCCGCGACACGCAGGTGACGTGGCTGGCCTCCTCGATGCTCCGGTTCACGGCGTCCGAGGCGCTGCCGTCGATCAGCACCCCTTCGTCGTCGTCCAGCACTTCGACCACGGACGTCGGAAAGGTGTGGTTGCGGGGCATGGCACAACCGCTGACCAGCGCGCGCTTGTCGATCAACGACTGCAGGATCTGGCGCACGGCGGGCGCGCCATGCACAAGGTATTTTTCTTCCTCGTCGTACCTGACGGGATCGGCCAGAGGGGCGTCGCTGGACTCGGTCATGCGGAGCGGAAGCGTCAGGGCAGGGAAGGCGTCACAGGCTGTATCGGCGTGTGTCACAAACTCTTTAGGCGATGTCTCCGCCGGCCCGGCGGGGGACAGGCTGGCCCGCGCAGCACGACGTACACGGATGTAGCCGACCGACGGTCCTGTCAAATCACATTTAGCGAACACGGTGCGGGCGCACTCTGCTGGACACAGCCGGGACAGCGTGGCCATCACGGCGGCGATTCCCGGACGCGCGCGAGACCGCGCTGCTGGCCGACATGCGATGCACCGCACGCACCGCCGCCTCCATCTGCGATCCCCCGCGGCCATATGGCCTGCGCTTGTCTGCGCGCCCGCAACGGCGCGCCGCCGCGGGCGCCGCTGACCGCGACGCCGGACGCGTTCCTCACTGACGGGCGGTGCGGTGTTGCTCGGGCTGTCGTGGCCCAGGGAAGGAGAACAGCATGTCTGCGAATCCGAATGTGCGCTGGGGCGGAGTGCTGCGGCGGTATCTGGTCTGTCTGGTAGTGGCCTGTGCGGCGGTTTCCTCGCCTGCATGGGCGGACGAGATCGAACAGGGAGTACTGCTGCTGCGCTGGGGCGATGCCCGACCGGCGGGGCTCGGGCAACCCGTGCTTCCGCCCCGTTTCAAGGCCTGGCTGGAAGCAGGGCCGGGCACACGCCATCGACTCGACATCGCCCAGGCCACGCGCGCGGCAGGGGACCTGTACGCGCTGGCGAACCGCCGTGTCGCGGTATCGCATGTCGTCGCAAAGGGCGGGGGACGGCAGGTCATCGATGCCATCGTGCCGACGGATCGCGTGTCGCACCCAGCCCCCGTGGCGGGCGACGATGGCCGTCCCCGACTGTCGGCGCCTGTCCATGGCAGCACGCGCTGGATCACGCTGATGTGCCGGTTCGCCGATGTGGCGACGGAACCGAAGTCGCGCGACTTCTTCCAGTCCCAGTACGGCAATGCCCCCGGGCAACTGGGCCACTACTGGTCGCGGGTGTCGCGGGGCGCCATCGACCTGGCCGGTAGTCAGGCGCATGGCTGGTATGCACTGCCGCGCCCGCGCAGCGCCTATACGGGCACGCAGGCCGACCTGTCGCTGCTGTTCGCCGACTGCACCGCCGCTGCGGATGCGGAGGTGGATTTCACCGGCGTCATCGGCGTCAACCTGATGTTCAACGGTGAGCTGGACGGCTATGCCTGGGGTGGCGGTGCATGCGCGGTGCTCGATGGCGCCTACGGCTGCCTGCGCGCTACCTGGAATCCGCCCTGGTCGTTCTCCAACCTGGCCGCCATGGCGCATGAAATGGGCCATGGCTACGGCCTGCCGCATTCGGACAACAGCGATGGCGACGCCGACACCTACGACAATCCTTGGGACCTGATGAGCGATGCATGGCGCCGGGCCGGCAGCGACCCGGTGTACGGGCTGCTGCCCAAGCACATCAATGCGTACCAGCGCGAACGGCTGGGATGGGTGCCGGCGACAAGCAGGCGGACGCTGCAGGCGGACGACATCGGCACGCACGAGTTCCTGCTCGAGACCGTCGATGCGCCGGGAGCGAGCGGCGTGCAGTTGCTGGTGGTGGCAGTGCCCACGCAGCCCGATCCGTTCGCGACGGTCATCTACACGGTGGAGGCGCGCCGTCGCACCGCTCCCTACGAGTCCAACCTGCCGGGCGATGCCGTCATCATCCATGCGCTGACGCACTACGGGACCACCCAGAGCCTGGACAGCGACGTGCCGCCGGCAACCTACTCGGCCAACGAAGGCTCGATGCTGAGACCCGGCGAACGCTTCCGCCTGCCGCAGGGACAGCACTGGGTCGAAGTGGTGGCGGATACGGACAGCGGTTTTCGCGTACGCGTGGGGCCGGGCGCGCGGGTGATGAGTTCGCCGTTGCCGGCGCTGGTGCGCATCGCAACCGGGACGACTTCCACGCGACCGTCGCCCGCGCCGCCCACTGGGCGGGCATCGTCGTTGGAACGGCGACCTAATGCAGAGAGACGGGCTTGCGTCGCCGCGCCGGCGATGAAGACTCCGGCTTCGCCCTGCACCGGGCATTCGCGTTGAAGGGCGCGTGTGCGGCCGCATGACATCCGCCCAGCGTCATCACGACAGGGTCCGGTCCGGCAGGTAAGTTGCTTTCGATAGCCACCCGCCACTGTACGATCCCGCGATCTCTCGGCCGCCGCTATCCCATCAGCAGGGCGAAGCCGAACAGCGTCCAGTCGTTGAGCACGTGCGCGCCGGTGGAGACCCACAGGTTGCGCGATAACAGGTACGCCAGGCTCAGCACCAGGCGGGCCGTGCCGATGATCACCAGGCACTGCACCAGGTCCCACTGGTAGGTCGGCAGGTGTACCAGCGCGAACGGGATGGCCGACAGCAGCCACGCCAGCACCAGGGCGGTGCGTCGCTGCAGCTTCATGCGGGTATGCAACCACCACAGCAGGGCGAGGAAGGGCAGGATGGTCAGCAGCTCCTCGCCCAGCAGCTGCGGCACCATCGCCGCGAAGGCCATGACACGGGTGGCCGTATCCGCTTCGCCCATCGATTTGAACGCGGGGTTGGCCGACGCGTGATCCAGGCCGCTCAGCAGCAGGCCGACCAGCAGGGTGACCACCAGGTTCAATGCGGCAATGCCGACCATCAACAGCAGGTCGCGGCCGCTGAGTCGATGGAATAGCGCCGTCCATGCGTGGCCGGTGACCAGCGCCAGCGCGCCCAGCGGCACCAGGCAGAACAGCAGCACCGGGATCCACATGCCCCATGGCTGCGGAGGGCGCGTCCACGGCGACACCAGCAGCCAGAACGCCACCGCCACGCCGGCCAGCACCACGAGCCACTGCAGCCCCGAAAGGCTGACCGGTGTGCCGGCATAGAAGGGGAAGTCGGGACGATCCTGCGAACCGGGAGAATGCATGAGCGACTCCGGAAGCGAGCGGCTGCATTTAAGCACGCGGCCGTGCAATATGTGACACGAGCTGACGCTCGTGCCATCCCGACAAGGACACCGCGATGATCCGGACCCCACTGTGCGCATGGCTGGTACTGGCGCTGCTTTCCTTCGGCGCGCAGGCCACGCCGTCATGGGGCGCGAAGACCTCCCGTCCCGCCGGCACGCCGCCGGCCGCGCTCAACCCCGGCGAATGGGTGTGGGGCGGCGATGCCAAGGACATGGGACCGATGGCGGTCGTGGTCAGCCTGACCGAGCAGCGCGCCTATGTGTACCGCAACGGATTGCTGATCGCCGTCTCGACCGTCAGCAGCGGCAAGCCGGGCCATGAAACACCCACGGGTGTGTTCACCATCCTGCAGAAGGACAAGGATCACCACTCCAGCAAGTACAACAACGCGCCGATGCCGTACCAGTAGCGGTTGACCTGGGATGGCGTGGCCCTGCATGCCGGCGGCTTGCCCGGCTACCCGGAATCGCATGGCTGCGTGCACCTGCCCACCGAGTTCGCCCGCCTGCTGTTCGATGCCACCACCATGGGCATGGTGGTGGTGGTCGCGAAGGAAGGGCTGGCGCCCGAGGACCTGGTGCATCCGCCGGTTGCCAGCCCGATCGATCCGAAGACCGGCGTCGAGAACGCGGGGCCGCTTCTGGGCGCGCACGAATCGTTCCGTTGGGAACCGCAGAAGTCGCCCACCGGTCCGCTGTCGATGGTGATGAGCACGGCGGACCGTCGCCTGTTCGTCTTCCGCAACGGCATCGAGATCGGACGGGCGCGGATCGACTTCCGCAACGGCCCCGTGCCGCAAGGTACACATGCTTACCTGGTCGCCGGGGTCACCTCGGGCCAGGCGCCGACGTGGCGGCGAATCGGTATTCCCGGCCGCGAGGACGAAGCCGGCCAGGACGTCACGTCGCAGGACGTGGCACGCGTGGTGGTGCCACCCGACTTCACCGCGGCGGTCTCGCCGCTGCTGCAGCCGGGCGCGGTGCTGTTGCAGACCGACCTGCATGTGCTGCCGGAGACCACCGGGCAGGCGCTGCAGGTGCTCAATGCGGATGTGCCGGCGCTGTAGACATTCCCATCGGAGTGATCTTCACGCCACCGCGTCTGCCATGCAGCGATGCTCCGCCGACCCGTCCTTTCTTCATTGGTTGGCGGGCGAGAAGACCCGATTTTCGCAAGATCATCGTTGTCCCGCTTCCCTCACGGCCACGCTCGAATCCCACCAGGAGAACCGTCATGCGTCCGCAGCCTCTCGCCGTTTCCCTTGTCGCAACGCTTGCCATGTCCTTCGCCGCGTCCGCCCAGACCCCGCCCGATGTCGAAGACCTGGTCGGTGCGCGCGGTGCCGGCGGTGAAACCCAGCTGCAGTCGCGCGGCTACGAGCAGCGCGATTCCAACACCGTGCGCGACCAGCGCTTCACCTTCTGGTGGAATGCCAAGCGGAGCCAGTGCATTTCCGTGTCGACCATGGACGGGCGTTATGCCTCGATCCAGTCGGTGCCAGCCGCCAACTGCGGTGCATCCGGAAGTGCAGCGGGCGGCGCATCGTTGCGTCCGTCTCCGTCCAGCGAGCGCGATCCCAATTCGCTCGTGCTGGTCTGCTACGGCGCCGGCACGCGTCCGACGGTGACCAGCGAACCCGACTACCGCTGGGACGACAAGCGCAACAAGTGGCAAGAAGCCGACACCGTGCGTGCCACCACGGAAGGCTTCAACAGCGACGTGCAGATCGAACTGTACGGCGACCACGGCCGCATCCACCTGGGCGCGCCGCTGATTCCGCCGATCAACTCGCACGGCGATCATGGCTGGTGGGACCTGGACAACCTGCAGGTCGGCGCGGACCGCATCACCGCCACCTACCGCCTCAATGGCATGAACAAGCCAAGGCTGACCGTCGACCGTCGCTCCGGTCTCATCACCATCGAAGGCGGCACCACCTTCTCCGGCCAGTGCGACATCGGCAACTACGGCGGCGGCCAGCGCCGCTTCTGATCGCGATCGGGTAGAGCGTGTCGCCTGGCGGGCAGCGTCCGCCTGCGCTGCCATCCCATGAAGCACACGACCCGGCCTGAGCCGGGTAGTCTGCGTTGAACGTCACTGCGCGCGCCGACGCGCTCAGAACTCCTGCCACTCGCCGTCTTCGGTCACCGCAGGATCGGTCTTGCGCGGGCTGGGCTTGCGGACCACGGCCTTGGGTTTCGCTGCCGGGGCAGGCGGGACGTGCTTGCCGGTGGTGGCGGCCGCGATGGCGTGGCGCACCGGTGCGCTGATGGTGCCGTCCAGCGTGAACACCGCGACCGATTCGGCCAGCGCCCGTGCCTGGTCCGCCATCGACGTGGCCGCGGCCGAGGCTTCTTCCACCAGCGCGGCGTTCTGCTGGGTCGCCTCGTCCATGTGGGTGATGGTCTGGTTGACCTGCTCGATGCCGATCGACTGCTCCTGCGACGCCGCCGAGATCTCGGCCATGATGTGGGTGACACGCTGCACGCTGGCGACGATGTCGCCCATCGTGGTGCCGGCCTGATCCACCAGCGTCGAGCCCTCGGCCACCTTGTCCACCGAGGCTTCGATAAACCCCTTGATCTCCTTGGCCGCATTGGCGCTGCACTGGGCGAGCGTGCGCACCTCGCTGGCCACCACGGCGAAGCCGCAGCCCTGTGGCGCCACGATCGCGGAAAAGCAGACGGCCCGGACATGGCCGGGCCGTCGTTGATGCAGGAACAGATGAACGGTGGGCGGCTAGAACGTCTGCCAGTCCTCGTGGTCGTCACCGGCGGCCACCGGCTCCGGTGCGCGCACTGCCGGAGGGCGTGCCTTCCTGGCCGCGGCCGGACGCGACGGGGCGGCCTCCGCCGCCGGCCTGCGCGCCGGTGCGCTGACCTTCGCCTGCAGCTTGAACACCGACACCGACGCGGTGAGGGCGTGGGCCTGCTCTTCCATCGCACGCGCGGCAGCGGACGCTTCCTCCACCAGCGCGGCGTTCTGCTGCGTGGTCTCGTCCATCTGCACGATGGTCTGGTTGACCTGTTCGATGCCCGCGCTCTGTTCCTGCGAGGCGGCGGATATCTCGGACATGATGTCGGTCACGCGCTGCACCGACGCCACGATCTCGGCCATCGTCGCGCCGGCCTGGTTCACCAGCGCCGAGCCGTCGGCGACCTTGTCCACGGAGTTCTCGATCAGGCCCTTGATCTCCTTGGCCGCATTGGCCGAACGCTGGGCCAGCGTGCGCACTTCCGACGCGACCACGGCAAAGCCGCGGCCCTGTTCGCCGGCACGCGCCGCTTCCACGGCGGCGTTGAGCGCCAGGATATTGGTCTGGAAGGCGATGCCGTCGATGACCGAGATGATCTCGGCGATCTTCTTCGAGGACTGCTCGATGTCGGTCATCGTGGTGACGACCTTGCCGACCACGCGTCGATGACCGAGATGATCTCGGCGATCTTCTTCGAGGACTGCTCGATGTCGGTCATCGTGGTGACGACCTTGCCGACCACGTCGCCGCCCTGCGAGGCGACGGAGGCGGCGCCGATGGCGAACTGGTTGGCCTGGCGCGCGGACTCGGCGTTCTGGCGCACGGTGGAGGTCAGCTCCTCCATCGAGGCAGCGGTTTCCTCCAGGTTGGCGGCCTGCTGCTCGGTACGGCGCGACAGGTCCAGGTTGCCCGAGGCGATTTCGCCGGCGGCCGTGTTGATGGAACCGGAAGCCTCCTGGATGCGGCCGACGATGTCGGTCAGCTGCGCGACGGTGGCATTGGCATCGTCGCGCATGCTGGCGAACACGCCGTGGAAGTCGCCTTCCATGCGCGCGGTCAGGTCGCCGCGGGCGATGGCCTTCAGCAGTTCGGAGACCTCGGCCAGGTTGCCGTCGGTGGTTTCCATCAGATGGTTCAGGCCGCCGACCATGTCGCGGAAGTCGTGCCGGTACTTGTCCACGTCGCCACGCTGGCTGAAGTCGCCCGCCGATGCGGCCATGGCGAGGCGCTTGATCTCGCCGTTGATGGCGGACAGGGTGGACTTGCAGGCATCCAGCGTTTCGGTGATGAACGCTTTTTCGCCGGGCAGGCGGTCCATGTCTTCCGACAGGTCGCCGTCGGCGTAGCGTCGCATGATGCCGACCGCACGCATCTTGACCGCGATGTGGGCCGCGACCAGCGTATTGGTGTCTCGCACCATGCGGCCGTACTCGCCGGGGAAGACGCTGTCGTCGATGCGGAAGCTGATCTCGCCTTCGTCGTGGCGGCGCGTCATCTCGGTCTGCGCGGCGATCACCGACACCACCTGCGTCTGCACGCGATGCATGGCCGACAGCAGCTGGCCGACCTCGTCCTGGCGCGTGGTGTCGATCCGACCGTCCAGTCGTCCCGCCGCCACATCGCCGGCGATGGCCACGGCGCCCCGCAGCGGCTGCGAGACCACGCGGCGCACGCCGATCCAGGTGAGCACGGCGATCACCACCAGGGCGAGCAGCGAGAGCGACACGATCGCGATGGTCAACGCATGGCTGGAGGCGAGCACATTGGCCTGCGGTTCCACCGCCACCAGCGCCCATTTCCACGGCGCGAACCGCTTCACCGCGACCAGCGCGGGGACGGCCTGGTCGCCGGATTTCGGCGCGACGTCGAGCACGTCATGGCCGTGGTCCTGTTCCAGCAGCGACTTCATCGCGGGCACGGAACCGGCGGCCACCACGTCGGTGTAAGGCGTGTCCTGGCTGGTAGGATGCGCGGCCATCCTGCCGTGCTGTTCGCCTTCGGCCAGGTCGACGACGAAGAAGTAACCGGCTTCGCCGAGCTTCGTCGTGCGCAGCTTGTCCTTCAGCGCGGCCAGTCCGTCGCCATAATTCTGGCCGACGAACAGGATGCCGACGGTGTTGCCTTCGGCATCCTGCAGCGGCTGGTAGTGGGTCATGTAGTCGCGGCCGAACAGGCGTGCGCGGCCGGTGTACGGCTTGTCTTCCAGCATCAGTGCGTAGGCCGGATGCTTGTGGTCCAGCGCCGTGCCGATGACGCGCTGGTCCTCGGCGTTGCGCAGCGAGGTGGTGGCACGGATGAAGTCGTCGCCCTGGCGCACGAACAGCGTGGCGACCACGCCGGTGGCGTCGGTGAAACGGTCCACATGGGTGAAGTCGAGGTTCACGGTCTGCTCGCCGAAGCGCAACGCCGGTACGTCGACATCGCCGATGGGCGTGCTGGCGGCAGCATCCACCGACACGTCGCCGGAGGGCAGCGACGCGCGGAAGCTGCGCGCCATCCGCTGCGTGGCATCGGTCAGCGTGCTGTCGTAGAGCGCGACGGATTCCAGCATGACCTGCGCGGCGACATCCAGGTCGGCCAGCGCACGGTCCTGGATGGCGCGGCTGGATTGTCGCTGGACCACGAAGGCGAGGATGGCGAGCACTACCGCGACGGCGACGGTGACCTGCAGGGAGAGTTTGCTGCCAAGGGAAAGACGCGCGAGTCGGGTCATGGGGCAGGGAGGTGGTTGAGGTATCAGGACCGGTATCGGCGTTACGCCCTCCAAATTGAGCGCTGCGTCAGGATTTTCCCGACGAACGGTAAATGCGTGTACGTGGAGCGGTGTCCTGCCCTCAACGCACACGGCCCGGACAAGCCGGGCCGTGTGGTGACCACGAAGCCGGCAGGCGCCGGGTGGGGCTCAGAACTCCTGCCAGTCGCCGTCGGCCAAGGCCGGCTCCGGCTTGCGCGGGGCCGGCTTGCGGGCCACCGCCTTGGCCGCGACCTTCGGCGTCGGCGTGGCCACGGCGGCGGCCGCGATCGCCTTGCGCACGGGGGCGCTGACCGTGGTGGCCTGCAGCTTGAACACCGAGACCGATTCGGTCAGCCCTTGCGCCTGCTCTTCCATCGAACGCGCGGCGGCGGTGGCTTCTTCCACCAGTGCGGCGTTCTGCTGGGTGGCTTCGTCCATCTGGGTGATGGTCTGGTTGACCTGCTCGATACCGGCGCTCTGTTCCTGCGACGCGGCGGAAATCTCGGCCATGATGTCGGTCACGCGCTGCACGCTGGCCACGATCTCGGCCATGGTGGCGCCGGCCTGGTTCACCAGCGCCGAGCCGTCGGCCACCTTGTCCACCGAGTTCTCGATCAGGCCCTTGATCTCTTTCGCGGCGTTCGCGCTGCGTTGCGCCAGCGTGCGGACTTCCGACGCGACCACGGCGAAGCCGCGGCCCTGTTCGCCGGCACGCGCCGCTTCCACGGCCGCGTTGAGCGCCAGGATATTGGTCTGGAACGCAATGCCGTCGATCACCGAGATGATCTCGGCGATCTTCTTCGAGGACTGCTCGATGTCGGTCATCGTGGTGACGACCTTGCCGACCACATCGCCACCCTGCGAGGCGACCGAGGCCGCACGATGTCGGTCATCGTGGTGACGACCTTGCCGACCACATCGCCACCCTGCGAGGCGACCGAGGCCGCACCGATGGCGAGCTGGTTGGCCTGGCGGGCGGACTCGGCGTTCTGGCGCACGGTGGAGGTCAGTTCCTCCATCGACGCGGCGGTTTCTTCGAGGTTGGCCGCCTGCTGCTCGGTGCGACGCGACAGGTCGTTGTTGCCTGCGGCGATCTCGCCGGCGGCGGTGTTGATGCTGGTGGCCGCCATCTGGATGCCGCCGACGATCTCGGTCAGCTGGCCGACGGTAGCGTTGGCGTCGTCGCGCATCGTGGCGAACACGCCGTGGAAGTCGCCTTCCATCCGTGCGGTCAGGTCGCCGCGGGCGATGGCCTGCAGCAGCTCGGACACTTCGGCCAGGTTGCCGTCGGTGGTTTCCATCAGACGGTTGACGCCGGACACCATTTCGCGGAAGTCGTATTCGTACTTGCTTTCGTCGCCGCGCTGCGAGAAATCGCCGGCCGCGGCTGCGGTGGCCAGTCGCTTGATGTCGCTGTTGATCGCCGACAGGTTGGCCTTGCACATGTCCATCGCTTCGGTGATGACGATCTTCTCGCCCGGCAGGCGATCCATGTCTTCCGACAGGTCACCGACGGCGTAGCGGCGCATCACTTCCACGGCGCGCATCTTCACGCCGATGTGCTGGGCGACCAGTGCGTTGGTCTCGCGCACCATGCGGCCGTATTCGCCGGGGAAGGCGCTGTCGTCGATGCGGTAGCTGATCCGGCCTTCGTCATGGCGCACCGCCATTTCGCTCTGGGCGGCGATGACCGACTTCACCTGCGTCTGCATGCGCTGCATGGAGCCGAGCAGGTCGCCGAGCTCACTGCGGTCGTCGATGATGATCTGGCGATCCAGCTGGCCGCGCGCCACGGCGTCGGCGACGCTCATGACCTCGGTCATCGGCCGCACGATCGAGCGGGTGATGAGGACCGCGGCCGCGATGGCCAGCATCAACGCCACTGCCACCAGCAGCCCGATGGCGCGGATGTTGTTGGTATAGCCGGCCTGCTGGGCGGCAACGGCTTCGTCCAGCTCCTTCATCTTGTCGTCCAGAATCACGGCCACCGCATCGGCCGCGGCCTGGCGCAGGTCGCCGGCGCCACTGGCGGGTGCCAGGTCGCCGACTTTGACCGATTCGATC
This sequence comes from Pseudoxanthomonas sp. Root65, assembly GCF_001427635.1. Classification (NCBI taxonomy): domain Bacteria; kingdom Pseudomonadati; phylum Pseudomonadota; class Gammaproteobacteria; order Lysobacterales; family Lysobacteraceae; genus Pseudoxanthomonas; species Pseudoxanthomonas sp. Root65. The sequence continues at coordinate 386,698 of NZ_LMHA01000003.1, forward strand.
AGGAGGCGGCTGTTGTCGAAGTAGAGCGCGGACTTGGCCAGCATCTGCTGGTACAACTCCTTCTGATGCGTGTCGGTGATGGTGGTCCCGTACGCTTTCGACAGCTCGTCGAAGGCCTTGCTTCCCGCCACCAGCTCGCCGGTGTACTCGGCAACTTTCTCCGGGTCCTGGTAGCCAGCGACCAGGCCGCGCTCACTGACCCGGTATTCGGCCAGCATCGTGGCCAGGCGTCCAAGGTCGCGGATGGCGGGCACCTCCTTGTTCGTGATCCCGACCACCACGCCCTGCGCCACGCCCATCCGCTGTACGGAGAACGCGCCGGTGGCGACGATGAGCAGGACGAGCACGGCGAAGCCGATGGCCAGGCGCTTGCCGATCTTGAGGTGCTTGAACATGAAGGCGGTCTCGATAGAGTTCAGTAGGTGGGGCCGGTGCATCAGGCGGAAGCCGTCGCGGTACGTGCCCTTGGTGCGGTGTCTCCCCCGGAGTAACGGCGGAATGTGACAGTTCTTGATGACCGCTCGGCGGAAAGGTAAGCGTGCTTACCTGTATGTCGACGGCATGCCCGCGCAGACCGTGACCGGGTGCGCAGGCAATGCGGAAAGCAGGCTTGGACGTGCATCTGCGCGCGCAGCGGCAACACGGACGGAGCGGCGGAGAACGTCGCGCGCGTCGTCTCGCGCTTCACGCCGCTGGCGCGGAACTCGAACGACGGCATGAGGTAACCATTGGCGCCCGTGTCCAAACATAGGCGCGCTTGCCCGAGCGCCAACAGAGCATGCCCGCGCAGACCGTGACCGGCTGCGCAGGCGATGCGGAAAGCACGGTCAGAAATGCATCTGAGCGCGCAGCTGGAACACGGACGGATCGGCGGAGAACGCGCCGCGCGTCGCATCGCTCTTCACGTAATTGGCCTGGAACTTGAAGTAGGGCGTCAGGTACCAGTTCGCGCCCAGCGTCCAGTTGTGTTCGCGACCACCGGCGATGCCGTCGCTGTCCAGGTCGATGCGGCTGTAGCGCGCCAGCAGCTCCAGCGCGCCGTACTTGCCCTTGGGCTTGGGGTTGCTGACGTTGCCGCCGCTGTAGCCGCGCGATTCGCCGGTCACCAGCCAACTGCCCAGCACGTAGCCGCCATCGGCCGAGTACGAAGGCAATCCCAGCTCGCGCGTGGTCTCCTGTCGCAGGTACTCGCCCTGCAGCGACCACGGGCCGTGGATCCACAGCGCTTCCAGGCCCATGCGCTCGATCTGGTCCACGCGCGTGAGCGTGCCGGAGTCGACCAGGCGCACGCCGGTGAGCGAGGCTTCCGGCTTGGCGCGCCAGCGCACGCTCGGATACACGGTGACGCCCAGACCATTGACCTCGCTGTCGGGACGTTCCTGCGATCCGGCAATGCCCAGGTGCAGTACGTCGCCGGCCGCCTTGCGCGGCGTCCACGCCAGCCGGAACGCCGCCGTGTCGCCCTTGTTGTTGCCCTGCAGGTCGGACTCGAAGAAGTAGCCGACGTTGGCGATGTAGTGCGCGCGTTCGAACGCCCAGTCGATGCCGCTGCGGCGGCCCTGGTAGAACGCCTGCGTGGGCAGCGACGGTTCCAGCATCGAGACGTGGCGGGTGCCGGTGTTGCCCTCGAAGCCGAGCGGCAGCTTCATCTGGCCGATGCGCACCTTGCCGGCGTCATGGCCGAACAGCGCCTTGGTTTCCAGGCGCAGGGCGACGTCGTTCCAGGTCTTGGCTTCGAAGTCGAAGGTCGCGCCGAAGTCGTACACGCCCTTGCGCTTGAGCGTCACGCCGATCTCCTGGCGGCGCCAGGCGTCGTCGTCTTCAAGCGCGGCGCCGTTGTAGCCCTCACCGGAAAAGCGGTTGAGGTCGTATTGCAGGTTGCCGCCCAGGCTCAGCTCGGTGCCGTCGGCGAAGCTGATCTTCGGCGGCCACGCGGCCGCGGTGGTGCGTCCGTCGTCGGCACGGGCGCCGGCGTGCACGGCCAGCAGCGAAAGGGCGAGGGTGGAGAGCAGGTACTTCATGCGGATACCGTCAGTGTAGGGGCGTGCGCCACCGGCCGTCGCCCCGTGGGGAGCGACGCGGTCGGGGACAACGCGGGGAATGGGGTCAGGCGGCCTGCTGCATCCGGCGCGCGCGGACCAGGCCACCGACATCGACGATCAATGCGACGCGGCCATCACCGAGGATGGTGGCGCCGGAAATGCCGTCGATGCGGCGGTAGTTGTTCTCGATGTTCTTCACCACGACCTGCTGCTGGCCGATCAGTTCGTCCACTTCCAGCGCCAGTTTATGGCCGTCGGCTTCCACCACCACCACCAGCGGATCGTCCGCCTCGCTCTGGCCGTAGCGGTAGTACTGGTTCAGCGCCACGATCGGCAGGTACTCGCCGCGCACGCGCAGCACGCGGCCTTCGCCGCCGACCGTGCGCACGTCCTCGGCCTGCGGTTGCAGCGCTTCCAGCACGTAGGTCAGCGGCAGGATCAGGGTTTCCTCGCCGACCGACACGGCCATGCCGTCGAGGATGGCGAGCGTCAGCGGCAGGCGGATCACCACGCGGGTGCCGTGGCCGGCGCTGCTTTCGAGCTGCACTTCGCCACCGAGCGCCTGGATGTTGCGGCGGACCACGTCCATGCCCACGCCACGACCGGACAGATCGGTGACGGCATCGGCGGTGGAGAAGCCGGGCTGGAAGATCAGGTCCCAGACCTGCGCGTCGGTGGGGTTTTCCGGCAGCGGCAGGCCGCGCTCGGCGGCCTTGGCGAGGATGCGGTCGCGGTTGAGGCCGCGGCCGTCGTCGCTGACTTCGATGACGATGTGGCCGCCCTGATGGGACGCGGCGAGCGTGATGGTGCCGGTCTCGTCCTTGCCCGATTGCGCGCGCACGTCCGGCATTTCCAGACCGTGGTCGATCGAGTTGCGGACCAGGTGCACGAGCGGATCGGCGATGCGTTCGATCAGGCCCTTGTCCAGCTCGGTGCCTTCGCCGATGGTGCGCAGGCGCACCTGCTTGCCGAGGCGCGCGGACAGGTCGCGGACCAGACGCGGGAAGCGGCGGAACACGGCGTCCACCGGCAGCATGCGCACGCCGATGACGGCTTCCTGCAGGTCGCGGGTATTGCGTTCCAGCAGGTCCAGGCCGGCGAACAGTCGCTCGCACTGGGCCTGGTCGAGCAGGCCGGAGACCTGCTTCAGCATGGCCTGGGTGATGACCAGTTCACCGACGAGGTTGATCAGGCCGTCAATCTTGTCGACGCTGACGCGGATGGAGCTTTCGGCGGCGTCGTTGGCGGCGGGCGCGGCAGCGGGCGCCTGCGCGCCGCTGGCGACGACCGCGGCCACGGGCTGCGCCGCCACGGCGACGGCGTCGACCGGCACCGCGTTGCGCTGCATCGGCTGGATGTCGAGTTCGCAATCGTCGACGACCCAGGCGAACACGTCGTCCACGGCGCTGCGCGGGACCTTGCCGATCAGGCCCAGATCCCAGGCGAGATAGGCTTCCAGCGGATCGATCTGCTCGAAGCCGGGCAGGCGTTCCATGCGGCACGCGATTTCCAGCGGCCCCAGGTGTTCCAATTCGCGCAGGATGCGCAGCGGATCGTTGCCGCTCATGAACAGCGACGGCGCCGGCGTGAAGCCGATCTTCCAGCCGTCAGGTTCGGCCTCGGCGACGGCAGCGGCGGCCGGAGCGGCGGACGCGGGCGCGTCCTGTCCCGACAGCACGGCGTTGAGACGGTCCTTCATGGCCTGCACGGCGGCCGGATCTGCCGGCGTGCCGTGCTCGGCTTCGGCCAGCAGGGCGCGCAGCACGTCGACCGAGGCCAGCATCGCGTCGACCGCCGGCGGGCTGACCGCACGCTGGCCGGCGCGCAGTTCGTCGAGCAGCGTTTCCAGCACGTGGGTCATGCCGGCGATGGCGTCGAAGCCGAACGTCGCCGAGCCGCCCTTGATCGAGTGCGCGGCGCGGAAGATGGAGTTGATCAGGTCGCCGTCACGGTTGCCCTGTTCCAGCGACAGCAGGCCGGCTTCCATGGCTTCCAGCCCTTCGCGGCTTTCCTCGAAGAACGTGGCGTGGAAGCGCTGCATGTCCATGTTCATTGCGACGGTGCCCTGATGCGGTCGAAGGGAAGGAGAGGAGGGGAGGATCAGCCCAGGACTTTCTGGACGGTGGCGACCAGTTGTTCCGGGTTGAACGGCTTGACCAGCCAGCCGGTGGCGCCGGCGGCCTTGCCTTCGGCCTTCTTGTCGGCGGCCGACTCGGTGGTCAGCATCAGCATGGGCGTGAACTTGTAGTCCGGCAGCCCGCGCAGCGCGCGGATCAGCGAGATGCCGTCCATGTTGGGCATGTTGACGTCGGTGACCACGGCGTTGAACTTCTGTCCCTGCGCGCGCCCCAGCGCCACCTGGCCGTCTTCGGCTTCATCGACCGAGAAACCCGCCGAGCTCAGGGCGAAGGCGACCATCTGTCGCATCGAGGCCGAATCGTCCACTACCAGAATGCGTGCGCTCATGCGGCGTTCTCCACTTGTTGCGTGTTGTGTTCGTTGTCGTTGGCCAGGCCCAGCTGTGGTGCCAGACCGAGCAGCCGCGCGGCGTCGCGGAAGCTCTGGCTGACCGCACTGAAATCGGTGGCCAGGCCGGCCTGCTCGCGCTGGCGCACGAAGCTGCACAGCACCTGCAGGCTGGCGGTATGCACGCGCTGCACGGTGCCGGCGTCCAGCGCCAGCGGTTCCGGCTGCGCGATGTGCGGGGCCAGGTGCTGCTTGAGGTCGGTGGCGGCCTCGATACCGAGGTCGTCACCCAGGGGCACAGCGCTCATCGTGTCTCCGGAAGGGCGGCTCTAGTGAGGTATCGGCGCGGGGTGGCCGGTCTTGAGGTGCGGAAGTGAAAATGTGATGGACTGCTGGAAAGGCAGGAGTGAGGGGAGAGGAGTGAGGAGTGAGCGGAAGCGAAGCAGCTCTTGCGGTTACTCACTTCTCACTCCTCTCCACTCGCTACTCGCTACTCGCTTCACTGCAGGATCCGCGACGCATCCAGCAGGATCACCGCGCACTCGTTGAGGCGTGCCACGCCGCGGAACAGCGGATTGGCGATGCGGCCGACGCGGGCGTTGTCCGGCGATTCGATCTGCTGGTCGGCGAGATTGGCCACGTCCTCCACCGCGGTGACGCGCAGGCCCAGGGTTTCGCCATGTTCTTCGAGCACGACGATGCGGGTGGCGGCGTCGGATTCGATCGGGCGCCGGCCCAGGTACAGGCCCAGGTCGATCACCGGCACCACCTGGCCACGCAGGTTCATCACGCCCAGCATGTGCGGTGCGGCGCCGCGCAGCGGCAGCAGGGTGGCCGGACGCACGACTTCCTGCACCTTCAGCAGTTCCAGCGCGTAATGCTGCTGGTCGCAGCGCAGGCGCAGCCAGCGGGTCTTGCGTTCGGTCGCGCGCCGGCGTTCGCCGTGGTCCGTCGGCGTGAGCAGGTAGGGCTTGTCCGGCAACGGCGGCATGGCGCGCGGTGGCGGCGATGCCGGAACGGGCGCGGGCGCGATGACCGGCGCGGCCGGGGCAGCCACGCGCGCGGTCGGCGCGGCGCCGCCGTGGAGTTCGTCGAGCAGGGCTTCGAATTCGTCGTCGCCGATCATGTCGTCGCTGCGGCCGGGACGCGTCGGGGCGACCGCCAGTGCAGGTGCCGCGGCGGCGGGCGGCGGTGCAGGCGCAGGTGCGGCGGCAACCACCGCGGTCGGGACGCCGTCGCCATGCAACTGGTCGAGCAGGGCTTCGAACTCGTCGTCGCTGATCAGTTCCGCCTCGCTGCCGGGACGCGTCGGCGCCACCGCCAGTGCGGGTGCGGGCGTCGGAGCCACCTCGGCGGCCGGCGCGAGGACGACCGGTGCAATGTCCACGACCGGCGCGGCACGCTCGATCGCCTCCGCGACCACGGCCGGTGCTGGCGGCGTCGCAGGCAGGCCGGCGTCGCCGAGCAGGTCGAGCAGGTAGTCGTCGAGGACGGCCGGGGTGGTCATGCCGCCTGCTCCGTGTCGCGCGCTTCGGTCAGCAGCAGCCAGTCGAGCGCGCGGCGGTACGCCGACAACCCACGGCCGGGGTACTGCGTGGCCGGGCTGGAGCGCGTCAGCGCGTCGACGCTGCAGATGCGGGTGTCATTGGGGATGGCGTCGTTCCAGACGCGCTCGCCGTATTCCTCCTGCATCGCCTTGAGCGTGTCCGCGCCGGTACGCGTGCGCTTGTCGTGCAGGGTGGGCAGGATCGAGACCGGCAGCACGCGATGGCGCGAGCGCTGGATCATGTCGGCGGTGCGGCACATGCCCTTCAGGCCGTGCAGCGCCAGCGGTTCGGTCTGGGTGGGAATGATGACGTGGTCGGCCGCGGCCAGCGCGTTGACCATCAGCAGGCCCAGCGTGGGCGGACAGTCGAACAGCACGTGGTCCCAGGCCTGCCCGCCGCGCGCCAGCGCATTGGACAGCGCCAGGCCGAGGCCGGGCTGGGTGGCACTGCGGCGCTCCAGCGTGGCCAGCGGCGTCTGCGCGGCGACGAAGGACAGGTTCTCGATCTCGGTGGCGCGCGCCACGCTGGCGAGCGTGGGCGGCTGCTCGTCGAACAGTTCCAGCACGCCGGTCGGCTGCGGATCGGTGGCCACGCCGAACGCGCGCGTCAGCGAGGCATGCGGATCCAGGTCGACCAGCAGCACGCGATGGCCGCGCATGGCCAGGCCGCGCCCGAGGGCGAGGGTGGTGGTGGTCTTGCCGACGCCGCCTTTCTGGTTGGCGATTGCCCACACGCGCATCACGGTACTCCTTCATGGACCTGGGGCGCCGGCGGCGCTCCGGGCATGGGCGACGCGGCGTGGGTCGGCAACGGCGGCAGCGGGATCACTGACGGCGGAGCGACGGCCTGTTGCTGCGCATGCAAGTCCGGTGCCGGACCGGTCGGACTGGCCAGGATCACCAGCAGCACGCGGCGGTTGGTGTTGCGGCCTTCCTCACTGGCGTTGTCGGCGATGGGGCGGAACTCGCCGTACCCGATCATCGCCAGCCGTTCCGGCGGAATTCCGTCGCGCACGAACAGGTGCACCACGCTGGCCGCGCGGGCCGACGACAGTTCCCAGTTGGAGGGGAACTGCGAGGTGCGGATCGGTCGGTCGTCGGTGTAGCCCTCCACCCGTACGGAGTTGGGCACGTTGCCCAGCACTTCGGCCAGCTTGCCGACGGTCTGCTGCGCCTGCGGGTCGAGCGCCGCCGAGCCGGTGGTGAACAGGATGTCGCTGTTGATCTGCACTTCCAGCCACAGCGCCGAGCGCTTGATGGTCACCAGCTTCTCGTCGATCAGCGGCGCCAGCGCGCGCTCCAGGTCGTCGGCGATGCGCTTGAGCTCGCCCTGCGCGGCCTGCAGGCCGGCGGCGTCCAGCGACATGTTCATCTGCGAGGCCATCGCGGCCAGCAGGGTGACGTTGGGCGACGGCGAGGGCGCCGACGGCCCTTCCTTGGCCCCGGACTTGATGGGCGAGGGACGGTCGAAGTCCGAGCCCTGCAACTGGTGGTTGCCCACCTGCACCGGATTGATCGTGCGCGGCGCGCCGCCGAACGCGGCGGTGAGCGCATCGGCCACCACGCGGTACTTGCCTTCGTTGACGGTGGAGATGGCGTACATCACCACGAAGAAGGCCAGCAGCAGCGTCATCAGGTCGGCGTAGGGGATCGCCCAGGCCTCGTGGTTGGCGTGCTCTTCGTGCTTCTTCCTGCGTGCCATCGCCGTCGTCCCGCCGGGTCAGTGCAGGAAGCCGGCCAGCTTGGCCTCGATGTTGCGCGGATTCTCGCCCTGGGCGATGGCGATCAGGCCTTCGATGATCATTTCCTGCTCGCGGCTGCGCCCGCCGATCACGCTCTTCAGCTTGCTGGCGATGGGCAGGAAGAACAGGTTGGCCGAGGCGATGCCGTAGATGGTGGCGGTGAACGCGGCGGCGATGCCGTGGCCCAGCTTGCTGGGGTCGGCCAGGTTCTTCATCACCGCGATCAGGCCGAACACGGCGCCGATGATGCCCAGCGTGGGGGCGTAGATGCCCATCGCCTCGAACACCTTGGCGGCGGCCAGGTCCTGGTGTTCCTGGCCGTTGAGGTCGATCTCCATCATGTGCCGGATCGATTCCGGTTCCACACCGTCGACCAGCATCTGCAGGCCCTTCTTCAGGAACGGATCGTCCTGCTGGCTGACCACCGGCTCCAGGCCCAGCAGGCCCTGCTTGCGTGCGATGTTGCTCCACTCGACGATCTGCGCGAGCAGCGCGTCGCCGTCGGTGCCCGGCGGGCGGATCACCCAGCGGGCGATCGACACCGCGCGCTTGAACACCGGCGGCGGCGTATGCACCAGGATCGCGGCCAGCGTGCCGAGGATGACGATGACGAATGCCGCCGACGACCACAGCGACGACAGGCCGGCTCCCTTGAGGATGCTGCCGCCCACCAGCGCGACCAGCGCCAGCAGGAGTCCGATGAGGCTGAAGATATCCATGTGCTGATCTATCGGCCTGGTCGAGAGGGACTTGAGGTGGACCGCTTGTGGGAGCGACGTAAGTCGCGATCGCGATCACACCCAGATCGTTGTTGTGGGAGCGACGTAAGTCGCGATGGCCGCGAGACGGATGGGTAGAGGGTCTTGATGTCTGAGAGAAAAAGCTCGCGACTTACGTCGCTCCCACAACAGCCCGGCACCCACACCCACTCGGCACCCACAGCAGCCCGGCTCCCGCGCCCGCCCACTGCGTCACGCCGTCGCGCGCAGCCCGTCGACATCCAGGATCAGGGCCATGCGGCCGTCGCCGATCAGCGTGGCGCCGGCGTAGCCGGGCAGGCCGCGCACGGCGCGCGGCAGCGGCTTGATGACGACTTCCTCGCGGCCGCGGACCTGGTCGACGATCAGGCCGAAGCGCTGCTCGCCCATCTGCAGCACCACGATGGTCAGCAGCGGCGCCATGAACGGGTCCACGCGCAGCCACTGGCGCAGGTCGACCAGCGGCAGGGTATGGCTCTGGCGGTCCAGCACGGCCTGGCCGTCGAACCAGCGCAGGCTTTCCGACGGCGCGTGCAGCACTTCCATCACGCGCGCCAGCGGCAGCGCGTAGACGGGGTCGCCGGCCTGCACCAGCAGGGTCGGCAGGATGGCCAGCGTCAGCGGCACGCGGATGACGAAACGGCTGCCGCGACCGACATCGGAATGGATGGTGATCTGGCCGCTGAGTTCGCGGATGCGCGACTGCACCACGTCCATGCCGACGCCGCGGCCGGAAATGTCGGTGACCTCGGCCTTGGTCGAGAAGCCCGGCAGGAAGATCAGCTGCAGGCATTCGTCGTGGCTGAGGCGGGCGGCGGCCTCGGGATCGATCAGGCCTTTTTCCAGCGCCTTGACGCGCAGGCGTTCCGGATCGATGCCGGCGCCGTCGTCGCGGATCTCGATGGTGACAAAGTCGCCTTCCTGCTGCGCCGACAGCCGCACATGGCCCTGCCTGGGCTTGCTGCAGGCCTCGCGCAGCGACGGCACTTCGATCCCGTGGTCGATCGCGTTGCGCACCAGGTGCACCAGCGGATCGGCCAGCGCCTCGACCAGGTTGCGGTCGAGCTCCGTGTCGGCGCCGACCAGTTCCAGGTCGACTTCCTTCTGCAGCTGGCGGGCGACGTCGCGAGCGACCTTGGGGAAGCGCGAGAACACCTTGCCGACCGGCTGCATGCGCGTACGCATCACGGCGGTCTGCAGGCGTGCGGTGGCGATGTCCAGGCTGCTGACGGCGCGGTCCAGTTCCTCGTCGCGGATGCGCGCGCGCAGCGTCTTCAGGCGGTTGCGCGACAGCACCAGCTCGCCGACGAGGTTGACGATGGCATCCAGCCGCTTGGTGTCCACGCGGATGGTCTGTTCGACCTCGCCGCCGGCCTTGGCGGCGGGCTTCGGCGCGGCGGGTCTGGCCGGAGCGGGCGCCGGTGCGGCTCGCGGTGGCGTGGGCGCAGGCGCGGCCAAGGTCGTCGGCGCGCCATCGCCGTGCAGCTGGTCGAGCAGCGCTTCGAATTCGTCGTCGCTGATCATGTCGCCGCCCGCGGCGGGCGCCGTCGGTGTCGCCAGTGCAGCAGGCGCAGAGCGAGGTGCGGGGGCGCCACCGTGCACGTCGAACTGGTCGATCAGGATCTGTGGCGCATGCGGCGGGTCTTCGCCGGCGCCGATGGCGTCCAGCATCTGCTGCAGCCAGTCCAGCGACTGCTGCGCGGCGTCGAAGTGCTGCGCTTCCAGCGCGGCCTGACCGGCGCGGACCAGGCCCAAGGTCTCTTCGGCCGCGTGGCACAGGTTGACCATGGGCTGGATGCCGAGGAAGCCGGCACCACCCTTGAGGGTGTGGAAGCCGCGGAACACCGCGTTGAGCTGGTCGCTGTCGGACGGGTCCTGTTCCAGCGTGACCAGCTGTTCGCCGAGCCGGTCGAGGATTTCCTGCGCTTCGATCAGGAAGTCGGCGGCGATTTCGGGCGTGACGGCGGACATGGGCGGGACGGATACCGGGGCAGGCGATCAGCGGGAGGAATCGAGCAGGGCCGGGGCGGCGCGGCGTCGCAGGAAACGGCCGACCAGCGCATCGCAGACCAGCAGCGATCCCACGAACAGCAGGACGACGGGGTGACGGGAACGGCGGGCGGCAGCGGCGGGCATGGCGGGTCTCCGGTTCCGCAGCGCGTGTCCCCCGGGGCTACAACCCCAGGCCGGACAGCAGGTCGTCGGCGTCGTCCTGCGAAAACGCGTTGCGGTCAAGACCAGCAACGGCCGGACCGGCGAGTTCTGAAGCCTTGTCGCGGTTTTTTTCCGGTGGCGGCAGGCCGAGCGCGCCGAAACCCTCGTGCACGCGACGCACGATGCCGGCCACGCGGCGGATGATCTGGCCGGTGAGGTCCTGGTAACTCTGCGCCAGCGCCATCTCGGACAGGCCCTTGCCGATGCTGTCCACCAGCGCGGCCTGCGCCGGCGACAGGTCGGTGGCTTTCAGCTGGGTGGCGTAGCCACGGCACTGTTCGGCCAGGTCCAGCGTCTTGTGGCTGGCCTGCTCGGTCATCTCCACCACGTGGTCCAGGCGTGCACAGGCGTCATCGAGTTCGTCCGGACCGGTCGGCGGCAGCTCGCCCAGCGTCTGCGCCAGCTCACGCGCCAAGCGTCCCAGGCCCTGCATCATCGGCTGCGTGCGCCACGCGGCGATGGCATCCAGTTCGCGACGCCAGCCGGCTTCGTCGCCCTGTTCCAGGGCGTCGAGGGCGTGCTGCAGTTTCTCCACCAGCGCCGCGCGGGCAGCGGTGGCGTCGACGACGGCGTTCATCAGGCGGCCGCTCCCAGGCGTTCGAAGATCTTGCCCAGCTTCTCTTCCAGCGTCTGCGCGGTGAACGGCTTGATGATGTAGCCGTTCACGCCGTTCTGCGCCGCTTCGATGATCTGCTCGCGCTTGGCCTCGGCGGTCACCATCAGCACCGGCAGGGTCTTGTAGCGGTCGTCGGCGCGGATGGCCTTCAGCAGCTCGATGCCGGTCATGCCGGGCATGTTCCAGTCGGTGACCACGAAGTCGAAACCGCCCTGGCCCAGCGCCGTCAATGCGCTGTTGCCGTCCTCGGCCTCGGCGGTGTTCGTGTAGCCCAGGTCGTTGAGCAGGTTCTTGATGATGCGGCGCATGGTGGAGAAATCGTCCACGATCAGGATGCGCATGTTCTTGTTGGTCACGGGTGCTCCGGTATTGCGTGGACGGCGAGTCTGGAGGGGGTATCGGCCGGGGCCGGGAAATGTTTAGGGGCGGTGGATGACGCGGCAGGGGCACAGGGTGCGGAGCCGTGTCTCACTCCTCACGCCTCTCCACTCGCTTCTCACTCCTCGTCTCCCAGCCCCGCGTCGGCCTTCTCGAACACCTGCAGGCGTCCGCGCAGGCGCACCATCGCCTGGCCGTGGATCTGGCAGACGCGCGATTCGCTTACGCCGAGCACGGCGCCGATTTCCTTCAGGTTGAGCTCCTGCTCGTAGTACATCGACAGCACCAGTTGCTCGCGCTCGGGCAGCTGGCCGATGCACTTGACCAGTTGCTGGCGGAACTCGCTGCGTTCCAGGTTCTGCTGCGGCGAGGGACCGCCGGTACGCGAGGTGTTCGGCTCGCCGTGGTCGTCGATGTGCGACTCCAGGCTCAGCACCTGGCCACGCGCGGCGTCTTCCATCAGGCGCAGGTATTCGGGCAGCGGCATCTCCATCGCGCTCGCCACTTCGGTGGCGATGGCGGCACGGCCGGTGCGCTGTTCGATCTCGCGCACGGTGGCGGCGGCCTGGCGCGCGCGGCGATGCACCGAGCGCGGCACCCAGTCGCCACGGCGGATCTCGTCGATCATCGAGCCGCGGATGCGGATGGAGGCGTACGTCTCGAACGAGGCGCCCTGTTCGGCGTCGTAGCTGCGCGAGGCTTCCAGCAGGCCGATCATGCCGGCCTGAATCAGGTCGTCGATCTCCACGCTGGCCGGCAGTCGCGCCGCCAGGTGATGGGCGATGCGGCGGACCAGGTCGGCGTGCTGGGTGACGAAGTCGTTGGCGGCGCTTCGCTGCACCGCGCGGTACTGGGCGGCGGCGGTGTTCATGCGGCCACCCCCCGCTGGATCAGGCGTTCGACGAAGAATTCCACGTTGCCGCGCGCGCCTACCGGCGGCTGCCAGCGCGCCGTCGTGCGTGCGATGTCGGTGATGGCGCGCGCCGACGGGCTGCCCGGGTAGGCCTTCACCACCGCCTGCTGGCGCTGCACGGCGCGGCGCAGCCAGTCGTCCTGCGGCACGGCGCCCAGGTAGTGCAGGGCGACGTCGCCGAGGAAGCGTTCGCAGACGCGGGCGAGTTTCTCGTACAGCTTCCGGCCCTCGTTGGGGTCGCGGACCATGTTGGCGATGACGTGCACGCGGTCCAGGCCGCGCTCGCGCGTCAGCACCTTGATCAGCGCGTAGGCGTCGGTGATCGAGGCCGGTTCGTCGCAGACCACCACCACGGTGTCCTGCGCGGCCTGGCAGAAGGTCAGCACGCTGTCGGTGATGCCGGCGGCGGTGTCGACGATCATGAAATCGAGGGCGCGCTGCAGTTCGGAGAATACGTTGACCAGGCCGACGTGTTCGGCCGGGGTCAGTTCGGCCATGTGGCGGAAACCCGACGAGGCCGGCACCACCAGCACGCCTTCCGGACCTTCCAGCAGCACGTCTTCCAGGCCGCAGCGGCCGGCGACCAGGTCGGCCAGGGTGAATTTCGGCGACAGGCCGAGCAGCACGTCCACGTTGGCCAGGCCCAGGTCGGCGTCCATCAGCAGGGTGCGCTTGCCCATCTCGGCGAGCGACACGGCCAGATTGACCGACACATTGGTCTTGCCCACGCCGCCCTTGCCGCCGGTGACGGCGACGACACGCACGGGATGGAAGGCGCCGGGCAACGGCGGGGTGCTGCGGGGATTGGTCTGCAGCGGATGGTCAGGCGACATGGGTGGCCTCGGTCGAGCAGGGTTCGTCGGCTTCGCGGCGCAGCTGGTCCAGCCGCAGCACGAGGTGGGCGCTGTTGGCGCGATGGAGGTCGTCGGGAACGCGCTGGCCGTCGGTCACCCAAGTCATCGGCAGCTGGTGGTCGACGACCACGCTCAGTGCGCTGCCCAGGCGGCCGGTTTCGTCCAGCTTGGTCAGCACCACGCCTTGCGGCTGCACGGTGCTGAAGCGGCGGACCACTTCGTCCAGGTCGGAGAAGTGCGAATTGGCCGGCAGGCACAGCAGGGTCTTCACCTGGCCGGAGGCACGCAGCCAGTTGAGCTGGCCGACCAGGTTGCGATCGCGCTGGCCCAGGCCGGCGGTGTCGATCAGCACCAGCTTGTAGTCGCGCAGGCGTTCCAGCACCAAGGCCAGGGTCTGCGCGCTGTCGGCCTCGTGCACGGCGATGCCGAGCTGGCGGCCGTAGCCGTGCAGCTGCTCGCGGCCGCCGACGCGCAGGGTGTCGGTGGTCACCAGCGCCACGTCGCGCGGGTTGTGGCGTTGCGCGAAGCAGGCGGCCAGCTTGGCGATGGTGGTGGTCTTGCCGGCGCCGGTGGGGCCGACCAGGGCGATCACGCCGCCGGTGTCCAGCAGGTCGGTGTCCAGCACCGGCAGCTTCTTCGACAGCAGGCCCAGCATCAGGCCGCGACCGCGGTGCGCTTCGGTATCGGCCGGAATCTGCAGGGCGATGTCGCGGGTGATACCGGCGTCGAAGCCGTAGTCCTCCATCAGTTCCATCGCCTGCATGCGCACCGGCGAACCGCGCAGGCGTTCGTCGGTGAGGCGGTGCATCTCGCGCTCGATCATCTCGCGCATGGCAGACAGTTCGCCGCGCATCTGCACCAGCTGCTCGTCGCTCTCGCGCGCCTGAGCGGCGTTGTCGGTGACCACGCTCAGCGTGGGCACGGTGACGGTGGTCGGGGCCGCCACGGGTGCGATGGCCGGCGTGCGGGCGGCATGCAGAGTGGCCACCGGCGCGGGTTCGGGTTCGGGCAGCGACACCGGCGGCGCGATCGAGGGCAGCAGCGCGTCCAGGTCCAGGGTGTCGTCGGCGTCGGCGCGCGGTACGACCGGACGGCGCGGAGCGACGGGCTCGTTCGCCGGCGCCGGCGGCAGGCACGACGCCAGCTTGGCGGCGAAGGATTCGGGTTCGATCAGCAGCGGTGCCATCTCGCGCGTCACCGGTGCCTGCACGCGGTCGGCCGGAGCCACCGGCGCACGCGGTGCGGCGACCGGCGAAGGCGGGGCAACGGTAACCGCGGCGGCGGCGACCGGTGCCGGCGTCGCGATCTCGGCGTGCGGCGCCGCGGGCGTCGCCGACTGGCGACGGGCGAAGTAGCTGGCCGCGGCCTGCGCCGGCGACAGCGCGGGTGCATTCGCGGCCGCGGCCGGCGTGGCCGGATCCAGCAGCGGATGCAGCGGCGCCGCGGGCGCAGCCGGGCGCATCGCTTCCAGCGTGCGCTGCACCAGCGCTTCGTCGTAGTTGCTGGCGGCGACGATCTCGACACCGTCCTCGGTGACCCGGTTGGACAGGATCACCGCATCCGGCCCGTGTTCCTGCCGGACCATCGCAAAGGCAGTGCGCATGTCGGCGGCGACGAAGCGTTTGATTTTCATGTCAGGGGCCGGGATTCGTGAGTGGGGATTCGGGATTCGTCAGGGCAACAGCAAGGCTCGGCACGCCGCCGTTTTCGTCGATGAGGGTTTGTTCCACGTTTCATTGCCATGCCATCTCTCTCCGATCCCGGGAAATCCGCCGTTGCGAATCCCCAATCCCCACTCACCAATCCCGGCTCTCAACTGATCGTCCCCACCAGCTTCAGCCGCTTGTCCTCGGGAACCTCGCTGTAGGCCAGCACCGACAGCGAGGGGACGCTGTGGCGGACCAGGCGGGCGAGGGCGGCGCGGACCGTTCCCGGTACCAGCACCACCGCAGGCTCGCTGCGGGCTTCCTGCTTGGTCACCACGTCGGCGAGGCTCTGGTGCAGGCGTTCGGCCAGTCCCGGTTCCAGCGCCGCGCCGGTTCCCTGGGTGCTGTCCTGCAAGACGCGTTCCAGATTCGGCGCCAAGGTGTAGACGGGCAGTTCCGGTGCCATGCCGGAGATTTCCTGCACGATGAAGCGGCCCAGCGAGGTGCGCACGGCGGCGGTCAGCGCGGCCGGATCGGCGTTCTGCGGGGCGAACTCGACCAGCGCCTCGACGATGCGGCGCAGCTGGCGGATCGGCACGCGCTCGATCAGCAGGTTCTGCAGCACGCGCACCACGGTGGCCAATGGCAGCGCCTTCGGGGTGAGGTCCTCGACCAGCTTCGGCGCGCTGCGGGCCAACTGCGACAGCAGCTGCTGCACTTCCTCGTGGCCCAGCAGTTCCGGCGCGTGTTCGCGCACCAGATGCGAGAGGTGGGTGGCCATCACCGTGGCCGGGTCGACCACGGTATAGCCCAGCGATTCGGCGGTGGCCTTCTGGTGCGACTGGATCCACACCGCGTCCAGGCCGAACGCCGGGTCCTTGCCGGGGATGCCGTCGATGGTGCCGAACGCGCCGCCCGGGTCGAGGGCCAGTTCGCGGTCCGGATGGATCTCCGCCGACGCCACCGGCACGCCGTGCACCAGCAGGCGATAGCCGTTCGACGGCAGTTCCAGGTTGTCGCGGATGTGGACCGGCGGCACCAGGAAACCGAGGTCCTGGGTCAGCTTGCGGCGCACCGCCTTGATGCGCGACATCAGCTCGCCGCCCTGGTTCTTGTCGACCAGCGGGATCAGCCGGTAACCCACTTCCAGGCCCAGCGGATCGACGGGACGCAGCTCGTCCCAGGTCAGTTCGGCATTGCGGTCCGGGGCGCCCGGGCCGGGCAGGGCGGGCACGTCGCCGGCCGGCCCGTCCGGGCCTTCCTGGGTCCGCTTCCACATCTTCCAGGCCAGGTAACCGATGCCGGCGGCCAGCGTCAAAAAGGCGACGTTGGGCATGCCGGGCACCAGCCCGACCAGGCCCAGCACGCCAGCCGCGACCGCGAGCGCCTTGTGCTGGCCGAAGGCCTGGCCCATCACGGCCTGGCCCATGTCTTCCGAGCGCGAGGCGCGCGTCACCAGCATGGCCACGGCCGACGACACCAGCAGCGCCGGCAGCTGGGCGACCAGGCCGTCGCCGATCGACAGCAGGGTGTAGGTGGAAGCGGCCTCGGCCGCTGGCATGCCGTGCTGGAACATGCCCACGGCGAAGCCGCCCACCAGGTTGATGAACAGGATCAGGATGCCGGCGATGGCGTCGCCGCGGATGAACTTGTTGGCGCCGTCCATCGAGCCGTAGAAGTCGGCTTCCGCGCGCACTTCCTCGCGGCGGGCCTTGGCCTCCTCGCGGGTCAGCACGCCGGCGTTGAGGTCGGCGTCGATGGCCATCTGCTTGCCGGGCATGGCGTCCAGGATGAAGCGCGCCGAGACCTCGGCGATGCGGCCCGCACCCTTGGTGATTACCACGAAGTTGATGATGGTCAGGATGGCGAACACCACGATGCCGACGGCGTAGTTGCCGCCCACCACGAATTCGCCGAAGGCCGCGATGACCTTGCCGGCGGCGTCGTGGCCGTTCTGGCCGTTGAGCAGGATCACGCGGGTCGACGCGACGTTCAGCGCCAGCCGCAGCATGGTGGTCATCAGCAGGATGATCGGGAAGATGGTGAAGTCGAGCGGCCGCTTCACGTAGATCACCGCCAGCAGCACCACCAGCGAGATGGCAATGTTGAAGCTGAAGAGCGCGTCCAGCACCGGCGGCGCCAGCGGCACCACGATCATCGCCAGCAGCGCCAGCACGACCAGCGGCGCGCCCAGGCCGTTCTTCAGCATCTCCATCCAGCGCAGCCCGCCGGCGGGTTGCGCGCTCATGCCTTGCCTCCGTGCTCATCGATGTCGACGGTCGGCTGGTCGGGCAGCGGGGCTTCGCCCACGCGCCAGGCACGCAGTTGGTAGACGTAGGAGAGGATCTGGGCGACGGCGGCGTACATTCTCACGGGGATTTCCCGGCCAAGCTGGCCTTCCCGATACAAGGCGCGTGCCAACGGCGGCGCGGAGACGATGGCGATGCGGTGGGCGTCGGCCAGTTCGCGGATGCGCAGGGCCATTTCGTCCACGCCCTTGGCGACCACGGTGGGCGCGCCCATCTGGCCGGCCTGGTACTTCAGCGCCACGGCGTAGTGGGTCGGGTTGACCACGATGACGTCGGCGGTTGGCACCTCCTCCATCATCCGCCGCTGCGACATCTGGTGCTGCAACTGGCGCATGCGGCCCTTCACCTCCGGGCTGCCTTCGCTTTCCTTCATCTCGTCGCGCAGCTCCTTGCGCGTCATCTTCAGCTTTCGCAGCCAGTTCCACTTCTGGTACGGCGCGTCGATGGCGGCCAGCAGGATCAACCCGCCCGTGGTGGCCAGCAGCAGCGTGCTGGTGAACGACAGGCCGCTGCGCACGGCCTGCTCCAGTGGCATGGTCAGCAGCTCGCGCAGCGGATCCAAACCCGGCTTCAGACAGATCGCTGCCGCGCCGCCGATCAGCGCCACGCGCAGCAGCGACTTCAGCAGCTCGGCGATGCTTTCCGCGCCATACAGGCGCTTGAGACCGGTCGCGGGGTTGAGGCGCTTGAAGTCGGGCATCAGCGACTTCTGCGAGAACTGCAGTCCGCTCATCAGCGCCGGTGCCGCCAGACCGGCCAGCACGCAGATGCCGGCCACCGGCGCGACCGCCGCCACCAGCTTCAGCAGCAACAGGCCGACATGGCCGAACAGCTGGTCCGGCTGGCGCATCAGCATGGGGTCGGGCGTCAGCGCGATCTTCATCCAGCCCAGCGCATTGCGCGCCAGGCCGGGCCCCATCGCGATGATCGCCAGCACGCCCGCCCCGAACACCGCCGCCGTCGCCAGCTCGCGCGAGCGCGGGATGTTGCCTTGCTCGCGGGCTTCGCGAAGCCGTTTTTCGGTAGGAAGTTCAGTGCGTTCGCCGCTTTCGTCCTGCTCAGACATGGCGCATTTCCGACGGGGTCGGAGCCTGTCGTGCAAGAGCTGTTCCAGTCGGGGACGGGAACCCGGCGTGGAATTGTCTAACGGAGCCGAGGACGGCTAGCATGGCGCACGATGCTCCGCGTCCTCCGCCACCGCCGTTTCTTCCTGCTGCGCCTGCCGGCGCTGGCGGTGCTGCTGCTCGCGGTACTGGCCAATCCGGTGCTGGCCTCGCTCGGAGACCTTCACGAGCTCGGCAACGGCAACGAGCATCTGCATGCGGTGAGCGACCACGCCGACGCCGACCACGGTCACGCCGATGGCGACGCGGGCGAGGGCGACCTGCTGCATGCGCTGATGCATGCCAGCCACTGTTGCGGCCACCTGACCGCCATTGTGCCGGCACCGATGCTGGTGCAGGGCATGTTGCTGCCGTCCGTCGCGCCTGCGACCGACGCGATGCCGTTGCCGCCTGCGCGGCCTGCGTCGTTGCTGCGTCCTCCGATCGCCGTGTGATGGCCGTGCCGGGCTGACCTCAGGTCGCCCGCGTTCCCTCACACGACGTTCCGGAGACTTCCCATGTGGTTGCGACTGGCGGCAGTGGCCGCCTTCGCGATGGCGCCGTGCGTGCACGCACAGGTGCCATCGCCTGCTGTTCCCCCTGAAACCCTGACGCTGGACGACGCCATCGCGCGTGTCGCCAGCGCCCATCCCGACCTGCGCCTGTTCGGCGCGCGTACCGACATCCTGCTGGCCGAACGCGAGGTCGCACTTCTGCGGCCCGCATTACGCGTCGGGCTCGATCTCGAGAACGTGCTCGGCACCGGCGATGCGAACGGCTTCCGCCAGGCCGAAGCCACGCTGACGCTGGCGGGCGTGCTGGAGCGCGGCGGCAAGCTCGACGCGCGACGGACGCTGGCACAGGCGCGCATCGACGCGTTGGCCATGCAACGCGAAACCCAGCGGCTCGACCTGCTGGCGGATGTCGCCCGTCGCTATCTGGCCGTCACCGGCGCGCGCGCGCAGCGGAGCATCGCCACGCAGGAGATCGCGCAGCGTCGGCGCACCGTCGTTGCCGCCCGCCAGCGTCTGCAGGCCGGCGCCTCGCCCGAGTCGGTCGTGCTGACCGCGCAGGCGGCGCTGGCGCGTGCCGAACTGGCGCTGCTGCGTGCCGACCAGCAGGAGGCCGCGGCGCGTCAGCACCTGGCAGCGTTGTGGGGCGAGCGCGCGCCGCGCTTCGAGGTGGCGGCCGGCGACCCGCTGGCGCTGCCGGCGATCGACGACGTCGACGCACTGGGATCGCTGCTGGACGGCACGCCGGAACTGGCGCAGTTCGCCGACGAACGCCGTATCCGTGAGGCCCGTGTCCGGCTGGCACGGACCGCGTCCACGCCCGACCTCGACTGGCAGATAGGCGTGCGCCGGATGCAGGACAGTGCCGATACCGCGCTGGTCGGCGGTATGTCGTTGCCGCTGGGCGGTAAGCGTCGCGCGGGGCCGGAGATCCGTGCCGCCGAGGCGGACCTGGCGGCACTGGAGATCGAGCGCGAATCACGCGACATCGCGCTGTACTCCACGCTGACCGATGCGCATGGCCGCTATCGGGTGGCGCAACTCGACGTGCAGCGCACGCGCAACGACGTGCTGCCACGCCTGCTGCGTGCCGAACAGGCGGCCGAGCGCGCCTATCGTGCCGGCGCCATCAGCTACCTGGAATGGGCGCAGCTGCAGTCCGAGACCACGGCGACCCGTCGCCAGCAGCTGGACACCGCGCTCGATGCGCAGGCGGCCCTCATCGAAATCCAGCGGCTCACCGGGCAGGCGTTCGTCGCCGCGCCCACCGCTTCAGAACAAGGAACCACCCCATGACATGGCATCCCCTCATGAGCGCGATGGCGCTTTCGTTGATGCTGGCCGCCTGTGGCGGGGGCAAGGACGACCACGTCGACGGTAACCGGGGCCACCAAGGCGAAGGGCATGGCGGAGAAGAGCACGACGCAGAAGAGGCCGCTCGCGGCGAACACGGCGGCCGCCTGCTGACGCAGGACGGCGTCACCGTCGAACTGGCGATCGCCGAAGCCGGCACGCCGCCGGCCTACCAGGCCTGGCTGTACCGCGACGGCAGGCCATTGCCGGCCAAGGCGGGCAGCGTGGAGGTCCGCCTGGTCCGCCTGGGCAACGTGCGGGAGACGCACGTGCTGCATCCACAGGCCGACGGCAGCCTGCTGGCGAAGAGCGTGGTGGGCGAACCGCATTCGTTCGATGTCGAGGTGCTGGCGAAGGTGGAAGGCAGGCGGCTGCGCTGGACGTACGACAGCTACGAAGGCCGCACCACCATCGGCGCGAAGGTCGCCGAGGATTCCGGCATCCGCGTTGCCCCGGTGCAGGCCGGCACGATCGCCGACGAGCACGAAGTGCAGGGTTTGCTGACGCCGGTGGAAGGCCGCGTTGCCAACGTCGCCGCACGCTTTCCCGGCCCGGTCCGCCGGCTGTCGGTCAACGTCGGCGACCGCGTACGGGCCGGACAGGCGCTGGCGACCATCGAAAGCAACCTCAGCCTGACCACGTATTCCGTCACCTCGCCGATCGGCGGCGTGGTGCTGGCGCGCAACGCCGGCGTCGGCAGCGTGGCGGGCGAGGGTGCCACGCTGTTCGAGATCGCCGACCTGTCCACCCTGTGGGTGGACCTGCATGTTTTTGGCGCGGATGCCCAGCACATCGTGCCCGGCGTGCCGGTCACGGTGACGCGCCTGGCCGATGGCGCCACCGCGCAGACCACGCTGGAACGCGTGCTGCCCGGCACCGCCACCGCCAGCCAGAGCACAGTGGCGCGCGCGACGCTGCAGAACAGCGATGGCCTGTGGCGTCCCGGCTCCGCGGTGAAGGCGCGCATCACGGTGGAGCAGCAGCCGGCGGCGATGGTCGTGCCGCTGGCCTCGCTGCAGACGTTCCGCGACTGGGACGTGGTGTTCGTGCGCGTCGGCGACACCTACGAGATCCGGCCGGTCGAGCTGGGCCAGCGCGACGCGCAGCGCGTCGAAGTGCGCGCAGGCTTGAAGGCGGGCGACCAGGTGGTAGTCGAACAGAGCTATTTGGTGAAGGCCGACATCGAGAAATCGGGGGCCTCGCATGACCACTGATCCCGGCATTCCCGCATCCGGCGGTGTGCTGGAGCGTGTCCTGCGCTTCGCCATCGGGCAACGTTGGCTGATGATGGCGTTGACGCTGGTCCTGGTGGCGGTGGGCGCATGGAGCTTCGGCAGGCTGCCGATCGACGTCACCCCCGACATCACCAACGTGCAGGTGCAGGTCAACACCGAGGCGCCCGGCTATTCCCCGCTGGAGGCCGAACAACGCGTCACCTTCACCCTGGAAACCGCGCTCGCCGGTCTGCCGGGGCTGGACTACACGCGCTCGATCTCGCGCTACGGGTTGTCGCAGGTGACGGTGGTGTTCAAGGACGGCACCGATGTCTACTTCGCCCGCCAGCAGGTCGGCGAGCGCATCCAGCAGGTGAAATCGCAGCTGCCGGCCGGACTGGCGCCGGAGATGGGGCCCATCGCCACCGGCATGGGCGAGATCTTCATGTATACCCTCGAAGCGGAGGCGACGGCGCGCAAGGACGACGGTAGGCCGTATACCGCCACTGACCTGCGCACGCTGCAGGACTGGGTGGTGCGTCCGCAACTGCGCAACGTGCCCGGCGTGACCGAGGTCAACACCATCGGGGGCTTCGCCCGACAGATCCACATCACCCCCGATCCGGCGCGGCTGGTGGCGCTGGGGTTCACCCTGCACGACGTGGTGCAGGCGGTGGCGCGCAACAACCGCAACGTCGGCGCCGGCTATATCGAACGCAATGGGCAGCAGTTCCTGGTGCGTGCGCCGGGACAGGTGGCCGACCTCGACGGCATCCGGGACATCGTGCTGGACCGCCGCGATGGCGTGCCGATCCGCGTGCGCGACGTGGCGCAGGTAGGCGAGGGCCCGGAGCTGCGCACCGGCGCGGCGACGCTCGACGGCAAAGAGGTGGTATTGGGCACCACCTTCATGCTGATCGGCGCCAACAGCCGCGAGGTGTCGCAGGCCGTCGCCGCGCGTCTGGCCGAAGCCAACCGCAGCCTACCCCCGGGGGTGCGCGCGGAGCCGATGTATGACCGGACGGCGCTGGTCGACCGCACCATCCGCACCGTGGCCAAGAACCTGGTCGAGGGCGCGATCCTCGTCGTCGTCGTGCTGTTCCTGTTGCTGGGCAACGTGCGCGCGGCGCTGATCACCGCGGCGGTGATCCCGCTATCGATGCTGTTCACCCTCACCGGCATGGTGCGTGGCGGCGTGTCGGGCAACCTGATGAGCCTGGGCGCGCTGGACTTCGGCCTGATCGTTGATGGTGCGGTGATCATCATCGAGAACTGCCTGCGTCGCTTCGGCGAACTGCAGCACCGGCTGGGGCGCCTGTTGACGGACGAGGAGCGGCGGGAGGCCACGGCATCCGCGACGGCCGAGGTCATCCGGCCCAGCCTGTTCGGCCTGGGCATCATCACGGCGGTGTACCTGCCGATCTTCGCGCTCACCGGCGTGGAGGGAAAGATGTTCCACCCGATGGCCGTCACCGTGGTGCTGGCGCTCAGTGGGGCGATGGTGCTGTCGCTGACCTTCGTACCGGCGGCGATCGCGCTGTTCCTGCGCGGGCGCGTGCAGGAGAAGGAGACGCAGTTGATGGGCTGGGCGCGTCGCGCCTATGCGCCGGTGCTGGCGTGGGGATTGCGTACGCGTAGGATCGTGGTCGGCGCTGCGTTCGCGCTGGTGGTGGTGTGTGGCCTGCTGGCGACGCGACTCGGAACGGAGTTCGTGCCGAGCCTGGACGAAGGCGACATCGCCATGCATGCCATGCGCATCCCCGGCACCAGCCTGGACCAGGCGGTGCGGATGCAGTCCACGCTGGAAGCGCGGATCACGCAGTTCCCGGAAGTGCGCCGCGTGTTCGGCAAGCTGGGCACGGCGGAGGTGGCGACCGATCCCATGCCGCCGTCGGTGGCCGACACCTTCATCATGCTCAAACTGCGCAGAGAATGGCCCGACCCGCGCAAGTCGAAGGCCACGCTGGTCGCGGAGATCGAGAAAGCGGTCGCCGAGATCCCGGGCAACAACTACGAGTTCACCCAGCCCATCCAGATGCGGATGAATGAGCTGATCTCCGGCGTGCGCGCTGACGTCGCGATCAAGCTGTACGGGGACGATCTCGGCACCCTGGTGGAGGTCGGCGAGCGCATCGAGGCGCTCGCGAAGTCCGTGGACGGTGCAGCCGACGTGCGCATCGAACAGGCCACCGGTCTGCCGCTGCTCACCATCACGCCGGACCGTCAGGCGCTGATCCGCTACGGATTGAATCCCGGCGACGTGCAGGACACCGTGGCGACCGCGGTGGGGGGCGAGGTGGCGGGACAATTGTTCGAGGGCGATCGCCGCTTCGACATCGTGGTGCGTTTACCGGAAGCGATGCGGCAGGACCCCGCTGCGCTGCACGATCTCCCCATTCCCCTCGGTGGTGCCGGCAACGAGGACGAGTCCACGCGCGCCGCAAGCTGGCGCTCGGGCACGCCCGCCACCGTGCCGCTGCGCGAAGTGGCGAAGATCGAGACCACGCTTGGACCCAACCAGATCAATCGCGAGAACGGCAAGCGCCGCGTCGTGGTGACGGCCAACGTGCGCGGTCGCGACCTGGGCGGCTTCGTCGAGGATCTGCGCGCACGCGTCGCGACGGACGTGACGCTGCCGGCCGGTTACTGGATCGAGTACGGTGGCACGTTCGAGCAGTTGATCTCGGCCAGCCAGCGGCTCGCCGTGGTGGTGCCGGCGACGCTGCTGCTGATCTTCGCGCTGCTGTTCTGGGCCTTCGGTTCGGCCAGGGACGCCGCCATCGTGTTCACCGGCGTGCCGCTGGCGCTGACCGGGGGCGTGGTGGCGCTGGCGCTGCGCGGGATTCCGCTTTCCATCTCCGCCGGCGTGGGCTTCATCGCGCTGTCCGGCGTGGCGGTGCTCAATGGCCTGGTGATGATCGCCTTCATCCGCAAGCTGCGAGAGCAGGGGCTGAGGCTGGATCAGGCCGTCGTCGACGGCGCACTCGGTCGCCTGCGCCCGGTGCTGATGACCGCGCTGGTCGCCTCGCTCGGTTTCCTGCCGATGGCGTTCAACGTCGGCGCGGGATCGGAAGTGCAGCGGCCGCTGGCGACGGTGGTGATCGGCGGCATCGTGTCCTCGACGCTGCTGACGCTGGTGGTGCTGCCGGTGCTGTACCGGTGGTGGTGGGGTAAAAGCGAGACGTGAGTGATGGGGCGGGGAGTGAGCGTTGAGCGATAGCACACTTTGCTCACTCCTCACTCCTCACTCCTCACTCCTCACTCCTCACTCCTCACTCCTCACTCCTCTTCACTCGCACTAGAACAAGTCGTCCGCGATCACGTAGCTGTCGCGGCCGGCCGATTTGGCGCGGTAGAGCGCGGCGTCCGCGCGCGAGAACCAGTCGTGCCAAGTCTTTTCCTGTTCGCGCAGCAGGGCGGCGCCGAGCGAGATGGTGATGCGTCCGCCGGGGCCGCGAAGGCTGCCGCGCACGGCCTTGCGCAGGCGCTCGGCCGCCGCTTCCAGATCCTCGGTGCTGTCGAGTTCGAGCAGGGTCACGAATTCCTCGCCGCCGAAGCGGAACACCTGGTCGTTGCGGCGCATCTCGAAGCGCAGGATCGAGGCGAGGTCGGCGATGGCGGCGTCGCCGGCGGCGTGCCCGTACTGGTCGTTGACGTCCTTGAAATGGTCCAGGTCCAGCACGACCAGTCCGAAACGGCGCTCGCCACGCTGGAAGCGGCCGACGGCATCGGCCAGGGCGCGCTCCATGCTGCGGCGGTTCGGGACGCCGGTCAGTGCATCGACCGCCGCCAGCCGCTCCAGGTGGGCGCGGTCGTCCTGCGTGCGCGCGGCGAAGATCAGTGAGAACGCGGTGATCATGCCGGCACTGACGAAGACCGACGCGGCGTGCACGACGTCGTGGAAGAAGCCCGGGATCAGTTGCATGCCGACGATCAGCAGCACGTTGCACGCCACCGCCACCCAGCGGTGCGCGATGAAGAAGTTGGTCAGCAGTACCAGGTAGGTCCAGGTGAGCGCGGTATGGCCCAGCAGCAGGCAGGCGCCGAACGTCGCGACGGAATTGAGCACCGCCAGCACGTTGCCGGCGCGGAGACTGTCGCCGGTACGCCACGCGTACACCACGGGTGCGGAGACGGCCAGGACCACCGCCAGATCGAACCCTGCCTGCGACCACTGTCCCTGCCAGCCGCGATAGACGCCGAACGAGGCGATCGTCACTGCCGTGATCGAGCCCAGCAGGACGATGATGTCCAGGCGGAAGTCGCGGTGTTTCGGCTTCATCTCGAGTGCGGTTGCGGGAGTCGCGAGTCTGCGACTCGTCGCTCGGAAGGGGCAGGGACAGGCGCCACCCCGGCGCCCCGCGCAGTGTAGGCGTTAACTGTGAGACGAGAGTGATGGAGGTCACGCTTGGGCGTCCACTGATCGACCGAGGGTGCGTGCATCGTGCAAGCAGGCAGCACCGTCACTGCGCATTCATGCAAGCCTGCGAAAACTGCCGCCTCCGCAGCGGGCGAGGACGGTCATGAAGACGATGAAGATGGCGGCATGGGTAGCGGCGTTGGGGATGGCGATGGCCGCCGGCCAACCGGTATACGCGCAGACGGTGGGCTACAACATCCGCACCGGCGATGTGTGGGTGGATACGCGTTTGGGCGAGATCAACGATTACGGGCGACGTTACCGCGACCCGTTCGTATCGGAGATGACGGGGCATTACGGCGCACCGCGTTCGTTGGTGCTGGATCTGCTCGATCGTCGCGACTGGGCGCCGGCCGACGTGTACTTCGCCTGTGCCATCGCCAGGGCGCTCCGCATTCCCTGCCTGGAGGTCGTGCAGCGTTATGAGCGCGACCCGGGCCAAGGGTGGGGCAACCTGGCCAAGCAGATGGGCATCAAGCCCGGCTCGCCCGCCTTCCATGCGTTGAAGAACGGTACGGTCGGCACGTACGACCGCTGGGGCTATCCCGTCCGCGTCGATCAGCGTGTCAGCGTGGACTGGTCCCGGCACGGTCCGGGCCACGGCAAGGGCGGCAACGGCGCAAAGCCGCAGGCCGGTCCGGCCAAGAGCGATCACGGCGGGCACGGGCAGGGCAACAGCGACAAGGGTCCCGGCAACAGCGGGAAAGGCAACGGCGGCAAGGGCAATGGCAAGGGCAACGGACGCGATTGAGCCGTTGCCGGTTCGAACGAAGAACGGCCTCCGCAAGGAGGCCGTTCTGTTTGCAGCGATCCGGCGCGTCGCGCGTCAGGCCGACAGCGCTTCCAGTGTCTTGAATACCTGAGGCACCGCCATCGCCGGCGTGCCGCCGTTGACGGCGACGGCGCGCAGACCGTGCTGGTAACTCTGCCAGATCATTTCGTCGGCATGCTGGATGTCGATGCCACGGAACTCGCCGGCGCCCATGCCGCGGCTCAGTTCCAGGCGCACCGGTTCGCGCATGCGGCGCAGCGCGGTGTTCATTTCGGCTTCGACCGTCGGCGACCAGCGCGCCGACACGCTCCACAGCGCCGGGAAGGCGATGAAGTTGGCCGCGTCTTCGCGCGCCATCCAGAAATAGAAATCCAGAATACGCTGCGCGTGCGTCGAGCCCTGCGGACGCTCCACCATCGGTGCCCGACGCGCGGTGTAATCGCGGATCAGCAGGGTGGCGATGATGTCGGCCTTGGTCTCGAAGTGAAGGATCACGCCGCGTGCGCTCAGCCCGGTTTCCTCGCCCAGGTCCATCAGCGTGGTCTGGTCGAAACCCTTGGTGAAGAACAGGCGGCGTGCCGCGGCCAGCACGGCTTCACGCGTTTCCTGACTGGTGCGTCGCTTGTGGGTCGGGCTGTGGTGCACGGCAATCTCCGGTTCGCGGGAGAAGCGTTCCGGCGTCGGGCGGGATCGGTTCCGTCCGTGCGCAGGCGTATGTCGCAACTCCCTTGCCCCCATTCTGCACACATTCATCCATTTAGTGGAACCGGCGACGCACTTCAATATGAGACACACGCTGCAAAGCCGCCAACTGTGCGTTCCCGCACCGTTTCACAAACGTGACTGTCATGCCCTCATGCGGTGAGCTGCCGCGCCGCGTCGAACGACACATCGAAGATCCGCTGCACCGGCGGGCCCAGCTCACCGGCCAGCAAGGCCAACAGGAACAGGCCCAGCAGCAGCGCGGTGGGCAGGCCCAGCTGGATGGGGTTGAGGGCCGGCGCAGCGCGGCCCAGCACGCCAAAGGCCAGGTTCACCGCCAGCATCGCCACCATGACCGGCAGCGCCAGCCCCACGGCGGCCCGCAGCACATGGGTGAACAGCATCGGCGCCACTTCCAGCATCTGCTGGACATCGGGCAGCGCGGTGCCGATCGGCAGCGAGCGGTAGCTGTCCACCAGCAGCGACACCAGCGCCAAGTGGCCGTTGGCGGTGAAGAACAGCAGGCCGAAGGCCAGGTAGAACCACTGGCCGACGACACCGGAATTCACCCCGCGCAAGGGGTCCGACATCTGCGCGAAGGCCAGGCCGGTGCCCTGCGAAATCAGTTCGCCCGCCATCGCGCCGGCCTCGAAGGCCAGCCGCAGCATGAAGCCCATGCTCGCGCCGACCGCCAGTTCGCGTGCCACGTTCAGCACGGTGCTGGCATCGAAGGCGATGCGGTCCGGCGTGCCGGGCAGCAGCGGGGCCAGCGCCATCGCCAGCGCGCCGGCGATGATGACGCGCACCCGCACCGACACCGCGCGCGTGCCGATCAGCGGCGCGGCCATCAGCAGCGCGCCCGTGCGCAGCATCGTCCACAGGATGGCGTTGATCATCCCGAAGGCCTGCTGGCCGTCGATCACCATCTGGGTGGCTGCGTCCATGAGGCGAGAAGTGAGTGGGGAGGAGTGAGGAGTGAGTAGGAGCAGAAGCAGGAGCGGGAGGGGGTATGTCGGATGTGGCTTTTGCTCACTCCTCACTCCTTTCCGCTCACTCCTGGCCTCAGCCGATCAAATGCGGCAGTCGCTGGAACAACGTCGTCGTGTATTCCACCAGCACGCCGAGCAGGTAGCTGCCGGTGGCGAACAGCGCGGCGGTCAGGGCGATGGCCTTGGCGACGAAGGCGATGGTGGGCTCGTTGAGTTGCGTGGCCGCCTGGATCACGCCGATGACCACACCGACGACCAGTACGACCAGCAGCAGCGGGCCACCGACCCAGAGGGCGATCTCCAGACCATCGCGAAGTTCGGTGAGGGCGGTTTCAGGGCTCATGAGGATTAGAGAAGTGAGTGGAGAGGAGTGAGGAGTGAGGAGAAGCAACAGCAGGAGCAAGGGAGGCAAGTCGGGGGTGGCTTTTCGCTCACTCCTCACTCCTCTCCACCCACGCCTCGCTCCTAGTTGAAGCTCGCCGCCAGCGAGCCGACGATCAGCACCCAGCCGTCGACCAGCACGAACAGCAGGATCTTGAACGGTGCGGACACCAGCATCGGCGACAGCATCATCATGCCCATCGACATCAGCACGCTGGCGACCACCAGATCGATGATCACGAACGGGATGAAGATCAGGAAACCGATCTCGAACGCGGTCTTCAGCTCGCTGGTGATGAACGACGCCACGACGATCGGGAACGGCACCGCATCCGGACTGGTATAGCTGCCGTGTCCGGCCAGGCCGGCGAAGGTCATCAGATCGGTCTCGCGCACCTGCGCCAGCATGAAGTCGCGTAGCGGGCCGGTGGTCAGCGTCCACGCGGTGGAGAAGTCGATCTGGCCGTTGAGATAGGGCGCCATACCCTGTGCCCACGCCTTTTCGCCGACCGGCATCATCACCAGCATGGTCAGGAACAGCGCCAGGCCCACCAGCACCTGATTGGAGGGCGTCTGGCCCGTGCCCAGCGCCTGTCGCAGCAGGCCCAGCACGATGATGATGCGGGTGAACGCCGTCATCGCCAGCAGTGCCGACGGGATCAGCGTGATGGCCGTCATCAGCAGCAGCGTCTGCAGCGGCAGACTGACGGTGTTGTCGCCGACCTGGCCGACATTGACCTTGGGCAGCGTCGGCAACGCGGGCGCCGTCGGTGCGGCAGGCGCCGCCGGTGTCGCCGCAGGTGCTGCGGCAGGCGCGGTCGCCGCCTGCGCGAACGCCAGCGTCGGCGCGGCCAGCCACAGCAGGCAGATCAGGGAAAGAACGAAACGACGCATCTCAGGACTCTTTGCGCAGGCGCTTGGCCAGCAGTTCGGCGAAATTAGGCAGGGCCGGCGCCGGGGCGACGACCAGCGGTTCGGGCAGCGTGTGCAGCGCGGTGATGCCGCCGGCGGTCACGCCGATCAGCAGCTGCTCCTTGCCGACCTCGATGACCATCACGCGCTCCTTGGTGCCGACCGACAGCATCGACACCACGCGCAGCTGTTCGCTGGGCCGGATGCCGACGCCCATGCCGGGCATGCGCTTGAGCAACCAGGCCAGGCCCAGGATCAGGCCCAGCACCAGCACCAGGCCGACCAGCGCGCCGCCGATGCCGGGCGTGGACGGCGCGTGCTGGCCGATCTTCTGGGCGGGCGCCGCGGCGGCGGCGAGCAGGGCGAAGGCGTGCATGGCGATCGGCTCAGCGCAGGCGGCGGATGCGTTCGCTGGGGCTGACCACGTCGGTCAGGCGCACGCCGAAGCGGTCGTTCACCACCACGACTTCGCCATGCGCGATCAGCGTGCCGTTGACGAACACGTCCAGCGGTTCGCCGGCGCCGCGCTCCAGTTCCACCACCGAGCCCTGGTTGAGCTGCAGCAGGTTGCGGATGGGCATGCGCGTGCGGCCGACTTCCAGCGACAGCGTCACCGGCACGTCGAGGATGACGTCCAGGCTCATGTCCATGTCGTGGCCGGCATGGGCGCCGTGGTCGGCAAGCGCGGTATCGCCGAAGGCGGTGGCGAGGGCTTCTTCGTTCTCGGGAATCATGGCGTGGCGTCCTGGAAGGCGACGGGTGCAAGGGCGTGGCGGCCGGCGGTCGGCGGCTGGTGCCGGCTGCCGGGAGGGTGGTGGGCGGTGATCTTCACCGCGTTGAGTCCGTTGGAGATGCCGAACTCGCCGGTGAACACCGGTACCTGCTCCACGCAGACCGGCACGCACTTGGGCAGGTCGATGGGCAGGATGTCGCCGATCTTCAGGCGGGTGAGCTCGCGCAGGTTGATGCGCTTCTCCGCCAGCACGCTGGAGACGGTGACTTCGGCGCTGCGCAGCTGCTCGTGCATCGTCACGCGGAAGCTGTCGTCGTCGTGCACGCGGTCGGACTGGATGCCGGCGTCGAGCAGTTCGCGGATCGGCTCGAGCATGGAATAGGGCAGGGTGACGTGCAGGTCGCCGCCGCCGCCGTCCAGCTCCACGTGGAAGCGGCTGACCACCACGTACTCGCGCGGGCTGACGATGTTGGCGAAGTGCGGATTGACCTCGCTGGTGATGTACTCGAAGTCCACCTGCATCACCGGCGCCCAGGCATCGATCAGGTCGGCAAAGGTCTGCTTCAGCAGCAGCTGGATCACGCGCATCTCGGTGGCGGTGAACTCGCGGCCTTCGATCTTGGCCGGGTAACGGCCGTCGCCGCCGAAGAAGTTGTCCACCATGGTGAACACCAGCTTCGGTTCGAACACGATCAGGCCCACGCCGCGCAGCGGCTTGAACTTGACCAGGTTGAGATTGGTGGGCACGTACAGCGAATGCAGGTAGTCGCTGAACTTGACCGTCTCGATGCCGCGTACCGACAGCTCGGCGGAGCGGCGCAGCAGGTTGAACAGGCCGATCCGCCACGTGCGCACGAAGCGCTCGTTGATCATTTCCAGCGTCGGCAGGCGGCCGCGGACGATGCGGTCCTGGCTGGCGAAATCGTAGGTCCGCGCCACCGTCGGATCGTGCGGCGGTTCCTCGGTCTCGATGACGCCGGAGTCGACGCCGTTCAGAAGCGCGTCGATCTCGTCTTGCGACAGCAGGTCACTGGTCATGGCGGCGGGTATCCGTCACTGCATCACGAAACTGGTGAAGAGGATCGATTCGGCGCTGGGCTTGCCGGTCTCGGCCACCAGCAGCGATTTCACTTCGCCGAGGGCGGCGTTCTGCAGGCGCTCCTTGCCTTCGCGCGACATCAGGCTGGCAGCGTCCTGCTGGGCGAACAGCATCAGCAGCCGTGCACGGATGGCTGGCGCATGCAGCTGGATGGCGGTCATCGCTTCGGGATCGCGCGTCATCAGCTGGACTTCCACCTGCAGGTAGCGGGCGCCGCCGGTTTCACCGACGAGGTTGACGACGAAAGGCGGTTCGAGCGCGAAGTACTGCGCCGGTGCGGGCACTTCACCCGGCTTCTTGGCCTCGGGGGCGTCGGCCTTCTCGTCCTTCGTGCCGTGGCTGGCGAAGTACCAGGCGCCGGCGCCCGCTGCGCCGGCCGCGATCACGGCCACCAGTCCGATGGTCAGCAGCGACTTGCCGCCCTTGGGCTTGTCGCCCTTGTCGGCCTTGGATTTGCTTGCGTTCTTGTCGGCGGCTGCCACGGCGCTGGATCTCCTGAGGGGTCAACCCAGGGATGCAAGCGGTGTGCCGTGGTACGGAAGCGGGGCCGACGGGGTTTTGACGGGTGGGATTTCTGTAGGAGCGACGTGAGTCGCGACCGCACCTCATCTGCGTCCGGGACCGTCATTCAAGCGCGGATGAACGTCTGATCCAGCGTCAATGATGCCGAGTTCATACGGTCGCGACTCACGTCGCTCCTACAGCAACTACGGCGGGCCGTCAGGCGTAGGCGTCGACCAGGCCGCGGGCGGTCATGCGGACGGTGCGAGGTGTTTCGATGGCGGGTTCTGCGCTGTCGCCTCCGCCTTCGCCGAACGCCGGACCGCCGCCCTGCGGGCGCGGCGTGTGCTGCTGGCCCACGTCGGCGTGGGCGAGCTGGAAGCCGTGCTGGCCCAGCATCTCGCGCAGGCGCGGCAGGCTGCTTTCCAGCGCCTGGCGTACATCGGCCTGGGCACTGGAGAAGTCGGCGTGCACGCGGTCGCCGTCCAGGCGCAGGCGGATCTCCACCGTGCCCAGGTCGTTCGGCGTGACCTTGATGTGGGCATGGCCGATCTTCTGGTCGGCCATCCAGCGCAC
Organism: Pseudoxanthomonas sp. Root65; assembly: GCF_001427635.1. NCBI lineage: Bacteria > Pseudomonadati > Pseudomonadota > Gammaproteobacteria > Lysobacterales > Lysobacteraceae > Pseudoxanthomonas > Pseudoxanthomonas sp. Root65. The sequence continues at coordinate 419,449 of NZ_LMHA01000003.1, forward strand.
GGCGTCGCCGATGTCGTCGTCGAAGTGGCCGCCGTGCAGGTCGGCGCTCGGTGCCTGCAGGGCATTGACGGTGTCGGTGCGCGCCAGGCCGAGTGGTGCATTGGAGGCGCCGACGCCGGCCAGCAGGTTGCCGGTCGGTGCGGCCGCGTCGCCGTCGTCGCTGCGCAGCGCATCGACGATATCGCGGCCGAGCTTGACGGCGTCGGGCACGGCGGCGGCGACCTGGCCGCTGGCAAGGTGCGTGGCGAAGGACAGCAGGTTCTGCAGCGGCGCCTTGGTGTCGGACGTCGCGGCGGCGGTCGGCAGCGGTGATGTCGTATCGACGCTGGCGGGTGGGGCGATGTCGCCGCTGTCCGGCGAGGCGATGATCGCCGTAGCGTCGAGCGTGCCCGGCAGGGTCGGCAGGGTCGGCAGAGCCGCACGTACTCCCGACAACAGGGCATCGGGCGTGGGCGTCGTCGTAGCCGGCTGAGCGCCGCTGAGCAGGGGGTTGCCGAGCGGATCGGTCAATGCGGTGGCCGTGGTGTCCGAAGGCACGGCAACGGACGGCACGGGCAGTTCCATCAGTACGGGCGGCAGGATCGGGGATGCGGCGAGGGCATCTTCTGGCTTGTCGTCCGCAGCAGGGGGGCGCGCCGTTTCGTCCTGCGTTCGCGCGGCGCTGTCGGCGCGTTGCCCGACGGGTTCCTTCGTCCCGCGAGCGCGTGCCTCGGAGGAACGTGGCGCGTCGTCGTGCTTGACGGGGCGACGGACCATGTCGTCGAACGCCGGCTTCTTCACGGCGGTCTCGTCGTTGGCAGCGGCCGCATTCCCGGGCGGCGTCGCGGACGCAGGCGCCTTGGGGGCGAAAGACAGCGCGGAGGTCGGCGACGGCATCAGGCGTCCTCGTTCTCGCGGGCGGTGGCCGCCAGGCGTGCACGGCGCGCACCCACGTCGTCCATCTCGCGCTGGTCGCGGCGGTCGACGATCAGCTTTTCCTGCACGCGATAGCTGGCGGCCAGTTGCTCAAGCACCTGCTTGTCGCGGCTGGCCAGCAGCAGGCGGTCGCGTTCGATGTCCACGCTGGCGCGGCTGCGGTCGACGTTCTGCAACTGCTGTTTGAGCGCCTGGTCGATGCGTTCGAGGAAGGCGCGACGGTTGGCGAGCTGCGCCGGACTGGTGGCGGCCATCTGGCTGTTGGCGTAGTCCTCGGCGTACTGGCGCAGTTCCTCCAGTCGCGATTCGTGCTGCGCAAGCGTGTTCTGGCGCTCGGCCAGTTCGCGGGCGATGGAATCCTCGTGCTCCTGGGCGCGGCGCAGCAGCGGGTCGATTCGGCGGGACTGCATCATCGTGGGGGTTCCTTGGCGTTACTGCAGGCCGGGCGGCAGGGGCATGCCGGCGGCGATGTTGCGTTGGATCAGGGACTCCAGCGCGGCGCGGCTGCTCGGCAGGTCGGCGGCGCGCGCCACGTCCTGGCCGAGGAACTCGACGATCTCGGGCCAGCGTTCGAGCGCTTCGTCCACGGTCGGATCGTTGCCGCGCTGGTAGGCGCCGATCGCGATCAGGTCGCGATTGCTGTTGTAGGCCGACAGCAGGCGCTTGAGCTTGCGGATGCGGTCGCGCCAGGTTTCGTCTGCGATCTCGGTGACCACGCGGCTGACCGACGATTCCACGTCGATGGCCGGGTACAGGCCGGCATCGGCGACGCGGCGCGACAGCAGGATGTGGCCGTCGAGGATGGCGCGGGCGGCGTCGGCGATCGGATCCTGGGGATCGTCGCCTTCGGTCAGCACGGTGTAGAAGGCGGTGATCGAACCGCGACCCTTGGCACCGTTGCCGGCGCGTTCGACCAGCGCCGGCAGGCGGGCGAACACGGACGGCGGATAACCGCGCGTGGTCGGCGGCTCGCCGACCGACAGGCCGATCTCGCGCTGCGCCTGGGCGAAGCGGGTCAGCGAGTCCATCAGCAGCAGCACGTTGAGGCCCTGGTCGCGGAACCATTCGGCGATCGCGGTGGCGCGATAGGCGCCCTGCAGGCGCGCCAGCGGCGGACGGTCGGCGGGACTGGCGACGACGACGGCGCGCGCCAGGCCGGACGGGCCCAGCGTGGTCTCGACGAAGTCGCGCACTTCGCGCCCGCGTTCGCCGATCAGGCCGACGACAATGACGTCGGCGGCGGTATAGCGGGTCATCATGCCCAGCAGCGTGGACTTGCCGACGCCCGAGCCGGCGAACAGGCCGACGCGCTGGCCGCGGCCGATCGGCAGCAGCGCGTTGATCGCGCGCACGCCGACGTCCAGCGGCTGGGTGATCGGTTCGCGCGACAGCGGATTGATCGCCATGCCGGCCAGGCTGACGCTGCCTTCGGCGCGGATCGGGCCGCGGCCGTCGAGCGGCACGCCGTCGCTGTCGATCACACGGCCCAGCAGGCCTTCGCCCACTTCCACGCCGCCGCGACGACGCGATGGCACCACGCGCGCATTCGGCAGCAGGCCGTGCAGTTCGGCGCTGGGCATCAGGTAGGTGCGTTCACCGGAGAAGCCGACCACTTCGGCATCGACCCAGCCGCCGTCGACCACCTCGACCTTGCAGGTGGCGCCCATCGGCGCCTCGCAGCCGATGGCTTCCAGGGTCAGGCCGACCGCGCGGCGCAGGATGCCTTCGCGGATCAGGCCGTGGCCGCCGAGTTCGGGATTGATCTGCGACAGGCGCGCGGACAGGCGCAGGTCGCGCGCGGTCAGCCACTCCAGCGGTTGCGCACTCATGCGCGTGCACCGCGGTTGAGGACGGTGTCGAGCGCGCCGCGCAGGCGTGCTTCCAGGGTGCCGTCGATGCGCACGCTTTCGGCGTGCACGCGCAGGTCGCCGCGGCTGAGCGAGGTGTCCGCGGTCAGGCGGGTGTGCGCGGTCATCGCCAGCACCGGCGTCAGCGCGGCGATGTCGTCCGGATGCAGGCGCAGTTCGACCTCGCGCTGCGAGCCGCCGACGGCATCGAGCGCCGAGGTGGCCAGTTCCTGCAGCAGGACCGGATCGGTCTGGTAGGCACGGCCGACCAGTGCGCCGGCGATGCGCACGGCGAGCTCGGACAGCGCGGCGACCACTTCGTTCTCCAGCCGGTCGAGCGGCCGCGAGAAGTTGTCGAGGATGCCTTCCATCTGCGCGGCGAGGCGGCGCACCTCGGCCTGGCCCTGGCCGAAGCCTTCGGCGTGGCCTTCCGCGAGGCCGCGCTCCAGGCCTTCACGGTAGGCGGCGTCTTGGATGGCCTGGATCTCTTCCAGCGTCGGCGGCACCAGTGCGGGCGCGTCCTGTTCGGCGGGCGCGTCGGTGACGACCACGTCGAGCGGGGCCGGCATCCAGCGCAGCGGCGAGGGCGTGCTCATACCATTTCCTCGGCGCTGGCGGTGAGGGCGATGACGCCCTGGTCAGCCAGGCGGCGGACGATGGCGAGGATTTCCTTCTGCGCGCCTTCCACGTCGGACAGGCGCACCGGACCGCGCGCTTCCATGTCTTCCAGCAGGATCTGCGCGGCGCGTTGCGACATGTTGCGGGTGATCTTTTCCTTCACCTTGGCGTCGGCGCCGCGCAGCGCCAGGCCCAGGCGGTCGTTCGGCACTTCGCGCAGCAGCGCCTGCAGTTCGCGGTCACCCAGGTCGGCCAGGTTGTCGAACACGAACATGAGGTCCTGGATGCGCGCGCCCAGGTCGGCGTCGACCTGGGTGATGCTGCCCAGGATCACCTGGTCCTGGCCGGAGTCCATGAAGTTGAGGATGTTGGCCGCGACCTTCACGCCGCCGATGCTGGAGGCCTTGAGGTTCTGGTTGCCGGCGAACTGGCGCTCCATGATCTCGTTGAGCTCGTTCAGTGCGTTGGGTGGAATGCCGTCGAGCGTGGCGATGCGCAGCAGCACGTCGGTGCGGGTGCGTTCGGGCAGCAGCTTGAGGGTGTCGGCGGCCTGGTCGCTGTCCAGGTGGGCCAGCACGATGGCGATGATCTGCGGATGCTCGTTGCGCACCAGGTCGGCGATCGCGCGCGGGTCCATCCACTTCAGCGTGTCCAGGCCGGTGGTGTTGCGGCCCAGCAGGATGCGGTCGATCAGGCCGCCGGCCTTGTCCTCGCCCAGCGCCTGCACCAGCACCTTGCGCACATAGTCGTCGGCGCCCATGCCCAGCGAGGTCTGCTTGTGCAGCGCCTCGCCGAAGGTGGCCATCACCTGCATCACCTGCTCGCGGCTGATGCCGGAGATGGTGGCCATGGCGATGCCGAGCTTCTGCACCTCCTTGGCGTTCATGTGCTTGAGCACTTCGGCGGCGTCTTCCTCGCCCAGCGAGAGCAGCAGCACGGCGGCGCGCTGCACGCCGGTGAGGCTGGTGTCCGGTGCGTTATTCATCATTGGCCACCCAGTCCTTGACCACCTGTGCGACCTGCTTGGAGTCGGTCTTCACCGCCTCGCGCGCCTGGCGCAGGCGATCCTCGTAGGCATCCGAGGGCAGAGCACGCATCGGCGGCAGCTGTTCGTGCGAGAGCGTGGCGACCACGCCGTCCTCGCCGTCCTCGTCGACCACGCTGACGTCGATGCCGTCCTCGTCCTCGCGCTTCTGCCGGGCCGACGGGCTGATGATCTGGCGCATGGCCGGGCGCAGCACGCCGAACAGCAGCACGATGACCACCAGCGCACCCAAGCCGTAGCGTGCGATGTCGCGCACCATCGGGTTGTGCAGCCACGGGCTTTCCCAGAACGGCACGTCGACCGGTGCTTCGGTCTCGCGCACGAACGGCGCGTTCATCACCGATACCGAGTCGCCGCGTTCGGCGTCGAAGCCGACGGCTTCCTTCACCAGCGCCTCGATGCGGGTCAGGGTGGCGGCGTCCAGCGCGGTCATCACCACCTTGCCGTTCTCGCCGGTGCGCGGTACGTGGTCGACCAGCACGGCGGCGGTGACGCGGCGCACGCGGCCGGCCGGCTGGCGGGTGTGCTGCAGCGTGCGGTCCATCTCGAAGTTGCGGGTGGCGCTGCTCGCGGTTTCCACCGGGGCGGCGGGATTCGGGGCGGCCGCCGCGTTCGGACCGGGCGGCGTGTTGCTGGTGGCGCCGGGCACGCCCTCCGGGCCGGTGCCGGCGACGGTGTTCTGGCTGACCTGTTCGCTGCGGATCTTGGCCGGGTCGTTGGCGAAGGTCTCGCGCGCTTCCTCGGTGACGGAGAAGTCCATGTCCACGGCGACTTCGGCGTTGACACGCCCGGCGCCGGTCAGCGGTTCCAGCAGTTCGCGGATGCGGTCGTTGAACGAGGTCTCCAGCTTGCGCACGCGCTCGAACTGCGCGGCGTTGAGGGCGGCTTCGCTGTTCGGGTCGCTGATGGTCAGCATGCGGCCGCTCTGGTCGACCACGGTGACGCGCTCCGGCGCCAGGTCCGGGATCGACGACGACACCAGGTGCACGATCGCGTCCACCTGGTTGCGTTCCAGCAGCGCGCCCGAGCGCAGGTCCAGCACGACCGAGGCGCTGGCCACTTCGCGCTGGCGGGTGAAGGCGGACGGCTTGGGGATAGCCAGGTGCACGCGCGCGTCGCGCACCGGGCGCAGGGTGGTGATGGTGCGGACCAGTTCGGTTTCCAGGGCGTGCTGGTAGCGCGCGTTCTCGACGAACTGGCTGACGCCGAAGCCGGGATCGCGCTCCATCATCTCGAACCCGAGACGGCCGCTTTCGGCCAGGCCGGCGCCGGCCAGTTTCAGGCGGGCGTCGTGCAGGTTCTCTTCCGGCACGGAGATGGCGCCGCTGGCCTGGTCCAGCTGGAACGGAATCTGCGCCGCACGCAGCATGTCGGTGGCTTCGGCGGTGGCCTTGGCGTCCAGGCCGGTGTAGAGCGGGGTGTAGGCCGGCTTCTGCGACCAGAAGAACACCATCATGCCGACGGCCACGGCGCCGGCGATCAGCAGCAGCGTGCCCATCTGCTTGAACACGCGCGCGTCCTGGATCTTGGTCAGCGCCGCACCGGCCTTGTCGGCGGTCAGCGATTCCTTCAGGGCTTCCTTGGACAGCGTGAGGGCCATGGTGACGGTTCGGTTCTAGGTGAGAGGGTGGGGCCGCGTTACAGCGGCATGTTCATCACGTCCTGGTAGGCCTGCACCAGGCGGTTGCGCACTTCCACGGTGGCGCGGAACGCGACCTGCGACTGCTGTGCGGCCACCATCACCCGCGCCAGGTCAGCGCGCGGATCGCCCAGCTCGAAGGCCTGCGCCAGGGCGCCGGAGGTCTTCTGGGCGTTGTTCACGCCCTCCAGCGCGTTCTGCAGCGTGTCGCCGAAGCTCGGCGCCTTGACGCCCGGCTGCTCCAGTCCCACCCGGTTGGGCGTGAACGCGCCGGGGTTGGGCATCGGCTCCAGCGCACGCGTACCGACCTGGTGCTGGTAACTGCGGATCTGCGAGAGGATGGAGGAGACGTCGGACATGGGCGGGTGCTTCGGTCGTCGGGGTGTCTTGCCTGATCAGTTGCAAGACCCGTGCCGGAAACCGCGCCCGTGGCCAGTCAGTTTTCCGTCGCCAGCGCGACGTCCTCGCGCTCGATGCCGTACTTGCGCAGCTTCTCCACCAGCGTGGTGCGGCGCAGGCCCAGCAGCTGCGCGGCATGCGCGACCACGCCACCGGCGCGGTCCAGCGCGTCGCGGATCAGGTTCAGTTCGATCTGGGCGATGTGTTCGCGCAGGTCGATGCCGGCCTCGGGCAGGCGGTCGGGCGGCGACACGGCGGCGGCGACGATCGCCGACGGCAGCGGCGCGGCCATGGCGGGGGCGGCGGCGACTGCTGCCGGCGTTTCCACCGCCGGCACGTCCACGCCTTCGGGCTGGTAGCGCTTGGGCAGGTCGGCCACGCGGACCAGGCCGCCGGGATGCAGCACGGCCAGGCGCTCGACCAGGTTGGTCAGCTCGCGTACGTTGCCCGGCCAGGCGTACAGGCGCAGGGCCTGCAGGGTCTCGTTGGCGAAGCGCACTTCGCCGCGGCCGGTGCGCGAGAGCTGGGCGGCGATGGTCATCACCAGGTCGGGCAGGTCGTCGGCGCGCTCGCGCAGCGCCGGCATCTCGATGGGGAACACGTTGAGGCGGTAGAACAGGTCTTCGCGGAAGTGGCCGTCGGCGATGCGCGCTTCCAGGTTGCGGTGGGTGGCGGCGATCACGCGCACGTTGCAGCGGATGGTCTGGTTGCCGCCGACGCGCTCGAAGCTGCGCTCCTGCAGCACGCGCAGCAGCTTGACCTGCATCGGCAGGCTCATGTCGCCGATCTCGTCCAGCAGCAGGGTGCCGCCCTCGGCCATCTCGAAGCGGCCCTTGCGCGCGGTCAGCGCGCCGGTGAAGGCGCCCTTCTCGTGGCCGAACAGTTCGCTCTCCAGCAGGTCCGGCGGGATGGCGCCGCAGTTGATCGCCACGAACGGTCCGTCGCGGCGCGGCGACTGGTCGTGGATGGCGCGGGCAACCACTTCCTTGCCGGTCCCGGACTCGCCCAGCACCAGCACGGTGGTGTCGAAGTCGGCGACCTGCTCGATCATGCGGCGCAGGCGGGTAACGGCCGGGCTGTTGCCGGTCGGGCCGCGGGTGGTGACCTGCTGCGCCTGGTGTTCGGTGTCCAGCCGCTTCAGGCTGGCGCGGCGCAGGCAGGCTTCCAGCTGCGCGTGGCGGATCGGGCTTTCCAGGGCCCACACGCCGGCCTCGTGCAGGCCGTGCGCGGCGGCGAAGCCGGCGGTGTCGCCTTCCAGCAGCAGCACCGGCGGCGGCAGCGGGGCCTTGCCCAGCCAGGCGAAGAACGTGTCGGCGGCCTTCTGGTCGTCGAGCGAACCCACCACCACCGCCAGCCAGTCGTGCTGGCGCGCGCGGCGGACATCCACGTCACCGGCGCTGGCGACCCAGCGGGGTGTCAGGTCCATGAATTCGAGCAGTCCGGCCAGGCGTTCGGCACGGGTGGCGTCGGCGTCGATGACGAGGATGCGGGATTCACTCATGGCGGCGGTCTTTGAATTTCTCGAGGATGGGCAAGACTTCCTGGATGTAGGAAAGCTTGCTGACGAAGTCGTCGGCACCGGCGCGCATCGCGTGTTCGCGGTGCTCGGCGTCGTCGAAATGGCTGGCGATCACGATGAAAGGCGGTGCGTCCTGCGTCTTGATCAGGCGGGTGGCCTGCAGGCCGCCCATCTCCGGCATGGCCAGGTCCATCAGCACCACGTCCGGACGCAGGGTCTCGGAGCGTTCGATGGCTTCCAGGCCGTTGCTGGCGCGGCCCACGATGTCCAGCCACTCGACCTTGCGCAGGTGGCGCAGGGCGGCGTTGATGAAACCTTCGTGGTCGTCCACCAGCAGTACGGTGATCTTGCTCATTGCGTGCGTGCTCCGTTATCCGGCCTTGGCCAAGACCGATACGGTAGCGCGTCGGCGTTCCCGGGCGGGAGCGATATCGAGTTGTTCGCGGTACTTCGCCACGGTCCTGCGGGCGATGTGGATGCCCTGCCGGGCCAGCAGGCCGGCGATGGCTTCGTCGGCCAGCGGCTTGCCGGCCGGTTCGGCGTCGATCAGGCGGCGCACCATCGCGCGCACGGCCGGACCGGACACGTTGGCGCCTTCCAGCCGCACCGCGAAGAAATGCTTCAGCTCGAACGTGCCGCGCGGGGTCTGCATGTACTTGCCGGTGGTGATGCGCGAGATGGTGGACTCGTGCATGCCGATGGCGTCGGCGATTTCCTTCAGCGTCAGCGGCGCCATCGCTTCGTCGCCCTGGGTCAGGAAGCCGGCCTGGCGCTCGACGATGGCGCGCGCGGTGCGCAGCAGGGTGTCGTAGCGGATGGACAGGCCGCGGGTCAGCCAGCGGGCTTCCTGCAGCAGTTCGCGCAGCTTGCCGGCGCCTTCTGACGGTGCGGCCTGGTCCAGCGCACGCTCCTGCATGGCGTTCACGCGCAGGCGCGGCGTGGTGGCCGGGTTCAGCGCCACGCGCCACGCGCAGTCGGCGTGCCAGGCCACCACGTCCGGCACGATGTAGCCGGTCGGGGCGGGCGCCAGCGAGGCGCCCGGGCGCGCGTCCAGCGACAGCACCAGGTGCACGCCTTCCATCACTTGGTCGATGTCCAGCTCCAGCAGGCGGGCGAGGGCGTCGTATTCGTGGGCGGCCAGCAGCGCCATGCCGTCGGTGACGATGCGGCGGGCCACATGGCGCGCCGGCACGCGGCCCTGCAGGCAGTCCAGCTGCACCAGCAGGCATTCGCGCACGTCGGCGGCGGCCAGGCCGGGGAACTCGCCGCGCAGCAGGCGCTCGCGCAGCGCCAGCACGGCCGGCACGGTCAGGTCGAAGCGGGCCGAGGCCAGCAGCGCCAGGGTGTCGGGCGCCTGCTCCAGGTAGCCGGCGTCGTTGGTGTGTTCGAGCCAGAACGCGACCACGTCGAGCGAACGGTCGTCCAGTTCCAGCGCCAGCCGGTCCAGCACGCGCACGTGCGGGTCGCTGGATTCGCCGGCTTCGATGCGCTGCATGCGGTCTTCGTCGCCGTCCTGCCAGCCGGCGCCGGGGACGTCCCACAGGCTGGATTCGGGCAGTTCGTCGAAGGCGGCGGTTTCCAGCGTGGCCACGTCCTGGGCGGGCAGCACCTCGATCTCGGCGGTCTGGTCGGCGTCGTGGGTTTCCTCGACTTCCAGCAGCGGATTGAGGTCCAGCGCGCGGCGCACTTCCATTTCCAGCTGCAGGCCGTCCAGCTGCAGCAGCCGGATCGACTGCAGCAGTTGCGGCGTCAGGTGGAGTTGCTGTCCGAGCTGGGTGGAAAGTCCCGTCTTCATTCCCGTCATCCCCGATTCGATGGCGTGCCGAGGTCGGCTTCACATCGTGTTGACACTGTGCGCGGCGGGTGACGGAAAAAAAATCAGGGCGATTCTGGTCGTGCTGCGGGCACGCCCGACGCGCCGTCAGGGTTTCCCCTACGACGTCGGTTCAATGGCGGGAAAGGGCGCCCCGGGAGGACGCGGCACAACGGAAATCCGTCACGGAACGGATCTCCCGGTGATGCATTGCAAGGCTCAGGCCAGTTCGTTCTGGTGGCGCGCGGCCAGCAGCAGCAGATCGTTGGCGCGGCGGCAGCCCAGCGATTCCATCATGCGCGCGCGATGCGTTTCGACAGTCTTGACGCTGATGCCGAGCTGCGCGGCGATTTCCTTGCTGCTCATGCCGCCGCCCAGCTGGCGCAGGATCTCGCGCTGCCGCGGCGACAGCGCGGCGATGCCGGTGGGACGCTGCTGATTGAGCATCGGCGCCAGCATCTTCGACGAAACCTGCGGGCTGAGGAACACCTGGCCATTGGCGGCGGCGCGCAGGGCGAGTTCCAGTTCCATCGGCGCGGCTTCCTTGACGACGAAGCCGGCGCAACCGCGATCGAGCGCCACGCGCACCTGGGTGGGATCGTTGTGCATGGACATCATCACCACGCGCGTCTGCGGCAGCGAGTCGCGCAGCAGCGGCAACAGCTCAAGCCCGCTGCGGTCGGGCAGCGAAAGATCCAGCAGGATCAGGTCCGGGCGGTGGATGGCCGCCATGTCCAGCGCCTGTTGCCCGTTGCAGGCCTCGGCCACGACATCGACATCGGGCAGCGCCTGCAGCAGGCGTCCGATGCCGGCGCGGACCAGGGTGTGGTCGTCGACGATGAGTACACGCACGGGAGGAACCAGATCTTGTCGCGGTAACGAGTCGTCTCACGATAGCCGCGGACGGCGGCAACGCCAATTCACAATCGCGATGGAGATGTGAAATGCCGACGCGAGTCACAGTTGAGGGGCGCGTACGGCGACGGAAACCACGAAGTTGGCAAGGCGCGGCTGTGATGGGTGCACGGCGCATGCGCAGGCGCGCACGCCGCTGCGCAAAACACGGCTACGTGCGGTCGGCCAGTTGCCGTGCTTCGGCGATCTGGCGGCGGTGCAGGCGGAACAGGTGACGGTCCATCGCTTCGGCCAGGCCAGCGTTCAGTGCATCGAACTGCAGCCACACGTGCTGCAGTCCCTGCGAGCCTTCCACCTGGTCGAGCACGGTGGCCGGCAGTTCGATCTGGTCGCTCAGCCACGCGGCGGGCTGCACGGTGACGATGCCGTTCGTACCGTTGGCAACGGGCAGCGGCGTGGCCACATCCAGCCGCAATCCGCGATGCGACCAGCGCAGGGCCGTGACGGGCAGGGCGTCTTCGTGGCGGCGCGCCAGGCGGCCGAGCAGCGACAGCACCAGGTCGAGCTTGGCCTCGATGCGCTGCTGCGAGGGCGTCGCTTCCTTGCGTTCCTCGGGGTCGTCGCCGCTGACGTCTTCGGCGATGGCCAGCCCCTTCAGCAAAGCTTCCGAGGTCGCCTGCATCAGTGCGCGCCGGCCGGCGTCGAAGCGCGCCGGCAGCACCGCGTCACAGGTCAGTGCGCCCTCGAACAGGGCGTGTTCGGCCGGATGTTCCACCAGGATGATCGAATGGGGCACGGCTCATCCCTCCACGACGGACAGGTAGGCGCGCGCGGCGCGGTCGGCGCGCTGCGTGGCATGCATGCGCACGCGGGCCTGTTCGCGCGCGTCCTGCATGGACTTCTGCAGTTCCAGCTGCGCGCGCAGCAGCACGGCGAGGGCATCGTAGCCGGCGGTCTTGCCGCCATCGGCGTGCAGGAACGCGCGCACGTCGTGGTCGTGGCGATTGAGCAGGCGCTCGACGTCGTCCAGTTCGCCGGCGTGCAGCGCGTGGCGCATGCCGTCCAGCTGCGCGAACAGGTCGGCGAGGGCCGGTGCGGTGCTCATCCGGCCACGGCCATCGCCGGGACCTGGCGCTGCTCGTTGGGGATGGCGTTCCACGCCGATTCGATTTCGCCCAGCAGCTCCAGCGATTCGCGCAGGGCGGCGGGATCGTTGTGCAGGTTGGCTTCGATCAGCCGCGTCTGCACGTAGTCGTACAGCGCCGACAGGCTGCCGGCGATCTCGCCGCCCGCCTCATGGTCGAGCGAGCCGTTGAGGTGGCCGATGATCGCGCTGACCTCGCCTATCGCCTTGCCCTTGCGCGCCAGGTCGCCACGCAGCACGCAGGCCTCGGCCAGGCGCAGGCGCTCGCAGGCACCCGCCAGCAACAGGGCGACCAGACGGTGCGGATCCGCTTCCATCACGGCACTGCTGAGGCCGGTGTTGCGGTACTGCGCGGCGTAGGACTGAAGTGACATTGCGTGATCTCCTGGGGTGGCAATGCGGGGCGTGCCCCGCGACCACCTTGCTTATCCGGTCTGATTGGAGAGAGAGGCCAGTTGCTGGGCCAGGTAGTTGCTGGTGTTGCTCATCTGTCCGACCAGGGCGTCCATGGCGACGAACTGCGCCTTGTACCGGTTCCCGACGGCTTCCATGCGGGCGTCCAGCGCGGTGCGTTGCGCGGCGACGTCCTTGATCTGCGCGTTCAGCCCGTTGCTGCGCAGGGTGAATGCGCCATCGGTGCCGGTGTAGCTGCCGACCGCCTTCTGCAGGGTGCCGGCGAACGCGGTGTCGCCGGTGAACGCGGTACGGATCTTCTGCGGATCGGCGGTCAGGGCGGCGGTGAACTTGCTGCTGTCGAACACCAGCGTGCCGTCGGACGACGGAAAGCCCTTGGTCTGCAGGCCCAGTGTCTTGGCATCCAGGCCCTGCGCGGCCAGGTCGCCGAGCAGGTTGCCCATCAGGTTGCGCAACTGCCCTGAGGCGCTGCGCATCTGCGCGTCACCGGTCAGGGCGGAGGGCTCGTTGGTTTCGGCGTTGTACTTGGTGGACGCGTTGATCGCGTTGATGGCGGTGTTGTACGCCGTCACGAAATCCTGGACCAGTTTGCTGGCGGCGGCGGTGTCGGTGGACACGGTGACCGTGCTGGTGCCCTTGGTCTTCAGGTCCAGGGTCAGGCCGGGCACGGCCTCTGTGATCTTGTTGTTGCTGGCGGTGACGGTCAGGCCGTCGATCAGCACCTCCGCATCGGCCGCCGGCACGCGCTCCTGCAGGCTGCCGACCAGCGATTGCAGGTCGCTGCCACCGGAGGTGAAGGCGAGGGTGAGGCCGTTGGCCGCGCCGGTCTTGTCCGACGATACCGACAGGTACTGGCCGTCATTGGAGGTCAGCACGCTGGCCTGCACGCCCTTGCTGCGCGCGGCGTCGTTGATGGCGCTGCGCACGTCCTGCAGGGTGGCGCCCGCGGCGATGTCGATGGCCAGCGCCTCGCCGCCGACGGTCAGCGTCAATTGGCCGGCGCCGAAGGTCTGGGTGGCCGTGACCGGCGCGTTGGTGATCCATTTGTTGGCGGTGGCCAGTTCGACCACCTCCACGTTGTAGGTGCCGTTGGGCGCGCCGCTGGAGACGCTGGCGCTGGCGACGGTGTCTGTCCCCGACTTGACCGTGCGCGTGTCGAACGCGGTGGCCGATTTCAGCGCCTTGAGCGCGGTGTCCAGGGTGCTGAAGGCGGAACTGACGGTGCCGATGGCGGACAGCTTGAACTTCGCCTGGCTCTCGATGCGGTTCAGGCGGTTGTCGGCGGGTTTACGGTCGGCCGCGACCAACTGCTCGACCATGCCGGTGATGTCCATGCCGGAGCCGACGCCGCCGTAACCCAGTGAGTAATCTGCCATTGCCCTGTCTCCTGTCTGGCCCTTTCCGCAAAAAGGGAGGCTGGGCGGGTCGCCATCCGCTGACGAATGGGACCCGCCCGTGCAGTACTGATAACGGCCCGCGGGAGCCGTTCTTTAGCCGCATTTCTCCGTCTCCCACCGCCGCCGTGGGTCCGGCGTGCTGGTAAGAAATGCAGGCGAAGACGGAGATGCAGGGTTTGTGCCAGTGGGGCGAGGAGTGAGTGGAGAGGAGTGAGGAGTGAGTGGAAGCAGGAGCAGCCGTCGCCGCTGAACGCTTTTGCTCACTCCTCACTCCTCACTCCTCTCCGCTCGCTCCTGCCAAAAAAAGACCCCCGCCGTCGCCGGCAGGGGTTGGGGTACTGCCAAACGGAGGGAGACGAATCCGTCCGTGACGACAGGGAACTATCAAAGAGGGTGGAGTGGCATGGTTTCATGGCCGTACCGGCCTGCTGCAGGATCTGGGTGCGGGTCAGTTCGGCGGTTTCCTTGGCGAAGTCGGTGTCGCGGATGCGGCTGCGCGATGCGGCCAGGTTTTCCGAACTGGTCTGCAGGTTGGCGACGACCGAGGTGAAGCGGTTCTGCACCGCACCCAGGTCGGCACGGGCGCTGTTGACCGCCGTCAACGCCTTGTCGACGATGGTGACGGCGCGCGAGGCATTGAGGTAGGTGGTGACATCGAGGTCCGACAGACCCTTCACGTCGCCTGCGCCGGGCACACCGCCCGTGACGCCCACGCCGGAGGTGATGCCGGCGGCACCACTGGTGCCGTACACCACATTGATGCCTGCGGGTGCGCCGCTGGCGTTGAGCGCGGCGCCGACGGTGGAGTACGTACCGCTGGTGCCGGTCGACTCGGCGTAGATGCCGTGTTCGCCGATCTTGGCGTTGATGGCGCCCATGATCCTGGCGGTCACCTGCGCGCCGGTGTCGCCCGTTTTCACGTCGACATCGTCGATGGCGACGGTCTTGCCGGCAGGATTGGTCACCGAGATGTTGGTGATCTTGCCGTCTGCGGTGGCCGTCCCCGTCGCCACGCCCACGCCGCCGGTGGAACCGAACTGGACCTTGCCGAGGGCCGTGGACTTGGCATCTCGACCACCTTGTCGATGGCGATGGCCTGGCCGGCGTTGGCGCCGACCTGGAACAGCTGGCTGGAGAACGAGCCGTCCAGCAGCTTGGTGCCGTTGAACTCCGACTGCTTGGCGACGCGATCGATCTCGGCGGTCAGCTGTTTGACCTCGGCGTTCAGCGCCGCACGGTCGGAGGAGGAATTGGTCGCGTTGGACGATTGCACGGCCAGTTCGCGGATGCGTTGCAGGTTGTTGCCGATTTCGGTCAGCGAACCTTCGGCGACCTGGGCCAGCGAAATGCCGTCGTTGGCATTGCGCACGGCGACGTCGAGGCCGCGGATCTGGGTGGAGAAGCGCTCGGAGATGGCCAGGCCGGCGGCGTCGTCCTTCGCGCTGTTGATGCGCAGGCCCGACGAGAGACGCTGGATGGTCGTGGCGAGCGAGGCACCGCTGGTGCTCAGGTTGCGCTGGGCATTCAACGACATCGTGTTGGTGTTGATGACCTGTGCCATGGCGCGGACCTGGAGGGACGAAGAGAAGAGTTACGGCGGAGAAGGAAGGCCCGGCGCCCGCCACCAAGCCGGTAGAAGGCGGAGGGGTGGCGATACCACCCCTCCCGGCGCGAAACGGAGGGAGACGAATCCTTCCGGGACGCCTGCGCCAGGCGACGATTCCTGTGAAGCGGNCAGCATGGCCGTACCGGCCTGCTGCAGGATCTGGGTGCGGGTCAGTTCGGCGGTTTCCTTGGCGAAGTCGGTGTCGCGGATGCGGCTGCGCGATGCGGCCAAGTTTTCCGAGCTGGTCTGCAGGTTGGCGACGACCGAGGTGAAGCGGTTCTGCACCGCACCCAGGTCGGCACGCGCGCCGTTGACCGAGGTCAGGGCGGCATCGACGATTTCGAGGGCCTTCTGTGCGCCTTCCACCGAGGTGATGTCCAGGTCCTTGACGAACGAGGCCGTGGCGGTCGCGGCGGCGGTGGTCGTGGCGGCGGTCAGGCCCGACCCGGTCACCGTGCCACCCACCACCAGATCCTTGCCGCCCTTCACCGAGTTCAACGTCACCTGGTCGGCGGCCACCGACGCGTACACGCCGGTTTCGCCCATCTTCGCGTTGATGGCGGTGGCCAGCGTCTTGGCGATGTCGTCGCCGCTGGTACCGTTGGTGTAGGCCACGGTGTCGATCGCGATGCCGTTGATCGTCAGGCCGGCGACGCTGCCGTCGGCGCCTGCGTCGGCGATCGCCGCGCCAGTGACGTCGGCGGCGAACTTGATGTTGCCCAGCGACTGCGAGCGCGCGTCCACCACCTTGTCGATGGCGATGGCCTGGCCGGCGTTGGCGCCGACCTGGAACAGCTGGCTGGAGAAGGAGCCGTCCAGCAGCTTGGTGCCGTTGAACTCGGACTGCTTGGCGACACGGTCGATTTCCGAGGCCAGCTGCTTGACTTCGGCGTTCAGTGCGGCGCGGTCGGACGCGGAGTTGGTCGCGTTGGCCGACTGCACCGACAGCTCACGGATGCGCTGCAGGTTGTTGCCGATTTCGGTCAGCGAGCCTTCGGCGACCTGGGCCAGCGAAATGCCGTCGTTGGCATTGCGCACGGCGACGTCGAGGCCGCGGATCTGGGTGGAGAAGCGCTCGGAGATGGCCAGACCGGCGGCGTCGTCCTTGGCGCTGTTGATGCGCAGACCCGACGACAGGCGCTGGATGGTGGTGGCGAGCGAAGCGCCGCTGGTGCTCAGGTTGCGCTGAGCGTTGAGCGACATCGTGTTGGTGTTGATGACCTGTGCCATGACGGGGTCCTGGAGAAAGGGAGGGTGACGCGTGGTACGTGAGAGAGGAGCGGGGAGGAAGGCCCGGCGCCCGCCACCAAGCCGATGGAAGGCGGAGGGGTGGCGATACCACCCCTCCCGGCGCGAAACGGAGGGAGACGAATCCTTCCGGGACGCCTGCGCCAGGCGACGATTCCTGTGAAGCGGTTTAGCGGAGCAGGGACATCACGTTCTGGGGCACCTGGTTGGCCTGGGCCAGCATGGCCGTACCGGCCTGCTGCAGGATCTGGGTGCGGGTCAGCTCGGCGGTTTCCTTGGCGAAGTCGGTATCGCGGATACGGCTGCGCGAAGCGGCCAGGTTTTCCGAGCTGGTCTGCAGGTTGGCGACGACCGAGGTGAAGCGGTTCTGCACCGCGCCCAGGTCGGCACGGGCGCCGTTCACGGCGGTCAGTGCCTTGTCGACGATTTCCAGCGCCTGCTGCGCACCCTTGACCGAGCTGATGTCCAGGTTGGAGGCGTACTGCTTGGTGGTGGCGACCGTGCTGGCGGCGACGTCCGCCGGGGCGGTGCCGCCGGTCCACGTGCCGGTCTCGATGGCGATGCCCTTAAACGCGCCGTTGGTGCCGACGCTGTCCTTGACCGAGGTCAGGTTGATCGCGCCCGCCGCGCCGAGTTCGGCATACACGCCGCTCTCGCCGATCTTGGCGTTGATCGCCGTGACCATCGCCTTGGCGGCGGCGTCGCGGGTGCCAGCAGCGGTGCCCTGCGCCGCCACGTCGACGGTGTCGATGGTGACCGTGGCACCGTCGGCGTTGGTCAGCTGCAAGCCTTCGATCTTCAGCGCGGTCACGCCGTCGGCCGGGGTGGCGGTGGTGAAGGTGGCGGTGGCGAACATCGCGCCGCCCAGCGCATTGGCCTTGGCGTCCACCACCTTGTCGATGGCGATGGCCTGGCCGGCGTTGGCGCCGACCTGGAACAGCTGGCTGGAGAACGAGCCGTCCAGCAGCTTGGTGCCGTTGAAATCCGACTGCTTGGCGACACGGTCGATTTCGGAGGTGAGCTGCTTGACTTCGGCGTTCAGTGCGGCGCGGTCGGACGACGAGTTGGTGGCGTTGGCCGACTGCACCGACAGCTCACGGATGCGCTGCAGGTTGTTGCTGCTTGACTTCGGCGTTCAGTGCGGCGCGGTCGGACGACGAGTTGGTGGCGTTGGCCGACTGCACCGACAGCTCACGGATGCGCTGCAGGTTGTTGCCGATTTCGGTCAGCGAGCCTTCGGCGACCTGGGCCAGCGAGATGCCGTCGTTGGCGTTGCGGACAGCGACGTCCAGGCCGCGGATCTGCGTGCTGAAGCGTTCGGAAATCGCCAGGCCGGCGGCGTCGTCCTTGGCGCTGTTGATGCGCAGGCCGGACGAGAGACGCTGGATGGTGGTGGCGAGCGAGGCGCCGCTGGTGCTCAGATTGCGCTGAGCGTTCAACGACATGGTGTTGGTGTTGATCACTTGGGCCATGGAGGTTTCCTCAAGGCGTTGAAAAGGGCAGGCATCAGGTGGGTGGGGAGAGAAACGCCCACCCGATGCCCTTCAGCGGGTTAGCGGAGCAGGGACATCACGTTCTGCGGCACCTGGTTGGCCTGGGCCAGCATGGCCGTACCGGCCTGCTGCAGGATCTGGGTGCGGGTCAGTTCGGCGGTTTCCTTGGCGAAATCGGTATCGCGGATACGGCTGCGCGAAGCGGCCAGGTTTTCCGAGCTGGTCTGCAGGTTGGCGACGACCGAGGTGAAGCGGTTCTGCACCGCACCCAGGTCGGCACGTGCGCCGTTGACCGAGGTCAGCGCCTTGTCGACGATTTCCAGCGCCTGCTGCGCACCCTTGACCGAGCTGATGTCCAGGTTGCTGGCGTACTGGCGGGTCGGCGCCGCGCCGGCGGTGTAACCGACCGCCGTGGTGGTGAAGGCGGTAAACGCGCCGCTGCTGTTGACGCTGTCCTTGACCGAGGTCAGGGTGACCGCGCCGGCCGCGTTGGCTTCGGCGTAGACGCCGGTTTCGCCGACCTTGCCGTTGATGTGCGCGGCCAGCTGCTTGCCGGCTTCGCTGGCATTGGCGGCGGCCAGGCCGACGCTCTTCACGGTCAGGGCGTCGAAGCTGACGGCCGTGCCCTTGCTGTCGGTGATGGTGAACGCAGCGATCGCGACGTCGGTGTTGTCCACGCCCGTGACCGCGGCGACCGTGCCCGTCGCGAACTGGGCGCCGCCCAGTGCATTCGACTTGGCATCGACCACCTTGTCGATGGCGATGGCCTGGCCGGCGTTGGCGCCGACCTGGAACAGCTGGCTGGAGAACGAGCCGTCCAGCAGCTTGGTGCCGNGACTTGGCATCGACCACCTTGTCGATGGCGATGGCCTGGCCGGCGTTGGCGCCGACCTGGAACAGCTGGCTGGAGAACGAGCCGTCCAGCAGCTTGGTGCCGTTGAAGTCGGCCTGCTTGGCGACGCGGTCGATTTCGGCGGTCAGCTGCTTGACTTCGGCGTTCAGTGCGGCGCGGTCGGACGACGAGTTGGTGGCGTTGGCCGACTGCACCGACAGCTCACGGATGCGCTGCAGGTTGTTNCTGCTTGACTTCGGCGTTCAGTGCGGCGCGGTCGGACGACGAGTTGGTGGCGTTGGCCGACTGCACCGACAGCTCACGGATGCGCTGCAGGTTGTTGCCGATCTCGGTCAGCGAACCTTCGGCGACCTGGGCCAGCGAGATGCCGTCGTTGGCGTTGCGGACGGCGACGTCCAGGCCGCGGATCTGCGTGCTGAAACGTTCCGAGATCGCCAGACCGGCGGCGTCGTCCTTGGCGCTGTTGATGCGGAGACCCGACGACAGACGCTGGATGGTCGTGGCCAGCGAAGCGCCGCTGGTGCTCAGGTTTCGCTGAGCATTCAACGACATCGTGTTGGTGTTGATTACCTGTGCCATGAGAAGTTTTCCTTAGGCGTTTGTCGCACGGGGGGATGGAGGTTCCAACGCTTCCCGGCCGTGCAACCCGGGACGCAAAGGCTTAGTTCCGCAGCAGGGACATCACGTTCTGGGGCACCTGGTTGGCCTGGGCCAGCATGGCCGTACCGGCCTGCTGCAGGATCTGGGTGCGGGTCAGTTCGGCGGTTTCAGTCGGTATCGCGGATGCGGCTGCGCGAGGCGGCCAGGTTTTCGGAGCTGGTCTGCAGGTTGGCGACGACCGAGGTGAAGCGGTTCTGGATGGCACCCAGGTCGGCGCGGGCGCCGTTGACCGAGGTCAGGGCCTTGTCGACCACTTCCAGGGCGCGCTGCGAGCCGGCGAAGGTGGTGATGTCCAGGCCCTGGACGAAGCTGTTGGCCGTGGCCAGGTCGCCACCGTTGGTGCTGGTTTCGGTCAGGCCGAGGTTGGCGGCCGTCGAAGCGGTGGCGCCGGCGACGACCGGACCGCCGAAGGCGAGGGCGAATTCCTGCCCGCCCTTGATGCCGGTCAGGTTGATGACACCGGCCTTGACCTCGGCGTAGACGCCGGTCTCGCCCAGTCGGGCGTTCAGCGCGGCGGCCGCGCCCTGGGTGATCGACTGGCCTGCCTTCACTTCGAAGGCGCCGATGTCGAAGGTCGTCGCGGTGCCGCCGGTCGGCGTGACCGTGACCTGCAACTGCGAGAAGGTGGTGTCGGCCGCGGCGGCATCGACGCCCAGCGCCGTGCCGATGTAGGTGTTGGCGAAGGTCACGCCGCCCAGCGTCTGCGCGCGGGCGTCGACGACCTTGTCGATGGCGATGGCCTGGCCCGCATTGGCGCCGACCTGGAACAGCTGGCTGGTGAACGAGCCGTCGAGCAGCTTGGTGCCGTTGAAGTCGGCCTGCTTGGCGACGCGGTCGATTTCCGCCGTCAGCTGCTTGACCTCGGCGTTCAGCGCCGCACGGTCGGAAGCGGAGTTGCTGGCGTTGGACGACTGCACGGCCAGTTCGCGGATGCGCTGCAGGTTGTTGCCGATCTCGGTCAGCGAGCCTTCGGCCACCTGGGCCAGCGAGATACCGTCGTTGGCGTTGCGGACGGCCACGTCGAGGCCGCGGATCTGGGTGGAGAAGCGTTCGGAGATGGCCAGACCGGCGGCGTCGTCCTTCGCACTGTTGATGCGCAGGCCCGATGACAGGCGCTGGATGGTGGTGGCCAGAGAGGCGCCGCTGGTGCTCAGGTTGCGCTGAGCGTTGAGCGACATCGTGTTCGTGTTGATTACCTGTGCCATGTTCGTCTCCTCTTATTTGGATTCACGGCGTTGAAGGGAAAAGACGCTGCCGGTTTGTTTTGTTGGGCTAGTCGTCTTCGTGTTGCGAAATGAATAACGGCGCTGCCAAAAAAACCTTTAGGGGGTGTGCGAAAAAATGTGGTAAGTCGCGGAAACGCCCATGCGACAGGCGTTTCCGCGGATGACGAAAAGCGTGATGAAGGCCCTAAAGAAGGCGCGGAGGCTGCCGTTAAGGCCGCCCTTCGGGACACCGTGGCGCGCAAAGGTGCGTGCAGGCGCAGGCGAACGTCCGCGCGCGGCGTTATCGGTGGGATGAAAAAGCGGGCATGCGCACGACGCGCACGCGGGCGATCAGGGCGTTGGGCTGGCCGTGCGCCAGGCGTCGGCAGGATCGCTCAGCAGCGACACATCGCTCATGCGGTACTCGCAACCGACCAGGGAGCGTCCCTGCAGGCTGGGATGCTCGGCGGGGTAGACGACCAGCGCGTGTGCGTCGTCCAGCGCGCCGGCCAGCGGCGCGTCCTTGCTTTCTTCCAGCGCACGCTCCAGCTGAGCAGTGGCCTGTTCGATCGGACTGTTCACCAGCAGCAGCACGCGGTTGTCGGTGATGACGACCGCGTCGCTGCGATGCCCCCACGCCTGCACGGGATCCTGCAAGCGGTAGAGATCCATCATCGGCGCGCTGTACTGGCGTTCGGTCTGGACGAATTCCGTCGGGCGCTCGCGCCGCAGGCGCGTCAGCAGCGTCGGCAGGTGGGCGATCGACGTGCGGCAGGTGAGCGCATCGAGCAGCGTGTCCGTGGGGCCGGCGGTCGGCGCGGGGGCGGTGGCGACAACCGGTTGCGCGGACAACGCGAACGTCGTGCCGGTCAGCGACAGCGCCGCCAGCACGACGGGCAGGGACTTACTCGATCTGCGCATTCGCGTGGGCGGCATCCAGCGCTTCCATGGCGTCGCGCGGCTTCAGCTTGCCGGCCTTCTCGAACGAGGCGGCCGCGGCGTCTTCCTTCTTGTCGCCATGCAGAAGCAGCAGCACGTTGCCGTACTCGACGTGCGCGATGGGGGATTCCGGCGTCAGCTTGAGCGCGGTCTTGATGTGCGATTCGGCTTCGCCGGCCTTGGCGCCGTAGGTCAGGCCGCCGATCATCGCGCCGATCTTGTCGATGATCTCGGCGTGATAGAGCGCCAGCGCGGTATGCGCCTCGGCATGCTTGGGCTCGCGTTGCAGCGTGGCGTCCAGCGCCGCCCGCACCTTGCCGGCGATGCCCTGCTTGAGCGCCTTGGCGATGCTCAGGCCCTGGCTGTAGCGGCCCAGCGCGAAGGCGTGGCGGTAATGGCTGTTGGCTTCGTCCGGCAGGGCCTTGATCGCGGCCTCGGCCAGCTTGGCGGCCTGCTCGAAGCGCTTCAGCTGCTCGGCTTCGTCGTCCACCAGATAGGTAGCGTGGATGCCGATGGCCTTGACCGCGACGGAGGCGCCCAGCGGACCGAGCGCTTCACCGGCTTCGTAGGCGGCCTGGAAGTCGCCGCGATGGAAGGCGCGCCACGCGTCCTGCAGGCGCTGTGCCAGATCGGCGGGCTCCATTCCCTTCGCGGCTTTGCCGGCGGCGGCGATCAGCGCCTTGGCGCGCTTGTCGTCCGGCCAGGGCTCCTGATCGCCGGCGTGCAGGGCAGGCCAGGCTTTCTTCAATGCATCGCCAGCGTAGGCATAGGCTTTTGCATCGTGCGGAAACGGCGCCCACTTGGATGATTTTGCTGCCATCGATCGTCCCTCCCAGGAAGCGGCGAGCATCGCCGCGAACGCGGTCCACAGGCAACCCCTACGCATTCCGTCGCGCCAGCGGCCAATAGTGTGATTGCTCGACGCAGGCCAGACAGCATCCCATCATGGAAGCCGGCCACCGTGGCCGGCATGTGGACCGCCCCCATGGCCGCCAAGAAGACCACCCGCAAGACTCCCGAACCCACCCTGCGCCATGTCTGGCTCGCTGGCCTTGGCCTGATCGCCGTCGCGCGCCGCGGAGCGGTGACCGCCGCCAACGACGTCGCCGGCAGCCTTCACGCCGCCCGCCAGCAGGCGGAGACCCTGGCCAGCCAGGCCCAGCGTGACGTGCTGGATCGCCTGGCCGGCATCCGCGAGCAGGGCGAAGCCGGCGTTGAGCGCTTCAGCGCCGACGTCGAAGCGCGCCTGCAACCGGTGCTGGCCAAGCTGGGCCTGAAGACGCCGGCCCGCAAGCCGGCGGCCCGCACCCGCAAGAAGCCGGCCGCCAAGCGCACGCGCGCCGCCGCGCCGCGCAAGGTCGCGACCAAGCGCCCGGCCCGTCGCAGCCGCGCCTGAGCGCTCACGCCGCGTATCCATCAAAGAGAACGCCCCGGTTTGCCGGGGCGTTCTGTTATGTGACGCTCGATCAGAGATGCCGGGTGATGGCGGGCTCCGAGAACCAGTCGTTGTCGCGCCCGTTGGCATAGCGGATCGGGATTTCGGCCAGCGTGGCGGGCTCGACGTCATCGAGGCAGGCCAGGTTGACCGAGTAATAGCGCCCACCCAGCACCTCCAGCTCGCCGCGGCCGAACGACTTCACGCCGCAGTGCCTGCAGAACAGGTGTTCCACCATGCCCGTGCCGAACGGGTAGCGGGTCAGCGCGTCTTCGCCCTGCTGCAGACGGAAGGCCTCCGGCTTGACGATGGCGCCCCAGTAGCGGGTCTTCGAACAGATAGAGCAATTGCAGCGGCCGCTGCCGGCAGTCAGGTCGAGATCGGCCTCGTAGCGCACGGCCCCGCAATGGCAGCTTCCCTGGTAGGTCTGGACGGTCATGAGGCCTGGCTCCCGGCTGGATGATGGCGTCAGTGTGGTGGTTATCGAGGACAGAATCAGTCCTCAATAGGCGTGCATACTGACGCTATGCTCAGCACCTCCAACCGTCTTCTCCGCCTGCTCTCGCTGATGCAGTCGCGTCGCCACTGGACCGGCGCCGAACTGAGCCAGCGGTTGGAGGTCGACCGTCGAACCCTGCGTCGCGATGTCGAGCGGCTGCGCGAGCTCGGCTATCCCATCGACGCCTCGCCCGGACTGGGGGGCGGCTATCGGCTCGGCGCCGGCTCGGCGATGCCGCCGGTGCTGCTGGAAGACGATGAAGCGGTCGCCGTGGCGGTGGCGCTGCGCACGGCTGCGGCCAGCGTCGGCCGGATGGAGGACACGGCGCTGCGGCTGCTGTCGAAACTCGACCAGTGGTTGCCGGCACGGCTGCGCAAGCGCGCCAGCGCGTTGTATTCGGTCACGTTGTCGCTGGCCGGCGGCGTACCCACCTCCGACGTGGACGCGCTGCTGCGCATCGCCGGCGCCTGCCGTGATGGTTTCCGCCTGCGCATGCAGTACCGCGACCGCAGCCAGCGCGCCAGCGAGCGCCTGATCGAGCCGCTGCGCCTGGTCCATACCGGCAGTCGCTGGTATCTGGTGGCGTGGGACCTCAAGCGCGAGGACTGGCGGACCTTCCGCGTGGATCGCGTGCAATCGCTGCACGACACCGGCACGCAGTTCCCGCCGCGCGAGTTTCCCGGCGACGTGGCCGACTACGTGGCCAAGTCGATCACCCAGCCGTTCACCCGCTACCAGGTCAGGCTGCGTCTGCCCGGATCGATCGAAGACCAGGCCGCGCGTGTGCCCACGTGGTGCGGCATCCTCGAAGCCGGCGATGCGCAGCACTGCCTGCTGGAGCTCGGCGCCGAATCGCTCGATGGACTGCTGGCGTTGATGGCCCTGATCGGCCCGGACTTCGAGATCGTCGACGATCGCGGCCTGCTGCCGGAACTGCGTGCGGCATCGGCCCGGCTGGGCGATGCGCTGGCCGCCTGAGCTCGGCCTACTGGGCATTCACCGGTCCGCGTAGAGCGGAGCTTGCTCCGCTGCTGTTCGTTTCCCGAGCCACCGATGCCGTCCGGCGTCGAGCAAGCTCGACGCTACGCGGTAGGGCACAGGCAACGATGGGGCGGCGTCAGACGGTATACGCCTGCGTCAGCGTATTCAGGTGCACGCGTTCCGCGTCGCGCAGGAACGGCGCCACCAGCATCATCACCTGCACGATTCCCTGGCGGATGGCGGCCTGTTCGTCCTTTTCGCCGCGCGTGGCCGCGTAGTTCAGCCAGAACGTGGAAATCACCAGCACGTTGGTGGCGGTGGCGGCCAGCTCCGCCGCCGACGCGCGCATCACGCCGGCGTGGCCCATGCCGCGCATCACCGCGTGCGCACTGTCGTCGGCGCGCTTGAGGATGCGGGCGAAGCGCAGTCGCAAGCGACGGTTGCGACTGAGGATCTCGACCAGGTCGCGATACAGGAACCGGTAGTCCCAGATGCACTCGAACACCAGGTGCAACTGCAGCCAGATGTCCTCCAGCCCGGGCAGCCGGTCGGTGGGCGGCGTCAGGGCCGCGTCCATGCGCTCTTCGTACCGCGCGAAGAGCTGCTCGATGATGTCGTCCTTGTTGCGGAAGTGGTAATACAGATTGCCCGGGCTGATCTCCAGCTCGTCGGCGATGTGGTTGGTCGTTACATGAGGCTCGCCCTGTGAGTTGAACATCGCCAGGGCGGCATCGAGGATACGCTGGCGGGTGTCGCGCGCCACGTGCGTCTCAGGCCAGCAACTTCTTCACCAGGTCCACGTATTTCTTCTGCGCATCCTCCTGGGCGGTGCCCTTGAGCTTGGCCCAGGCTTCGTACTTGGCGGTGCCGACGAAGTCGAAGAAACCGGGCTTGTCGCCTTTCACATCACCTTCCGCACCCTGTTTGTACAGCCCGTACAGGCGTAGCAGGGTGTCGTTGTCCGGGCGCTCCGACAGCGTCTGGATGTCCTTGGATGCCTGCTCGAACGCGTTCTTCAGATCTGCCATGGATGATCCCTCCCAGTGATCGGGGCCATCACACCACGGGTGGTGGGGGCGGTCAATCCGTGACGGGATTGTCGAATCTGGGCCGCTCTGGCAAGTTAGCCCGCAGGGCGGTCGGAGGGGCTTGCCCACACAACTCGAGGATTGGGTCGTCATGAGCTATTTCGTCACGGGCGCCACGGGATTCATTGGCCGCTATCTGGTCGGCAACCTCCTCAAGCGCAGCGGGACGGTCCATGTGCTGGTCCGCAAGGACTCGCAGAAGAAGTTCGACGCCATCGCCAAGAAGGCCGGCTGGGACATGAAGCGCGTGTCCGTGGTGCATGGCGACATGACCAAGCCCAAGTGCGGCCTGACACCGGCGCAGTTGCGCGCACTGGGCGGCAAGGTGAAGCATTTCTTCCACCTGGCCGCCGTCTACGACCTGACCGCCACCCGCGAAGCGCAGCAGGCCGCCAACATCGACGGCACCCAGCATGCGCTGGACCTGGCCGCCGCGCTGAAGGCCGGCTGCTTCCACCACACCAGCTCCATCGCCGCCGCCGGTCTGTATCCGGGCATCTTCCGCGAGGACATGTTCGAGGAAGCCGAGGGCCTGGACGATCCCTACCTGCGCACCAAGCACGATTCCGAGGGCCTGGTCCGCGCCGAGACGCGCACCAAGTGGCGCATCTACCGTCCCGGCATGGTGGTGGGCCACTCGAAGACCGGCGAGATCGACAAGATCGACGGTCCGTACTACTTCTTCACCCTGATCAAGAAACTGCGCGAACTGCTGCCGCCGTGGATGCCCGTGCTCGGCATCGAGGGCGGGCGCATCAACATCGTGCCGGTGGATTTCGTGGCCGATGCGATGGACCACATCGCGCACAAGCCGAAGCTCGACGGCCATACCTTCCACCTGACCGATCCGGAACCGATGCGCGTGGGTGAAGTGCTGAACACCTTCGCCCGTGCCGGCCACGCACCCGAAATGACCATGCGCCTGGATGCGCGCATGTTCGCCTTCGTGCCCGGCGGCATCCGCACGGCGGTCGGCAACCTGCCGCCGGTGCGGCGCTTCATCGGCATGCTGCTGCGCGATTTCAAGATCCCGAAGGAGGTGCTGAAGTTCATCACCTATCCCACGCGCTTCGACAGCCGCGAGACCGAGCGTGCGCTGAAGGGCACCGGCATCGCCGTGCCACGGCTGGAGGACTATGCCTGGCGCCTGTGGGACTACTGGGAGCGCCACCTCGATCCGGACCTGTTCGTCGACCGCACGCTGAAGGGCAAGGTGCGCAACAAGGTCGTCGTCATCACCGGCGGTTCGTCCGGCATCGGCCTGTCCACCGCGCAGCGCGTGGCGGAAGCCGGCGCGACCACCATCATCGTGGCGCGCGGCGAAGAGGAACTGTTCAAGGCCCGCGACGACATGAAGAAGGCGGGCGGCAAGGTGTTCGCGTATACCGCCGACCTGGCCGACATGGCCGACTGCGACCGGCTGGTGAAGACGGTGCTGGACGAGCACGGGCATGTCGACATCCTGATCAACAACGCGGGGCGCTCGATCCGCCGTTCCATCGAGGCGAGCTACGACCGCTTCCATGATTTCGAGCGCACGATGCAGCTGAACTATTTCGGCAGCATCCGCCTGATCATGGGCTTCCTGCCGAAGATGACCGAGCGCCGCAAGGGTCACATCATCAACATCAGTTCGATCGGCGTGCTGGCCAATTCGCCGCGTTTTTCGGCGTATGTGGCATCGAAGGCGGCGCTGGACGCGTTCAGCCGCTGCGCGCAGGGCGAACTGTCGGGCAAGGGCATCAGCTTCACCACCATCAACATGCCGCTGGTGAAGACGCCGATGATCGCGCCCACCAAGATGTACGACAGCGTGCCGACGCTGTCGCCGGAGGAAGCGGCCGACCTGCTGGTCAAGGCGATCATCGAGAAGCCGAGCCGCATCGCCACCCGCCTGGGCATCTTCGCCGCGCTGATCAATGCGGTCGCGCCGAAGGCCTACGAAGTGGTGATGAACACGGCCTTCGAGCTGTTCCCGGATTCGGCCGCCGCCAAGGGCGACCGCAAGGCGCTGAAGGAATCAGCGCCCAGCCAGGAGCAGATCGCGTTTGCGTCGCTGATGCGGGGTGTGCACTGGTAGGCGGGGTGGCATCATGGTCGTGGGCCAAAGAGTATTAAAGCTCGCGAGCTGTATGGCTGTGCTGGTCGCGGTACTTCTTCTTGGGTTTTACGTTTACCGAGCTACTCAGAGTCGGCAGCTGAGTCAGCAGCTAGCAATCGAATCGCAGGCCATTGGTTCGGGTGAGGGTGTTCGCACGTTGCGCGACATCATGGGCTTAGCGCCGATGCGGCTTGACTGCACTCCAGGAGAGCTGCTGATTTCGATGGCATACCTCAGATGCGATGTTGGAGGAAGCATCCAAGCGCGCATCCAGCCTGCTGGATTGGCAACTTATGAAGGGGCTGAGAGCAGCGGCTATATATTGAATGGCGTCTACAGGGCACGGTACACACAGCGACTTTCTGCGTTACAGCGTGAACAATTGAGGCTATTGGTCCGCAAGTGGCCGAAGTTCGATCCGGAAATGGAAGCGTCTCGCATGCTTCTCCTGAGCCGCAAGAACGCGATGCTAGTCTGTGAGGATGGGCGACTGTACGGTATCCCTGCTATGCGTGATCTGCGTGGGGTCGAGCCGAAAGAAGAGCTCTTTCAGGTTCTTGAGGTCGCGCCGGCAAGAGATCCGGATGCTCGTGAGATTGTCTGCTTTCACTGAAGACAGCGAAGCAAGCTCCGCTCTACGCATCCTGGGTGTCCGCCCACCGTAGTGGCACCGCCTGCAGGTTCCGCATATGCAGCGCCAGCGGTTCGATCCTCGACCACAGGAACTCGCGCAGTTCCGCGTCTTCGATCGTCTCGACCATCGCGCCATGGAAGCAGGCCAGCCAGCCGCTGGCTTCCTCCATGCCGATCCGGAAGGGCAGGTGGCGGGCGCGCAGCATCGGGGCGCCGTGCTTCTGCGTGAACAACGGCGGCCCGCCGAGCCAGCCACTGAGGAACTCGAACAGCTTCTGCTCGCTGCCGTCGAGGGAGATCGGATGCTGCGCGCGCACCGCGGCGGCTTCCGGCAACGTGTCCATCAGCGCATACATGCGCTGGGTCATCCGGCGCAGGCCGGCTTCGCCGCCGATGCGGGCGTAAGGCGTGGGAGCAGCTGGATCGTTCATCGGATCGGGAGGTGGGGCGACGGCGGCAGGATCATCCTGCAGCGCTGCCCCGGTGCACAGCGACGGAGTGTCGCGGCGGCATCACATCGTCTTGCACTGGCGCCAGCGCACCGGCTCGCTGCTGCCCGGCGGCGGATTGAGCTGTACGCGGCTCGCGCGGAGGGCGGGGTAGCGTTCCAGCTCCAGACAGATCCACGGCCAGATCTCCTTCTCGCTGGCCGTGCGGTCGACGCTCAGTGTCAGCTTGGTCTGCCAGACGCCGCGGGTGATGCCGGGTGTCTTCGACAGCGCCTTGAGGACATCGCGCATCTGCGCTTCCAGTTCTTCCTGGGTGGGTTCGCGGAAGCTTTCCTGCGGAACGGCGGGCGTCGCCGGTGCCGCCGCCGGGGCAGGGCGTGCCATGGTGGCGGCAGAGGCGGGTTCTGCGTCCTCGCGGACCGTGGGGTAGGCGTTCGACCAGACGGCCATCGCCAACGCGCCCAGGGTCACCGCGCCCAGCCATGAGATGCCCGTATGGCGCTTGGCGCGGCTGGTGGCGTAGTGGGCGATCTGCTCACGCAGGGCGGGCTCGATCAGGAAACGCACTTCCGGCCACAGGCGGGGGCCGTCGAGCAGTTCGATGCTGGTGCCCTGCGCGGCGTCGCGACCTTCCTTCTCGACCTTGCCTTCGGTGGCAAGGATGCCGCCACGTGCGGCGCCCAGGCGGATGCTGGCCGCCAGCTCCTGTACCGGTGCCGCGGCGATGCGGTAGGCCGAACCATGCTTGCAGGACAGCAACCAGCGTTCTTCGCCCCGGGCGAGCACGAAGGTCGACTGCGGTTCGCGCGAATCCTGCTGGTCCGGCGTCGCCTCCACCAGGCCCCGGCGTTCCATCGCGGCCAGCACGAGCTTGGAAAATTCGCGCCAGCGCAGTCCGGACAGTGCGTGCAGTCCATACGACATTTCGTCGTGGGGGCGGCGGATCAGCCAGAGATAAACCGTGGCGGCGGTGCCGCTCACAATGGTGACGGCCAAGCCGATGAGCCAGATGGACATGCGTCGCGGATGCGTTGTTGTTATTAGACCCGCGATTCTACCGGGCCGCCCCTGTACGTGTCTGTGTTCGATGGGAACAGGGGGGCGGCAGGCCGAGGAAGCGCCCGCCAGTCCGAAGCCGTAAGGGGAGGGGAGCAAACGAACTTCGATGGACTGGCGGGCGGAATGATTGTTACGTCATTCGATGTTGCCGCGCAACAAATTTTTATTCAGAAAAGCGCTTGAAAAACCGTGTGCAACCTTATGGTGCAGCCTTCTTGCGCGGTGCACGTTTCGCGGGCGTTTTCTTCGCTGCGGGCGTCGATTTCTTGACGCTGGCGGCCTTGCGCGGACGCGCGGTGCGGGCCGTCTTGGCCGCCGGCGCACCGCCGAGCTTGCGCAGTTCGGCATTCAGCGCATCCACGCGATCGATCAGTGCGGAGAGATCCTCGCGGCTGGGGACTTCCAGACGGCGCAGGGCACGGTGCACGCGCTCCTCGAAGACCTTCTCCAGGCGGTCCCAGGTATCTGAGGCGCGCTCGCGCGCCTGGCCGACCGTGGTCTCGACCGCGTCACGCATGGCCTGGGCCTTGCCGCCGGCGGCCTTGCGCGTGAGGTGTTCCAGTGACAGGCCTTCCTTCACCAGCGTTTCGAACAGCTTGGTGCCTTCGGCCTGCGCCCGCCCGAAGGCACCCACGCCGGCCAGCCACACCTGCTGCGCCGATTCGCCCAGGCGCTTGGACATCTGTTCGGCCTGCGCCTGCAGGTCCTCGTTCTTGGAAGCGGAAGCGGTCTTCTTGCGTGCGGATTTCTTCAGCGTGGCCATGGCGTTCCGTCGTTGGATGAAGGGGTGAGTGCGGGCCAGAATCGACGCCGCGTCTAGAGTTTTCACACCAGCCGGTGAGGCCGCCGTGAGCGGATCACGTGCGGCGGGCGGCCCGGCGGCGCGATACCAACTGGTCCACGTCGTCCAGCGCGCGACGCAGTCGGGCGGTGGTTTCGGTCATGCGCGGCATGACGTCCAGCCCATCGAGGATGGAACGGTGGCGGTCGTTGACGATGTCCTCGTTGTAGCGGATGCCGTGCGCGGCCAGCATCGGCTTGAGCACCGCGGCGCGCTTGCGCAGGTCCGCCAGCGTGTTGCGGTAGGCCAGTTGGCAGACGCGGTGGCGCGAGGAGAAGCTGAAGAGGTTGGTGAAGAACAGCTCGCTGTCGTCGGCGTTGGGCTCGAACACCAACTGGTCGATGTCCGGGTAACGGTGCGGATACTTTTCCATGCCGATCTGCATGCGCGACTGCAGCAGCGTGCGCAGCGTCTGCGACAGCACGGCCGGCAGTCCGCCGCTGGCCAGCCCGACCTGTTCGGCCTCGTCCGCCTGCGGCGTGGCCTGGTTGGCATCGAACGGCACCAGCGGGTTGATGCCGATCATCAGGTCGATGCCGCGGTCCAGTACCGTGCTCGCATGCATCGTGCGGCGCAGGGCGCCGTCGAGGAAATGCCGGCCGCCTATCTCCACCGGCGGGTACAGGCCGGGCAGTGCGGAACTGGCCTGCACGGCGCGCGAGATGGGAATGTCGTCCCAGCCTTCCTCGCCGAAGCGCACCGTCTCGCCGCTGTCCAGGTCCACCGCCACCACGAACAGGTCGGCGTCCAGCGTGCGGAAATCGTTGCTGCGGCCGCGCCGGTTGAAGATGTCGCGCAGGAAGCGCTCCACTTCCTCGTTGTCGAAGATGCCGGTGGGCACCAGACCGCCGAAGCGCAGGAACAGGTCCGACCAGCGCGTGGCGCGGCGGGGATTGCGCATCAGCCGCGACAGCCAGTCGGCATACAGCCCCGGCAGGGTGGCCGCCCGCCGCAGGTATTCGCCCACATTGGGTCGCAGGAAGGTCTCGGGACGGAATTCGGCATCGTCGCTGGTGCCGGTGATGAAGATGCGGCACATCTCGGCCGTGCCCATCCGGTTGGCCAGTCCGGCAGCCAGGAAAGCCCCCGAGCTGACGCCCACGTAGCAATCCATCCGGGTCAGGTCCAGACCGTCCAGCGCTTCATCCAGCGCACGCAGTGCGCCCAGTTCGTACATCCCGCCGATGGGTCCGCCGCCGGCGATGGCCAGCCCGATCTTGCCGTTGTGGCCCCGTTGCCGCGCGCTGTGGATCGAAAGCATGTACTACCCGTGGTGACCTTGCCGCCCGAGTGTAGCCGACCGGTCGCCGGGTTGCGGTGGTCGCACCCGGTCCGGATCATGGCGACCATGGCCCGAGCAAATCCGTTGATAGAACGCGTGGGCAGGCGCCTGGCCTGGCACCAGGCCGCGCACGACCCCGACCACGAGCCGCGCAACCGGCTGCGCTGGCTGCCCGAGGTCCGGCGCTGGCAGGCGGCGCGGCTGGAAGCCAGCTTCGCGCATTTCCTGAACGACCCGAAGCGGCGCGCGGCGGCGATGTTCTTCCTCACCGACGTCTACGGCGACCACGACTTCAGCGGGCGCGACGCCAACGTCGCCAAGGTGATGCCGATGATGCAGCGCCTGCTGCCCGGTGCCGTATTGGAAACCGTCGCCCATGGCATCGAACTGGGCGTGCTGACCCATGCCCTGGACATGCGCATGGCCGAGGCGCTGCACCGGCTGGCGCCGAACCGCCGCAAGCTGGACGCCGACCTGTACGGCAAGGCCTATCGTGAGGTGGGCCTGCCGCGCCTGCGCGGGCACCAGATCGACCTGATCGCGGAGGTCGGTGTGGGCCTGGCGCGGGCGGTGAAGACGCCGGGCGTGGCCACGCTGCTCAAGCTGTCGCGCGGACCGGCCAAGGCGACCGGTCTGGGCGAGCTGCAGGGATTCCTGGAGCGGGGTTTCGCTGCCTTCGCCGCCCTTGGCGATGGCAAGGCGTTCGTGCGCGACATCGAGCGTGCGGAACGTGCGGTATCGCGCCGGCTGTTCGCCTCCGACCCGGATCCGTTCCGCGACTGAGCCCTAGTCGAACTTCTCGCTCAGCACCCGGCGGATCTCGGCTTCGATCGGCCCCTTCATCGCCGAGAGCAGGAAGCCCAGGTTGGCGGTGACCCGCAGCTTGTCGGCGAGCAGGGCGATGGTGCCGTCCACGCCGGAGCGGCTGAATTTCAGCGTGTCGCCGTCCCAGCCGTACTCCATGTCGAAGCGCTCGGCCAGTTTCTTGGCCACGCCTTCGACGGCCTTGCGCGCCTGCGCGGGCGTCTTGGAATGCGGGTGCTGGATATCGATGCTGGCCATGCGCGGGCTCCGGTGACGGGCCGCCATTCTGCGCGGCGACGCGTGAAGATGCCAAGCCGGGGCTGCCGGTCCCACGCCAACCTGCTAGGCTCCCGTCGCGTGCAGAACCTCAGACTTCATTTCAGCAACCGCCCCGCGCCGGACCGGCCGCTCACCACCGGTGTGCACCGCATCGTGCGCGAGGCCACCGGCACGATCGGCGTCGGGGACGCCCTGCAGGGCGCGCTGCTCGCGCAGATCTGCGTGGACCGGCGTGGCCTGTGGCTGCAGGTGGCGAACGGCATGCGTGGCGTGCACATCAATGGCCGCCCGGTCAGGCGCATGGCGGTGTTGCGGCCCGGCGACGCGGTGTTCGTGGAAGGCGTGGAATTGCTGCTGCAATCCGGCTACGCATCGGCGGCCGACCTGCGCGACAGTGATGCCGGCCAGGGCGACATGCGGGTGGTCCTGCGTGGCCTGGGCGGCAAGTACCACGGCAAGAGCGTGTCGCTGGAGCAGCCGCGCGTGGTGGGCCGCGCCCGCGATGCCCACATCCGCATCGACGACCCCGGCTTCGCCGAACGGCATGCGCGCCTGGAGCTGCGCGGCGAGCGCGTGCTGCTGCGCGATCTGGGATCGGTGGAGGGGACGCGGGTGAACGGCGTGCCCGTGCGTGACGCATTGCTGGTGGCCGGCGACCAGATCGTGTTCGATGCCCAGCATCGCTTCGTGCTCGAAGTGCCGTGGGCGCCCAGCGCGAAACTGGAGGATGCCGCCCCGATGGACGACGCCGGCACCACGCCCGTAGACGGCGCCACGCCGACCCGGCCGGCCTCGTCGATGCTGCGCTGGCCCTGGCTGTTGCTGGCGGCGCTGCTGATGGCGGGCGCGCTCAGCGCGCTGCTGCTGTTCGGCGCGGGCTGAACTTCTTCCAGACACGCCAGCCGAGCAGGACCGCCAGGATGGCGGCATACAGCAGCGGCTCGCGGATGTCCGACTTCACCAGCCACCAGAAGTGCAGCACCGCCAGCACGCCGATGGCGTAGACGAGTTTGTGCAACTGGCCCCAGCGGCGGCCGAGCCGGCGCATCCAGCCCTGCGTCGAGGTGATGGCCAGCGGCACCAGCAGCAGCCAGGCGGCGAAACCGACGGTGATGTAGGGCCGCTTGACGATCTCCTCGAAGATCTGCGTCCAGTAGCCGCGCAGGTCCAGGCCCAGATACACGGCCAAGTGCAGGCTGGCGTAGAAGAACGCGTACAGCCCCAGCATGCGCCGGAAGCGCAGCAGCACGGACTGCCCGGTCAGCTGGCGCAACGGCGTGATGGCCAGCGCGATCATCAGCATCCGCAGCGCCCACAGCCCGGTGCGATGCTCGATTTCCGCCACCGGATCGGCCCCCAGCGCATCGCTGCCGTGCTGCCAGACGTCGTAGAACTGACAGGCCAGGATGGCCAGCGGGGTCAGCGCAAGCGCATGGACCAGGGTCTTGGCGGCGATCAGGCGCGGGGAGGTCTTGGGCATGCGGGATGGGATCGGTGTCGGTATCGGAAAGGGATGATGTCAGGAGAGGGACGACGTCGGCGGCTGCGGGTCCGGGTGCCGAGGGTGGTGGCCCCGTCCCAGCGCCCTTCGTGCCGAACCCGTCGAGAAGCCGTCCGTGGTGAGCCGTCGAGGAGCCGTTCGTGGTGAGCCTGTCGAGGCTCCGTGCCGGGTGAGCCTGTCGAGGTCCCGTTCGTGGTGAGCTTGTCGAGGTCCCGTTCGTGGTGAGCTTGTCGAACCACGCTCTTGGCGGAAAGCCTGAGCGTCGGCCTCGAAAAGCGTGGTTCGACAGGCTCACCACGAGCGGAATGGGAAATCATCACGCAATGAGTTGAAGCTCACCACGAACGGAGTGGGCGCTCACCCCTGCCATACCCGGGTGACAGGGCACCCCACGCGGACCGCGAACGGCGTTGCCATGCCACCCCCCGCACAGCCGCAGCACGCGTTCTCCGGACGCGCGCTCAATACCACTTCTTCAGGTCCATGCCGGTGTACAGCGACGCCACCTGGTCGGCATAGCCGTTGAACGCACGCGTGGGGATGCGTTCGGCGAACAGCTTGCTCTGCGTGCCGGCGATGCGCCGCTCGGTCTTCTGGCTCCAGCGCGGATGGTCGACGTTCGGATTGACGTTGGAGAAGAACCCGTACTCCGAGGGCTGCAGGTCGTGCCAGGCGGTCTCGGGCATCTTCTCGACGAACTTGATCTCCACGATCGACTTGATGCTCTTGAAGCCGTACTTCCACGGCACCACCAGCCGCAGCGGCGCACCGTTCTGTTGCGGCAGCGGCTTGCCGTACAGGCCGGTCGCCAGCAGGGTCAGCGGATGCATGGCCTCGTCGATGCGCAGGCCTTCGCGGTAGGGCCAGTTGATCGAGCGGTAACGCACCCCCGGCATCTGCACCGGATCGGCTAGCGTGGTGAAGGCCACGTACTTGGCCTTGGACGTGGGCTGGAACTTCTTCAACACGTCGCCCAGCGGCACGCCCAGCCACGGGATCACCATCGACCAGCCCTCCACGCAGCGCAGGCGGTAGATGCGCTCCTCGGGCGTGAGCCCCTTGATCAGGTCCTCCAGCGCGATCTTGCCGGGCTTGGCGCATTCGCCGCCCACCACCACCGACCACGGCGAGGTCTTCAGGGTCTTGCGCGCGTTGGACGGGTCGGCCTTGCCGGTGCCGAACTCGTAGAAGTTGTTGTACGTGCTGACATCCTCGAACCGGGTCAGCGTCTCGGTGGTGCGGAAGCCGGACCGCGCCTGTTCCGGCGTCACCGTGATCTTCGGCGGCGGCGGGGGTTCGGCCTCGGCGCAACCGGCCAAGGCCAGTGCGGGTGCGGCGGCGAAGGCCTGCAGCAGGCGGCGACGCTCCAGATAGACACGCTCGTCGGTGACGTGGGAGGCGGGAATCCGCAGGACATCGCGCAAGGACATGGAAGGGTTTCCTCGGAGGGCGGTGGTTCGACCCGGGCATGCGGCATTGGTTCACCGGCCGGGCGCATACAAGGTAGTACGCCAGCGATGAAGAAAAGGATGCGCCCGGCGCTGGTTGCCCCTGCAACTGATGCGCTGCGGCATACTACGGCCCTTCTTGTTCAGGTGCCCCATGACGCGCGCGTTCAACTTCAGTGCCGGCCCGGCGACGTTGCCCGAATCCGTCCTGCGGCAGGCCCAGGCCGAGATGCTCGACTGGAACGGCATCGGCGCGTCCATCGTGGAGATCAGCCACCGCAGCCAGGATTTCATCGCGGTGGCGGCACAGGCCGAGGCCGACCTGCGCGCGCTCGTCGGCATTCCCGATGACTACGCGGTGCTGTTCCTCTCCGGTGGCGCGACCACCCACCAGGCCCTGCTGGCGCTGAATTTCGCGGCGCCCGGCCAGGTGGTCGACTACGTGGTGACCGGCCACTGGGGCAAGACCGCGATCAAGCAGGCCAAGCCGTACTGCACCGTCAACATCGCCGCGGATGGCGAAGCCGGCGGCTTCCACGACATTCCCGCGCGCGACAGCTGGCGGCTCACGCCGGGCGCGGCCTACGTCCACATCACCGCCAACGAGACCATCCACGGCGTGGAGTTCCGCGATACACCGGACGT
Source organism: Pseudoxanthomonas sp. Root65 (assembly GCF_001427635.1). NCBI lineage: Bacteria > Pseudomonadati > Pseudomonadota > Gammaproteobacteria > Lysobacterales > Lysobacteraceae > Pseudoxanthomonas > Pseudoxanthomonas sp. Root65. Next base: position 456,103 of record NZ_LMHA01000003.1, read on the forward strand.
CGGCGACGTGCCGCTGTTCGCCGATTTCAGTTCCTCCATCGCCTCCGAGCCGCTGGATGTGTCGAAGTACGGCGTGATCTACGCAGGCGCGCAGAAGAACCTGGGCCCGGTCGGCGTGGCGGTGGTCATCATCCGCAAGGACCTGTTCGCGCGCAGCGGCCAGCCGCGCGCGGACATCTTCGACTACCGCTCGCACGCCGAACGCGACTCCATGCTCAACACGCCGCCGACCTGGAACTGGTATCTGGCCGGCCTGGTGTTCAAGTGGATGCTGGCCGAGGGCGGGGTGGCCGAGTTCGCCCGCCGCAACGCCGTCAAGTCGTCGCTGGTCTACAGCGCCATCGACGCCTCGGGCGGTTTCTACCGCAACGACGTGGCGGCGGCCGCGCGGTCGCGGATGAACATCCCGTTCTTCCTGCCGGACGACACCCTGACCGCGCGCTTCGTGGCCGAATCCAAATCGGTCGGCCTGCTGGCACTGAAAGGCCACAAGGCGGTCGGCGGCATCCGTGCCTCGCTGTACAACGCGATGCCGGTGGAAGGCGCGCAGGCGCTGGTGGAGTTCATGCGCGATTTCCAGCAGCGCAACGGATGAAGCATCCCTCTCGATCCGGTGTGGGAGCGACGTAAGTCGCGATGAAGCGTTACCGGTAAATCTTCGCGACTTACGTCGCTCCCACAGGGATGCGACCGGATTACGGAAAAACCCGATGGCCTCCAAACCCAGCAAGAAACCCGCAAAGCCCGCCGGCGGCAAGAGAACCGACGTCACTACCCCCGCCGCGCCCGCCCTCTCCGACGTCCGCGCCAAGATCGACGGCATCGACCGCCAGATCCAGTCGCTGATCGCCGAGCGCGCGCGCTTCGCCCACCAGGTCGGCAAGGCCAAAGGCAAGCTCGCCGCCGCGGTCGACTACTACCGGCCCGAGCGCGAGGCGCAGGTGCTGCGGATGGTCGTGGACCGCAACGAAGGCCCACTCAGCGATGAAGTGCTGGTGCACGTCTTCCGCGAGATCATGTCCGCCTGCCTGGCCCAGCAGGAGCCGTTGAAGATCGGCTACCTCGGTCCGGAAGGCACCTTCAGCCAGCAGGCCGTGCTCAAGCACTTCGGCCGCTCGGCGCATGGGCTGCCGCTGGCCAGCATCGAGGAAGTGTTCCAGGAAGTGGCCAGCGGCAATGCCGATTTCGGCGTGGTGCCGGTGGAGAACTCGGGGCAGGGCACCATCCAGATCACGCTGGACATGTTCCTGACCTCGGACCTGAAGATCTGCGGCGAAGTCGAACTGCGCGTGCACCAGTTCCTGATGTCGCGCAGCGGACGTATCGACGACATCGAGCGCATCTACGCACACCCGCAGTCCTTCGCGCAGACGGCCGGCTGGCTGCGTGCGAACCTGCCGAAGGTGGAGAAGGTGCCGGTATCGAGCAACGCCGAGGGCGCGCGCCGCGCGCGCGGCAACGATGATGCGGCGGCCATCGGCGGCGAGAGCGCCGCGCACGTATACGGCCTGAAGAAGGTCGTCATGAGCCCGATCCAGGACGACAAGGACAACACCACGCGCTTCCTGGTGATCGGCCGCAGCCTGTTCCCGCCGTCCGGCCACGACCGCACCTCGGTGCTGGTCTTCATCCACGACAAGCCAGGCGCCCTGTTCGACGTGCTCAGCCCGTTCGCGCGCCACGGCATCAGCATGAACCGCATCGAATCGCGCCCGTCGCACCACGCCAAGTGGGAGTACGGCTTCTTCATCGACCTGGCCGGCCATATCGACGACGACGCGATGAAGCTGGCCCTGGCCGAACTGAAACAACACTCGGCGCAGATCAAGGTGCTGGGGTCGTATCCGGTTGCGGTGCCTTGAAAGCCGTCACGAACCCCGTCCGGTCTTGGTATCGCTTTATTCGTCATCCCGGCGAAAGCCGGGATCCACGTTGACGTTGCCTTTTGCCGGACCAGCAAGATCAAGATGGATCCCGGCTTTCGCCGGGATGACGGCAACCTCCCGTCCTACGTCCAGACGTCCGCTTCCTTCTATCCTCGCAAGACGCAACGAGCTCCCATGACCCAGCACTGGATCGCCTCCACCGGCCGCGCCTTGCGCGGCACCCTCGACATCCCCGGCGACAAGTCGGTGTCGCATCGCGCGGTGATGTTCGCCGCGCTGGCCGATGGCGTATCGACCATCGACGGCTTTCTCGAAGGCGAGGACACCCGCGCCACGGCCGCCATTTTTTCGCGCCTGGGCGTGCGTATCGAGACCCCCTCGCCGTCGCGTCGCATCGTGCATGGCGTCGGCGTGGACGGCCTGAAGGGCGCGGATGGCGAGCTGGACTGCGGTAACGCCGGCACCGGCATGCGCCTGCTGGCCGGGCTGCTGGCGGCGCAACCGTTCGACAGCGTGCTGGTCGGCGATGCGTCCCTCTCCAAGCGGCCGATGCGCCGCGTGACCGGCCCACTGTCGACGATGGGCGCACGCATCGATACGGAAGAGGGTGGTCTGCCGCCGCTGCGCATCCATGGCGGCCAGGCGCTCACCGGCATCGACTACACGCTGGAAGTCGCCAGCGCGCAGGTGAAGTCGGCCGTGCTGCTGGCCGGCCTGTACGCGCAGGGCGAGACCGTCGTGCGTGAGCCGCATCCCACCCGCGATTACACCGAGCGCATGCTCAAGGCCTTCGGCGTGGACATCGATTTCTCCCCCGGCGTTGCGCGGCTGCGTGGCGGCCAGCGGTTGAAAGCGACGGACATCGCGGTGCCGGCGGACTTCTCGTCGGCGGCGTTCTTCCTGGTTGCGGCCAGCATCATCCCGGGCTCCGAGCTGCGCCTGCGCGCGGTCGGCCTCAACCCGCGCCGCACCGGCCTGCTGCAGGCCCTGCGGCTGATGGGTGCTGACATTCGCGAGGAGAACGCCAGCGAGCATGGCGGCGAGCCGGTCGCGGACCTCGTGGTGCGACATGCGCCGCTGCGTGGCATCGCCGTGCCCGAGGCGCTGGTGCCGGACATGATCGACGAGTTCCCGACGCTGTTCGTCGCGGCGGCGGCCGCTGAAGGTCCCACGGTCGTCAGTGGCGCCGCGGAATTGCGGGTGAAGGAATCCGACCGTCTCGCCGCCATGGCAAATGGACTACGTGCCTTGGGGCTGCGCATCGACGAAACCCCGGATGGCGCGACGATCTTCCCCGGCGAGCTGAAGGGTGGGGTGGTGGACAGCCATGGCGACCACCGCATCGCGATGGCGTTCTCGATTGCGGGTCAGCTCGCAAAGGGCGAGGTGCGCATCGGCGATGTCGCCAACGTGGCCACCTCGTTCCCGAACTACGACGGGCTGGCCACGGGGGCGGGGTTCGGGCTGCGCAACGCCTGAGGCCTCACGAAACTGGGTGTGGGAGCGACGTAAGTCGCGATGAAGGGTCCTGAATGCATCATCGCGACTCACGTCGCTCCCACAACAGCCGCTAGCAACTCGCGCCGCATCCACAAAAAAGGGGGCGCCTGCCCGCGCCCCCTTTCCTTTCCTCGTCAGCTCCGTGTCGGGAGCGGTGCCGTGCTTAGATCGGCGTGAAGTCCACCGGCACCTTCACGCTGGTGGCGACGGCCTTGCCATTGCGCATGGCCGGCTCGAAGCGCCACTGGCGCACGGCGGTCAGCGCGGCACGGTCCAGATCGCGTTCGCCGCTGCGCTCGACCACGCGAACCTCGATCGGATTGCCGTTGGCGTCCACCTCGGCCAGCACGACCACCGTGCCACCCACGCCGGCCCGCAGCATCGAGGCCGGGTACTTCGGCTCGGTGTTGGTCGCGAGCGGGCGTGCATCGCGGCTGATCGGCGCCGGGCGCGTGGCGACACGCTCGGCGCGTTCGCGGTTGGTGGCGGCGCGCTCGCCTGCCGGCGCGGCGGGCGCCGCATCGCCGATCACGGCTCCCGGCACGGTTGCCACCGGGGCCTCAGCCGGCGCACGCGACTGGCTCCACCAGATCAGGCCGCCCGCCGTGACCGCAAAAGCGAGCAGCGTCAGCAGGACGGGGGACGTGGTGCGGCGCGGTTCGACCGTGCTGTCTTCGACGGTGTCCGGGGCGCGGTATTCGTTGTTCGTGGGCATCGACATATGAACCTCCGTTTCGCGTTGTGGGTTCCGCGTTGGAACGGTGCCGAGTCTTTGCGCGAGGATGTTTGCGATGCGTGATCGAGTGATGAAGCGCGCCGGTTTGAGTTCAGCTAATGAAACACGCGTTCATCGGTGTGCAAGGCGCGTGCATGGGCGGAGCCTTTCAGCACTGCGGCCAAACATATCGCGTATCGGAAGCTCCGACACAAGCCTCCGTTCGTGGTGAGCCTGTCGAACCACTCTGGCGCTGATGTGCGCCGTCGTGGCGTTTGGAGCTTGCGCGAAGAGCGTGGTTCGACAGGCTCACCACGAACGGATCTCTAGCGGCGCCGAAAGTCAGGTGGCGTCGTGGCGGCGCCCACGCTGCATCCTGCGCCGTGCCGACGTCGCATCACCGCATCTTGAAATCGATCGGCACCGTCACCGCGCCGGGGACCGGCTGGCCATCGCGCTGCGCCGGCTGGAAACGCCACTGGCGCACGGCGGCGACGGCCGCACGGTCCAGGTCGCGCGAGCCGCTGCGCTCGGCGACGTCGACGGAGGTGGGCACGCCATCTGCGCCCACTTCCACGCGCACCATCACCGTGCCCTGGTCGCCATTGCGCATCGCGGCGGCCGGATATTCGGGGGCGGGGGTCTGGCCGGGGATCGGCACCGGCACATCGCCCGGGGCCAGCGGAACGGTAGCGGAGGGCGCCGGGGCATCGCCGGGCGTGGCGGGCAGCGGGGTTTCGGCGACCGGTACCGGCATCGGCTTTTCTTCCACCAGTTGTGGACGCTCCTCGGCCGCGGGGCGCGGCGCCGGTTCGTCCATGCCGCTGGCGCCGGTGCCGGTGGACAGCGGCTCGGGCAGCGCTTCGATCGGCAGCGCCTTGCCCGGCGCGGCGGCCTCGGGGGTATAGAAGCCGTCGTCGCGGCCGAGCCACCACACGATCAGGAACAGCAGCAGGCCGATGCCGAAGGCGATGGCGGCGTTGCGCAGGGCGGTGCGGGGCAGGCGGAAGGTGAAGTGCGGGTCGTGCGGTTGCTGGGCCGACATGGGGATCACCGGTGGAATCGCGCCGATTCTTGCACAGCAGGGGTTAACCGCGCGGGCAGCCGGTCGCAGATGGGCGATAATGCCGGCCTCCCACGCCAGACTGCTGTTTCCATGCTCGATCCTGTCCTGCTCCGCACCCAGCCCGCCGAACTCGCCCAGCGCCTCAAGCAGACCCGCAACTTCGATCTGGACGTGTCCCGCATCGCCGACCTGGAAGCTGCCCGCAAGCAGCTGCAGAAGCGTACCGAGGAGCTGCAGAACCTGCGCAACACCCGTTCCAAGGCGATCGGCCAGGCCAAGGCCAAGGGCGAAGACGTGTCCGCGCTGATGGCCGAAGTGGCCGGCTTCGGCGACGAGCTGAAGGCCTCGGAAGTGAAGCTGGACGAGATCCGCAGCGAGATCGAAACCATCGCCCTGGGCATTCCCAACCTGCCGCACGCCAGCGTCCCGGTCGGCCAGGACGAAGCCGACAACGTCGAACAGCACCGCTGGGGCACGCCGCGCACGTTCGACTTCGCGGTCAAGGACCATGTGGAACTCGGCGCCCGCCACGGCTGGCTCGACGCCGACACCGCCGCCAAGCTCTCCGGCGCCCGCTTCACCGTGCTGCGCGGCCAGCTGGCCCGCCTGCACCGCGCGCTCGCGCAGTTCATGCTGGACCTGCACACCAACGAACACGGTTACGAAGAGACCAGCGTACCGGTGATCGTCAACGCCGATTCGATGCGCGGCACCGGCCAGCTGCCGAAGTTCGAGGAAGACCTGTTCGCCACCCAGTTGGGCGAGCACACGCGCTACCTCATCCCGACCTCGGAAGTGCCGCTGACCAACATCGTCCGCGACGAGATTCTCGACGACGCCCGCCTGCCGCTGCGCATGACGGCGCATTCCATGTGCTTCCGCTCTGAAGCCGGCAGCGGTGGCCGGGACGTGCGCGGCATGATCCGCCAGCACCAGTTCGAGAAAGTGGAACTCGTCTCGATCGCGCGCCCGTCCGAAAGCTACGACGAGCAGGAGCGCATGACCCGCGCCGCCGAAACCGTGCTGGAGAAGCTGGGCCTGCCGTACCGCCGCATGCTGCTATGCACCGGCGACATGGGCTTCGGCGCCACCAAGACCTTCGACCTGGAAGTCTGGCTGCCGTCGCAGGCCATGTACCGCGAGATCTCCTCGTGCTCCAACTGCGAGGACTTCCAGGCCCGGCGCATGCAGGCCCGCTGGCGCAACCCCGCCACCGGCAAGCCCGAACCAGTGCACACGCTCAACGGCTCCGGCACCGCCGTCGGCCGCGCGCTGATCGCGGTGATGGAGAACTACCAGAACGAAGACGGCTCGATCACCGTGCCCGAAGCGCTGCGGCCGTACATGGGCGGGGCCGAGCGGATCGCTTGAATCGTCGTTTCTTCACGCCAGCGGAGAGTCCGCATTGAATCCTTCTCCCCGCGAGCGGGGAGAAGGTGCCCGGAGGGCGGATGAGGGGCAGCCTTTCGCGCGTTTTCCTCCATCGCGTTTTGTTTGTCGAATGTGATCGAGCGTTGACCGCCAGCGACGCTCGCAGGATGCTGCCTCCGTTCGCCCCTCACCCGCCCGTTGGGCACCCTCTCCCCGCTGCGCAGGGAGAGGGGAGTGTCAAGTCTTTTTCGCGCGCCCCTTGCCCGACGTCGCCACCTTGGCGCGCACCAGCGGGCGAGTGAGGTCGCGCAGGGCGTCCTTGCCGATCCAGCGCCGCGTCGCATCGTCGGAGGCGGCCAGTCGCGTGGCCAGCGCGAGCGCTTCCGCATGCAGCGCGGCATTGCGGTGGCCGATGGCCCGCAGCGCCCAGCTCACGCCCTTGCTGACGAAGTTGCGCGCGTCGTCCGCCGCAGCCTCGACCAGCCCCAGCCCCTCGAGGAAGGGCGCATCGCCGGTCCGTCTGTCGTGCACGGCCAGTCCGGCGAGCAGCGCGAACGCCGCGCGTTTCTGGAACTCATCGCGCTTGCGTGCCCACGCCACGACACGCGTCCACGCGTGCGGGCTGCGGTCGAACAGGTGCAGGCACATCGTGTCGCAGACCGCCCAGTTGTCGAACGCACGGCACCAGCGGTCCATCCGGGTCGTCGTCAGCTGGGCGGGGTCGGCAACGAAGGCCGCCAGCAGGCGCGCCTCGTAGATCCCGCTGTCCCACAGCGGCTGCGCCAGCGCGTGCCGGCGCCCGATGCGCTTGCCCAGCGCCTGGATATCGCGCATGGGCACGCCCAGCGCATGGGTGTCGGGAATGCCGTAGCGTGCCAGCCCGCCCCGGTGTGCGGGGCTGGCGGCGGCGTGCAGCAGGGCGATCGCCTGCGCGGCGTCGATCTGTTCCGGGGCGGCTTTCCGGGCGGGCATCGGCGGATCACGGTGACGAGTGCCGGCAGCATACCGGTGCCGCCTTGTCATTCCGACGCGCGCGCGGCGGGCGTCGCGCCTCGGGCAGTCGCGCGAGCGGCCACGCCTTCCATCGCTGCAAAGAAAACGGCCCGCTTGCGCGGGCCGAACGGAGAGAGGACTGCGGTGGACCTCAGGCTGCCTGGCGCACCGGCGCCGGAATGCTCGCCAGCGCGACTTCGATGGCCTGCGCCTTGTGCTCGGGCGAATAGGCCACGCGCTCGGCGCGGATGAAGTCCACGTCGGTGATGCCCAGGAACTTGAACACCTGGGTCAGGTACGGGGCGACGAAGTCGATCGCGGTGCCGGCGTATTCGCCGCCGCTGGCCTCGGCCACGATGACCTGCTTGCCGCCGGCCAGGCCCACCGGGCCGTTCTCGGTGTACTTGAAGGTGCGGCCGGCCACGGCCACGCGGTCGATCCAGGCCTTCAGCGTGGACGGCACGCCGAAGTTGTAGCGCGGCACACCCAGCACGATGACGTCGGCGTCCAGGAACTGCTGCAGGGCAGCTTCGCTGGCTTGTGCGGCGGCGGCGTCGCCCCCACCCAGTACGGCATTGGTCAGGTGGGGCAGCGGGTCGGCGTCGAGGTCGCGGTAGGTGACCTCCAGCCCGGGCACGCTGTCCTGCCAACGGGCTACGATGGCGGCGGTCAGTTGTCGGCTGACGGAGTTGGCGGCCAGCGCGCTGCTGTCGATATGCAATAGTTTCACGGTGGTTCTCCTGTCGGGTGCGGCCAGCGCCGCCTTGGAGACCACTGTAGGTCGTTGCATAAGTGGGATAAACGTGGTTTAACGTCACTGATTGTTCTAAAGGCGGAACTATTGTCATGCAGCACGACCTCAACGACCTCTATTACTTCGCCATGGTGGTGGACCACGGTGGCTTCGCTGCGGCCGAGCGGGCGCTGGGTATTCCCAAGTCGCGCTTGAGCCGGCGCATCAGCCAGTTGGAAACCGACCTGGGCGTGCGCCTGCTGCAGCGCTCCACGCGCCGCTTCGCGGTAACCGACGTCGGCACCAGCGTGCATCGCCATGCGCAGACCATGCTGGCCGAAGCCCAGGCCGCACGCGAAGTGGTGGATCGTCTCAGCGCGGAACCGCGCGGTGTGGTGCGCGTCAGCGTGCCGGTGGCGGTGGCGCAGATGCAGTTGCCGAAGATCCTGCCGGCCTTCCTCGACAAGTACCCGAAGGTGCGGCTGCAACTGCACGTCAATAATCGCCGGGTCGACATCATCAACGAGGGCTACGACGTGGCCCTGCGCGTGCGCGCCAAGCTCGACGACGATGGCAGCCTGGTGATGCGCAGCTTCGGCCAGATCCAGGAGCTGCTGGTCGCCAGTCCCAAGTACCTCAACCGCGCCGGCCGCCCGAAGGTGCCGGAAGACCTGGCCGAGCACGTCACCCTCAGCATCAGCGAGGACGAGGCGCGCCAGCGCTGGGAGCTGCATGGTCCGGACGGCGAGGTGCGCCGCATCGAACTGAATCCGCGCCTGGCCGGTTTCGATTTCCCGCTGCTGCAGTCGATGGCGAAGGACGGGTACGGCATCACGCTGCTGCCTGAGACGGTGTGCGCGGACGCGGTGCGCAAGGGCGAGCTGGAGGTGGTGTTGCCGGAATGGAGCCTGCCGCAGGGCATCTGCCACGCGGTGTTCGCCTCGCGCCGGGGCATGTTGCCGGCGGTGCGGGTGTTCATCGATTTCCTGGCCGAGCACCTGCCGCAGCAGATCGAGTCGTCGCGGCTGGATTGCGGTGGCGCCTGTGCGGAGGCGAAGGAGAAGGCCATCGCGATGGCGATCGACAACACCAAGGCCGGCAAGGTGAAGAAGGCCTCGTAAGCCACGGCGGCGGGGTTCGTGCGAAAATGCGCACCGGCCTGCAAGGGGCCGGGGTGTGCCGCCGGCGTAGGGTGGCAGGCTGGGATGGATCGAGGTCCATCGGCGTTACAACCGAGAGATGGCCGAGCGGTTTAAGGCAGCCGTCTTGACGCGAAGGCCGCAGGCCGGAGCGAACATCGACTGCAGGTCGATGGTAAAACTGCCGTACGGCGCGCAGCGCCGGGGCAGGGCAATGACAACGGAGAGATGGCCGAGCGGTTTAAGGCAGCAGTCTTGAAAACTGCCGTAGGTGTAAGCCTACCGTGGGTTCGAATCCCACTCTCTCCGCCACTTCATTTGATGCCGCACGCCGCCATTCGGGGACTGCAATGCACATGAAGGATGGCAATGGCTTCTACAACAAGATAATGGGCATGCTGTTCGTGTGGGCGGGCGGTTTTGTCGCATACGTCTCGTGGGGCAAGCTGATGGCGTACGTAGCGACCGGATACATCGCGGTGTCCGCTACGGCCAAGATGCCTGGCGCTGAGGGGCCTCGGGCGCTGGTCGAAGTCGCGGTGATTCTCTTCTTCGGACTTTGGCTTGCCGCTTCCGGCCTGCACCTGTTCTTCAAGAAGCCGTGACCTGACTTGTAGGACGGGTTGAGCGCAGCGATACCCATCGTTTGGGTGTGTCTGATCGTGCGCGATGATGGGTATCGCTGCGCTCAACCCATCCTACGTGCTGACGTCGGCGGAGCTGATGATGGCCACTTCAGCTAACGACTAAACTATTGTCTATTGCATTAGGATTGCAAAATTCTTCACAAGATGGAGGTAGTGATGGTTCCTGTGCCTGACTATTCAGATGAATGGCTCGCAGGCCTGAGTGATTCGGAAATCCAGTATTGGAGCATGAAGCCTCAATCTGAAAAAGACTGGTGGGCTTTCAATACGAAACAAAAAGACCGAGCAATGCTATTGCGCACAGAGCTTGGAGCACTTGAAGTCCATCAATCATTGCTGGCCATGCCGGAATCAGAGCATAAGAAGATTCTAGATAAGCTAAAAATCAAAAGAAATGAAGCGATGGAGCGGCTAAAGGGAGGCTTTCCAGATGCCTAACGCAGACCGTCCGAAGTGTGGCTATGTTCCGTCACTCCCGCAGAAATTTGGCGCTGGCGAAGACGATGAGCAAATACTCTCTTGACTTGCCCACCGGCGAGTTCCCTGAGTCAGCGACAGTTACCCCAGCCTCACGGCTAGGTCTGCGTCGGAACGTGGAGCGCTTTGCGGAGTACTTTAAGCGGGAGCTTAAGTACGACATCTCGCTTTTCTGCGCGAGAGAATCCAGCAAGTCTCCCGTATTCGTCCCATATGAAGGGCATCTTTTCCATGTGCCGGCTGACGACATGCCGGGCATGAAGGTTCGCTACGTAGGGGCTGCCGTGTTCAGGAGGCGCGAAGCACATTGGGTTATGCAATGGGTTTGGATTCACCCTTTCTTTCGGCGTGAAGGTCATCTGTCTCGGTCCTGGCGAGATTATCAAGCGCGGTACGGTGAATTTGTTGTAGAGGGGCCGTACTCGCTTGATATGCAAGCTTTCCTCAGGTCTAAGACGAGTTCCGCTTAAGCTTGTAGGAGCCCGTAGGATGGGTTGAGCGAAGCGATACCCATCACCGCCGCTCCCCGAAACCCGCCTCATCTCCGTCCCAACCCCACCCCTCCGCCAACACCCCATCGCGCACAAACCGATGGAACGTGGAGTATGGCCAGTCCACAACACGCGCCGCACGACCATGCTTCACCGGATTCCAGTGGATGTAATCCACATGCCGCGCGAAGTCGACGTCATCGCGTATCAGATGCTCCCAATATCGCCGTTGCCAGATGCCGCGTTCGCCCTTGTCGACACGACTCGCGCGTCGATGCTCGCCACGGAGAAGGTGGCGTGAGAACCAGGTTTTGATGAGGCGCCAGCGCAAGGGAAAGTCGGCATCGTTTGGCGGCAAGGTCCAAAGTGCGTGCAGGTGATCCGGCAGCACGACCATTGCGTCGATGTCGAAAGGATGACGGTGCCGGGTGTACCGGATTGCGTCGCGCAATAGGTCGATGTGGTCGACCAGCAGTGTCGTGCGCCGGTCGGCGAGATTGACGGTGAAGAAGTAGGTGGCGCCGGGGATGAAGGTGCGGCGGTAGTTGGTCATCCTTGACCTCGGAGATGGTGTCGATGGGTATCGCTTCGCTCAACCCATCCTACGACTTTTCGATAAGCCGTCCTTGCGACCCGAGTCCGCTAGACTCCGGGCACGCCCGATAAGACGCATCCCGCATGAAACTCACCCCAACCCCCCTCACCGCCGCCACTGCCGGCCTCTTCGCCGGCATCGTGATGCCGTTGCTCTGGCCGCACCTGGGGGAGGAGACGTTGAACTGGGTGTTCGCGTTCCTGCTGGTGGTGGCGCTGCCGGTGCATGTGCTGGTGGTGGGTTTCAACGTGCCGGGCGAATCGCGGGCGGCGGGGGCGCTGGATGCCGCGTTGCTCAAGCGGGTGATGATCTGGCTGGCGACCGCGGTGGCGACGCTGGCGCTGATGAATATCATGCTGGCCTAGGGCCGGGCCTATACTCGCCCCACTCAACGGAAAGGGCTACCCATGTGCAAGACCGCACTCTTCCTGGCCTTGATGCTGGCGGCCGGCGCTGCCTTCGCCGACACCTACGCCTTCGGCAACCGCGTGGTCAGCAGCGGCGACAGCATCGGAAGACTTGTCGAGATCGCCGGCAAGCCCGACCTGGTCACACCCCTGGAAAACCAGTACGGCGCCCTCGAAGGCGAGAACTGGACCTACTTCCGTGAGGGCAAGACCATCGTCTTCACCATCAACACAAACGGCAAGATCCTGCGCATCTCCGAGTCGCGTTGATCGCCGCCATCGGTGGGCGCGCGATGCGTGGAATGCCCCCATCGGATGTTTTTGGGCGGCGCGCGGACCTTTTTCGCTCTCGCGATCCCCTTCGTGTGAGAAGAACGGCTCTTTTTCGCCCAACGCCGGACCTTAGTGAGAGAAGAGAGGACCTTTTCGGTCCAGCGTCGGATCTTGTTGAGAGATGACAGGCTCTTTTTGGTCCATCGTTGGACCTTAGTGAGAGAAGAGAGGATCTTTTCGGTCCAACGTTGGATCTTTCAGGTCCATCGCCGGACCTTACTGAGAGAAGAGAGGATCTTTCAGGCCCAAGGTGGCGTCTTGCAGTGAGCAGAGCGCAGCGTGCCGGTGCCGTCTGTGGGGCAGGGCGCGCGGAAAACAGCGGTTTTCGGCCGCAGATTTAACATTCTTAACATTACGTTGACCTCTCACTGTGAGATGCGGCCTACAATGCTGCATCGCATCAGTCGATGTCCGCGTCCATGCTTCGGGGACGGACGCACATCTGCAGCGCTTCCGCGCGCAGCGTGCCTGGCACGCGGCACCCTAGTTTCCTGCGCCCGTTCGTGGCGCCTTCTTTCGATGCGATGACTCTCCCCGCCGGCGTCCCTGTACGCCTTCGCGTCGTGCCTTGTGCGCGGCATCTCCCCCTTATGGAGTGCACCTGCATGAGCCTGCTGAAACACCCTGAGCAACCCCTTCTTCTTGCCACCGATCTCGATGGCACCTTCCTGGCCGGCGATCCGGAAGCGCGCAAGCGCCTGTACCACCTGGTCGACGCCCATCCCGACGTCAAGCTGGCCTGGGTGACCGGCCGCGGCCGCGAAGCGATACTCTCGCTGCTGGCCGATCCCGGCCTGCCCACGCCGGACTACGTGATCTGCGATGTCGGCGCCACCGTGCTGCGCACCGCCGACATGCAGCCGATCCAGCCGCTGCAGTCGCAGATCGAAGCGCGCTGGCCGGGCGAGCACGTGGTGGCCGACGCCATGCGCCGCTTTCCCATGCTGGTGCGGCAGGAAGTGCCGCAGGAGCGCCGCTGCTCGTACTACTGCCATCCCGAGCAGCTCTCCACCATCCAGGCCGAGGTGGAAGCCGTGGCCGCCTCGCTGGGCTGCGAGGTGCTGTATTCAGCCGACCGCTACCTGGACATCCTGCCGCGCGACACGCGCAAGGGCAGCACGTTGACGGCGCTGGTGGACGAACTGGCACTGGACCCCGCGCGCGTGCTGGTGGCCGGCGACACCCTCAACGACCTGTCGATGTACGGCGAGGGCTTCCCTGGCGTGTGTGTGGGCGACTCCGAGCCGGCGCTGGTCGCCGCCACGGCCGGCATGGACAACGTGCTGCATGCCGACGCGCCGGGTTGCGGTGGCATCCTGCAGGCGATGGCGCATTTCGCGCTCATCGATGCCGACGATTACCCGCCCACGCTGCATCCGCCGGGCAAGGCGGAACTGGTGATGGTCTATCACCGCCTGCCGTACGAGGAGCACATCGTCGACGGCCAGCGCGTGCGCCGGCCGCACAGTTCGCCGAATGGCATCATTCCCAGCCTGCTCAGCTTCTTCGGCAACGGCCAGCCCGGTTCATGGGTGGCGTGGACGGTGGACGATCCGAAGGCGCCGCCGGTCGAGGCGCGCGCGCCGGTGGATGCCGAGCGCTATCCCGGTCTCACCGCCGCGCATGTGCCGCTGACCAAGCACGAGGTGGACGTGTTCTACAAACGCTTCTCGAAGGAAGCGTTCTGGCCGGTGATCAACAGCTTCTGGGAGCGCGCGCGTTTCAACGAGGACGACTGGGCGCTGTTCAAGCGCGTCAACCGTCGCTTTGCCGAGGCCGCCGCCGCCGAGGCCGCGCCCGGCGCCACGGTGTGGCTGCACGACTACAACCTGTGGATGGTGCCGTCGGTGCTGCGCGAGCTGCGCCCCGACGTGAAGATCGCCTTCTTCCACCACACGCAGTTCCCGTCGGCGGACATCTTCGCCATCCTGCCGTGGCGGCGCGAGATCCTCGGCAGCCTGCTGGCCTGCGACTATGTGGGCTTCCATATCCCGCGCCATGCGGAGAACTTCACCGACGCGGTGCGCAGCACCTTCCCTGTGGAGGTCACCGCACGCGCCTCGTGCGCGCCGCGCTTCCTGACCTTCGGCTGCGCCGTGGGCGTAGAGGACATGGCGACGGAACTGCGCATCGACGGCCGCACGGTGCGCATCGGCGCGCATCCGATCGGCACCGACGTGGGCCGCATCCGCGCCAGCCTGGAGACCGAGCAGGTGGCGGAGGACATCGCGCGCATCCGCGACGAGATCGGCCGCCGCAAGCTGGTGCTGTCGATCGAGCGGCTGGACTACACCAAGGGCATCCTGCAGAAGCTGCACGCGTTCGAGCGCCTGCTGGACGAATCGCCGGAACTGCAGGGCGAAGTGACGCTGGTGCTGGTGTGCGTGCCGGCGGCGAAGGAGATGACCATCTATCGCCCGTTGCAACAGCAGATCGAACAGGCGGTGGGCCGCATCAACGGCCGGCTGTCGCAACTGGACTGGACGCCGGTGCGCTTCTTCGCCCGCGTGCTGCCGTTCGCCGACGTGGTGGCGCATTACGCCGCGGCCGACGTCATGTGGATCACGCCGTTGCGCGATGGCCTGAACCTGGTGGCGAAGGAGTTCGTGGCGGTGCAGGGCCTGGACGGCGGCGACGGCGTGCTCGTGCTGTCGGAATTCGCCGGGGCTGCGGCCGAACTGAAGGGCGCGGTGCTGACCAATCCGCACGATCCGGCCGACCTGGCGCGCACGCTGCGGCAGGCGCTGGCGATGACACCGGGCGAACGCGAAGACCGTCAGCGCCGGCTGTTCGACATCGTGCGCCACCACGATCTGTCGCGCTGGGGACGCGAGTTCCTGGCGGCTGCACGCGGCGAAGAGCAGGGGGAGAATGCGGGCCCGCAGGCAGCGATTGCGGCTTAACGCATTTACCTTTGACTCCTCCCGTGTGACTCGCGATAGTCACGTCACACCCGGGGCAGGAGACCCACGATGCGCACATTGATGATGCGGAGCATGGCCTGGCTGCTGATCGCGGCCACCGCGCTGGTGCTGTTCGGCTTGCTGCAGATGCCCGAGCTCTGGCTGGGCCGCTGATTCGCGGATCCGCGGCTCACGACAGGCAAAAGAAAACCCGACCATGAAGGTCGGGTCTGAAAGGGGGAGTCCCCGGCTCCGGCAGTGCTGCTTGCTCAAGGCAGCGCCCAGTTCCATTGCAGAGCGGCCATTCCTGGCCTGCGCAGGGCGTGCTGCCGGGGACGTGGCTATCCTCGCCCATCGCTTTCACATTCACAGTCGGGCCTTGTCCCGGTGTGCTGTAGGAAAAATCCTACCCGCCCGCGCGTCGACTCAGCCGAACAGACCGTTGACCGCGCCATAGCCCATCGCCTGCGGGTCGGGCAGGGCGGTGGTGTCGGCATGCAGGAAGGTGTCGACCTGCGCGGCCAGCCGGCCATACATCGACTCGGCCAGGGCCGAGCCGGTGCTGACGCGCCGCACGCCCAGAGCCTCCAGCGCGGCGAGATCCTGCAACTGCGGACGCAGCATCGCGTTGAGCGGCAGACCGCAGCGCGCCGCCAGTGTGCGCAGGGCGTCGGCATCGACCAGGCCGGGCACGAACAGGCCATCGGCACCGGCATCGCGGTACAGCGCGGCGCGCGCCAGCGTGGTCTGCAGCCGCGCGCTTTCTTCGACGAGCCCGCGCAGATAGACGTCAGTGCGTGCGTTGATGAAGACATCCAGGCCCTGCGCAGCGCACGCCTCGCGGATGGCGCGGATCTTGGCGGCGAGCAGGGCGGGATCACCGGCGCCGTCTTCCAGGTTGATGCCGGCCGCGCCGGCACGCACGACGCGCAGCACGGTGTCGGCGACGGTGGCCGGATCGTCCGCATAGCCGCCTTCCATGTCGACCGTCAACGGCACGGTGATGACCCGCGCGATAGCGGTGACCGCATGCAGCAGGGCTTCCACGTCGAGCGTGTCGCCATCGGGATAGCCCTGCGCCCACGCCAGGCCGGCGCTGGTGGTGGCCACGGCGGGCGCGCCCAGGTGTTCGATCAGGCGCGCCGTGCCGGCGTCCCAGGCGTTGGCCAGGCGGAGCAGGCCCTGCGTGTGCAGGTGGCGGAAACGGGCGGCGGGCGAGGGCGTCATGGGCGGACCGGTGGTGGACGTCGGACCGTCAGGGTGCCATGACCCGGCGCAGGCGACTCACCGGATGCGGACAGCGTTATCGCCGCCGCACCCTCGGCGTCAGGCGCAGAGCTTCCAGCCCTCGAACAGCCGCCAGCGGCCGTCGCCGCCTTCGATGTTGATGGCGTAGTCCAGCCCCTGCTGGTGGCGCTGGTTGGCCAGTTTCACGGCGTAGCCGAGCGCGGCGCCCGGGCTGGCGAAATGAAGCGGCGGCGACTCGTTGATCGACAGCTCGTAGGAGCCGTCTTCCGCCGGGGCATGGAACAGGTCGAAGGTCATCATGGCAAGCAGATTGCGGTGTCTGTGCGAAAACCTACGGGACGCGCCGTGACGTGGACGCATAGGGGCAGCCTGCCGTTTCCCGGGATTAAGTCATGTGGAAGCGGTGTGAGAAAACTGTGCGGTCAGACTGAACCGTCTACACATCGTCTTCGCATTGCCGTACGTAAAACGGCCGCCAGTGGTCGGGAAGACGGATCCACCCCCTCTGTCCCCCGCACACCCCTGCTACCGAGCCGCAAGGCTGACACCCAGGGCACCACGAGAGAACCGAACGCAGCTTCCCGGACACCCCCTGTTCCGTGCTGCGCCTGGCGGTGGACCGCGAGTCCGACACCGTCGCCGCCCGGAGAGCCAGGCGTGTTCTCGCCCCAACGCAAACGGGCCCGCAAGGGCCCGTTCGTGTGTCCGCCGTGCGGTGTCAGTGCGTGGCGGCGGCGTCCCAGGCGCGCAGGCCCTGTTCGACCACGCGCAGCGCGTCGTCCACGCGCGCGCCGTCCAGCTCGGCGGTGGTATCGCGTTCGCTGTGAATCACCTGCATCACCTTCGGCACCTGCGCCGGCTTGCCGCCGCCGAAGACGGCGAGGATCGGATCGATCTCGTCGCCACCGACCAGCGAGAACGACACCGCCGGCCAGCCCGCCTTGAGGAAGGCCAGGTGGTCGGTGGGCGGGTACTTGTCGCCCGGCGAGAAGCCGAGCTTCTCCTGGGTGCTCGCGGTGCGCAGCGCGGCGACCAGCCGGCTGTCGCCCTCGGCGGCGGGCGTCATCATCCACAGCGTGTCGCCCCAGCCGAACACGTCGAAGTTGACGTACAGCGCCGGCCTCTCGCGCCCTGCGGTGGCGACCCAGGCATGTGCGCCCACCAGACCCTTCTCTTCCAGGTCCCAGAACACCACCTGCACGCGATGGTGGGCCAACGGTGTGGCCTTCAGCGCCTGTGCCAGTTCCAGCACGGCGGCCACGCCGGAGGCGTTGTCGGTGGCGCCGTGACCGACCGGGACCTTGTCGTAGTGCGCGCCGATCAGCAGCAGCGGCGCCTTGTCGGGGCCGCCGAGATCGGCAACGAGATTCTCGCCGGCCTGGTCCCCGCGCACGAACGCCTCGCGCTTCCACGCGATGCCCAGCGTGTCCAGGCGCGCGCCGATGGCGTCGCCGCGGGCGATGGTGCCCGTGCCCGCGCTGATCGCCTCGACCTGGTGCTGCCAGCGCTCCGACACGTTGTTGTCGGCCCAGGCCGGGACGCTGGCGACGAGGGACAGCAGCAGGGCAACGCGGGTGCGATGGCGCAGATCGGACATGGTGGAATCCCCGGGGAAAATCCGAGTATGCCGTACGCACCCGGCGACTACACCCATGTAGCCGCCGCGCATCGATACAATGTTAATTGCGCGGCGACGGACGGCCCCTCTACGCTCGACCCGTTCTCCCCAAGGCATCGGCTTACATGACCATCCGCGTTTTCCTGATCGACGACCACGCCCTGGTGCGCACCGGCATGCGCCTGATCCTCGGCACCGATACGGAGATCGAGGTGGTGGGCGAGGCGGAGACGGGCGAGGCGGCACTGCCGCTGGTGCGCCAGCTGAAGCCCGATGTGGTGCTGTGCGACCTGCACCTGCCGGGCTATAGCGGACTGGAAGTGACCGAGCGTCTGGTGCGGGCCGACATCGGCGTGCGCGTGATCATCGTGTCGGTGCTGGAAGACGGGCCGTTGCCCAAGCGCCTGCTGGAAGCCGGCGCCTCCGGCTACCTGGGCAAGGCCGGCGATGCGGCGGAACTGATCCGTGCCGTGCGCGATGTGGCGCGCGGCAAGCGCTATCTGGGCAGCAACGTGGCGCAGAACCTGGCACTGCATACGGTGGGCGGCGATGCCTCGCCATTCGACGCGCTGTCCCCACGCGAACTGGAAGTGGCCATGCTGCTGACGCAGGGCCTGCGCCAGGAAGAGATCGCCCGTCGCCTGAGCCTGAGCGCGAAAACGGTGAACACGCACAAGACGCGCCTGTTCGAGAAGACCGGCGTGCAGGACAACATCGCCCTGGCCCGGCTGGCCGCGCAGTGGGGCCTGATGGATCCGACGCGCGCGCTTTGACTGGGCAGGCGGCGCATCGGAATCGTCATCCCGGCGCAGGCCGGGACCCAGTGGCTTTCGCTTCCCGCGCAAGGCGATGACGCCAGTCGCTGGGTCCCGGCTTGATCAGACGTACGTCTGTTAAAAGCCGCCGGGATGGCGGAGGTCTCTTGGCCTTTGAGGACGTCATTCCAGCGCAAGCTGGAATCCATTGCGCTTAGGTCGCTGCGCTTGCCGCGACGGCGCGATCGGCATCAAGATCAAGATCAAGATGGGTCCCAGCGTTCGCTGGGACGACGGCGCTGGGCTCGTCATCCCGGCGTAGGCCGGGACCCAGTGTCTTTCGCTTCTCACGCAGGACGATGATGCCGGTCGCTGGGTCCCGGCTTGACCAGACGTGCGTCTGTTAAAAGCCGCCGGGATGACGGAGCTGCCTTCGCCTTTGAGGACGTCATTCCAGCGCAAGCTGGAATCCATTGCGCTTGGGCCGCTGCGCTTACCTCGACGTCACGATCAGCAGAAGATCAAGATGGGTCCCAGCGTTCGCTGGGACGACGGCGTTGAGATCGTCATTCCAGCGGCTTTTAACAGACGCGCGTCTGGTCAAGCTGGAATCCATCGCGAGCATGCGAGTGTGCGTTCTAGCGCGCAGACCGTGCCCTCGCTTCCATCGACGCGGTGCAGGTCTGCAGGGAAGCCAGCATGGTGTCGGCAAGCTGCGCGGCACGGGATTCCAGCGCGGTGCGGGATTCGCCTTTCGCGGGCACGCCCAGCACGGCGATTTCGTAGCGGCTGCCGCCATGCACGAACAGGCGATGGACCGAAAGCGAGTACAGCGGTTCATCGGGCACGTTCAGCAGGGGACGCGTGACCGGGAACGGACCGTCCTCGTTGCCGCCCTCGATGTTGAGCAGGCGCATCTCCACGGTCGGACCGAAGGGCGATGTGCCGGTGTCGACCACATAGCGCTCCCCGGAGGCGGCCGTGCGGATGGCCAATGCCGTGTCCTGCTCGCGTTGCAACAGCCGCGCGTACTCGTCGGAGGCCGTGCGGCCATTCGGCAGGGTGGAGGTCACCACGTGTCCATGCAGGCCGTTGGTGTAGGCCAGCCGGTAATACGAGATCGCGCCACCCTTGAGGGTGCCGTGCACGACGTTCTCGATGGGGCCGGCGTCGGGCATGTCGACGCAGTACACCTCCATGAAGGTCTGCTTCAACAGATGTTCCCGCGTGTTGTCGGCGCCGCGCACGACCACCGGGCCTTCGGTCCAGGTGTAGACCTCGCGGGACTGGGCGCCGGCCGTGCCGGATAGGCAGGCAAGCAGTGCGATCACCGCACGGCTCAGGGTGAACGACGAGGCGACTGACTCCATGACAGGCATCCATGCGCTGGGAACATGGAGGGACTGTAGTCGCATCGTTCCACCCTTGCCAAACCCGCACGGTAGAGGAGCTGATACGACACTGGCCGCTTTCGCGGCCAGTGTGCTTTCACGACGATTATCGAAGGAGCGCGGCGCGTCAGGCGCTGCGTTCCTCGGTGCTGTCGTCGTCCTGCTTGTCGGCCTGGGCGATCTCGTCCGCCGACTTGACCGGCGTGACCACGGGCTCGAACAGGCTGCGCGTGACCGACGGCGGCGTGTCCGCATCGGCGACGAAGAACAGCGAGCCGGTGGCCGGGGCGCTGGCGGGCTTCGGCGCGGCGGGCGCGGGTGCGACGGCTTCGACCGGCGCCTCGATGTCGGCCGTGGCTTCGTTGACCGCGTCGACCAGATCGATCTGCACGGGCTCGTTGCGCACGGCGGCGACCGGGGCCTCTTCGACGGCTTCGACCACGGCCATGGGCGCTTCAACCGCAGCGACCACTGGGGCGGGCTCGGCGGCGATGTCGGCCTTCACCGTTTCGACAATGGCGACGGCGGCCGGGGCTTCCTGCTGCACCGTGGCGATCACCTCGGGCTGTGCGCGGGCGGCTTCCGCCTTGACCTCTTCGATGACCGCGACGGCGGCGGTGGTCTCGACCACGGCCGGGGCGGGCACGACGTCCGGCGTCGTGTCGACGGCGGATGGTTCCGCAGCGGCGACCGCAGCGGCGACGACCGGCGCGGATGCCACCACGGGCGCGACGGCGACGGGTGCAGCCGGACGCGGCTTCGGCGGACGCGGGGCGGCGACGGCCGGCTCCTCGTCGTCGAAATCGAATTCGGGCTGCGAACGGTCGGCCACCTGGGTTTCGTCGTCGCTGCCGAGATCGTCGGCCAGCAGGCCTTCTTCGCCAGCACCGGCTTCGCCATTCCCACGACGGCGGCGACGGCCACCGCGACGGCCACGGCGGCGGCGGCCGCCCTCACCGGTATCGCCTTCGGCCGACGGCGCGGCATCGCCCTCGACGGCGGCGACCTGGGTCGTGTCGAGCTCGGTCGCCGGTGCCTCTGCCGTCGGTGCGATGACGGGAGCAGCGGCGGGCGGCGTGGTGCGTGCGGTGTCCTGCGCGGCGACCACGGCAGCGGCTGCTGTCGTCAGCGTCTCATCAACGGCGGGCTTGGCGACGGCGTCCTGCTGCGGTGCACGCGGGGCCTGCTGGCGCTGGCCTTCCTGCGGCTTGCCACCCTGCTGACCCTGCGGCTGCCTGGCTGCCTTCGGCGGCTGCTGCGGATTGCCCTGGCCGTTCTGCGGCTGGCTGCCCTGCGGCTTCGGCTGCTTCGGGCCCTGCGGTTCGTTGCGCGGCTTCTGCTGCTGGGCATTGCCGCCCTGGGCGTTCTGGCCCTTGTTGCGCTCGTCGCGGCGGTTGCCGTCCTGCTTGCCGCCGCGTGCGCCATTCTGCTGGCCACGGTTGTCGCGGCCATCGCGGTTCTCGCGACGACCGTTGGAACCGTTGGTGCGGTCATTGCGCTGGCGGCTGTCCTGCTGCGGACGGGCCTGCGGGGCGGGCGCGGCGGCTTCGCCACCGCCGAACAGACGCTTGAAGAAGCCGACCACACCGCCCGAGGCAGGCGCGGCGACGGCCACCGGTGCCGCCACTACCGGGGCGGGCGCAGGCGCGGCCACCGGGGCTTCGCGTTCTTCGCGCACCGGCGCGGGCTGGGCATGCTTGACGTGGGTCACCGCCGGCGCGGCCGGGATGTTGAGCTGGGCCTTGGTCAGCGCATGCACCGGCAGCTTGCGCTGGGTGCCGCGGTGGTAGCTGGGCTTGCTGCTTTCTTCGCCCAGCTCGTTCTCGCGGATGCGGGTGACTTCGTAATGCGGCGTGTGCAGCGCCTCGTCGGCCACGATGATGACCGGCGCGTCGTGGCGCTGTTCGATCTCGCGCAGGGCGCTGCGCTTCTCGTTGAGCAGGAAGTTGGCGATCTCGAGCGGTGCCTGGATCAGCACCTGGCCGGTGTTGTCCTTCATGGCGTGCTCTTCGGCCACGCGGATGATCGACAGCGACAGCGACTCGACGCTGCGCATGCGGCCGTGGCCTTCGCAGCGCGGGCAGACGATCTGGCTGGATTCGCCCAGCGACGGGCGCAGGCGCTGGCGGCTCATCTCGAGCAGGCCGAAGCGCGAGATGCGGCCGATCTGCACGCGGGCACGGTCGTACTTCAGCGCGTTCTGCAGCTTGTTCTCGACTTCGCGCTGGTGCTTGTTGCTCGACATGTCGATGAAGTCGATCACCACCAGGCCGCCCAGGTCGCGCAGGCGCAGCTGGCGGGCCACTTCCTCGGCCGCTTCCATGTTGGTGTGGAACGCGGTTTCCTCGATGTCGCCGCCCTTGGTGGCGCGCGCCGAGTTGACGTCGATGGCGGTCAGCGCCTCGGTCTGGTCGACCACGATTGAGCCGCCGGAGGGCAGGCGCACGTTGCGTTCATAGGCGCCTTCGATCTGCGATTCGATCTGGAAGCGGTTGAAGAGCGGGATGTCGTCCTTGTACGCCTTCAGCTTGCGCAGGTTGTGCGGCATGACCTGCTGCATGAACTCGCGGGCGGTTTCGTACAGTTCGTCGGTGTCGACCAGGATCTCGCCCACGTCGCTGCGCAGGTAGTCGCGCAGGGCGCGCACGATCAGGCGGCTTTCCTGGTAGATCAGGAACGGGGCCGGCTTGGTCAGCGCGGCTTCGGCGATGGCCTTCCACACGCTCAGCAGGTAGTCCAGGTCCCACTGCAGCTCTTCGGCGTCGCGGCCGACGCCGGCGGTGCGGATGATCACGCCCATGTCGTCGGGGATGGCCAGGGCGTCCATCGCCTTCTTCAGCTCGGCCCGGTCATCGCCCTCGATGCGGCGCGACACGCCACCGGCGGTGGGCGAGTTGGGCATCAGCACCATGTAGCGGCCAGCCAGCGAGATGAACGTGGTCAGGGCGGCGCCCTTGTTGCCGCGCTCGTCCTTGTCCACCTGGACGACGACTTCCTGGCCTTCCTTCAGCAACTCGCGGATGCCGGCCTTGTTGTGGTCGACGCCGGCCTGGAAGTAATCGCGGGAGATTTCCTTCAGCGGCAGGAAGCCATGGCGGTCAGCGCCGTAATCGACGAAGGCGGCTTCCAGGGAGGGCTCAAGCCGGGTGATGCGGCCCTTGTAGATGTTGGACTTCTTCTGTTCCTTCGACGGCTGCTCGATATCGATGTCGTACAGGGTCTGACCGTCGACGATGGCCACGCGCAGCTCTTCGGCCTGCGTGGCGTTGATCAACATGCGTTTCATTGTGCGTTCCTCGCGCGCTGCTACCGCGCGGAACGCCATGGGGTTTCGCCTCTGGAACGTTGCACCGCCCCTTGCGCAGGCGCAGCGGGGCGGATCGGGTTTCCAGCGCTACGACACCACGGCAGGCCGCGGGAGCGCTTCTTTCTAAATAGGTGTTGCAGGGCCGGCGGCAGCTTCCCTCAAGAGGGGGCGCCGCGCGGGACATGTTCAGCATCAGGTGCCGTCACGCACCCGGCGGTATCCGGGTCTGCCGATGAGCCGCTAACATGGCCGCCCCTGGGGCGGTGGCCGCGCACTTGCCGGAATCGCGGGGAGACGGGCTTCTGGCCCAACGGCAACTCCCTGCGAAATCAAACCCTTATCTCGCCCTCCGAGTGTAACAGAATGAATGGTTCCAACCCCAGCCCCCCCGTCGACAAACCGGCGGCGGCCAGCAAGAGCGCCGTGAGGACGGTCAAGGTGCCGGAGGACCGTGGCGGGCAGCGGCTGGACAACTTCCTGCTCGGCCAGCTGAAAGGCGCCCCACGCAGCCTGGTCTACAAGCTGGTGCGCAGCGGCCAGGTACGGGTGAACGGCGGTCGGGCCAAGGCCGAGCGCAAGCTGGAGGGTGGGGACGAAGTCCGCATCCCGCCCGTCAGTCTCAGTGAGGCAGGAGAAAAAGCCGCGCCGCCGGCGGGCTTCCTCAAACGGATGGAAGCCGCCATCGTCTTCGAGGACGAGCGGCTGCTGGTCATCAACAAGCCCACCGGCGTGGCCAGCCATGGCGGCAGCGGCATCAGCCACGGCGCCATCGAGACCATGCGCGCGCTGCGGCCGAACCAGACGCTGGAACTGGTGCACCGGTTGGACCGCGACACCTCCGGCCTGCTGGTGATGGCCAAGAAGCGTTCGGCCCTGTCCGAACTGCAGGCATTGCTGCGCGAGGACAGCGAGGACGGCACCCGCAGCATCGAGAAGCGCTACCTGACCTTGCTGGTCGGCCGAATGCCGGATGGGGTGATGAGCGTGGACGCGCCGCTGCACATCGGCCTGCGCCAGGGCGGCGAGCGCCATGTTCAGGTGCATCGCGACGGCAAGGAATCGCTGAGCCACTTCCGCGTGCTGGAACGGCGCGGCGGGCATTCGTACTGCGAAGTCCGCATCGAAACCGGCCGCACCCACCAGATCCGCGTGCACGCCCAGCACATCGGCCACCCGGTGGCCGGCGACGACAAGTACGGCGACGCGGCCGTGAACAAGCGGCTGCGCGAGCAGGTGGGGCTGAAGCGCCTGTTCCTGCACGCCGCGTCGCTGCAGTTCGCCCTCGATGGCGGCCGGACCCCCTACGTGCTCAATGCCCCGCTGGCCGAGGATCTGGCGGCCGCGCTGGATCAGTTGGGCTGAACGCGTGGGGCGGTGAGGGCGGCGGTGAAGCCCATGCCGCCCGTGCTGCCCCCGGGTTTGAGTGCCATCTCCTGTGCCAGCGCCTCCAGCAGATCGCTGTGCCGTCCTTGGCCACGCAGGGCGGCGAGCCGGCGCCGCTGTGCGGCGAAGTCGCCGGGTGCCAGCCGGCCCATCGAGGCGAGACGCGACATCAGGCTGTCGGGTGCGACGTCCGGCGCCAGCGCAAACACCTCGGCGTAGTGCAGGAACAATTGTGCCGCTTGCGCCGGTCGTAGCCAGTCGAAGCGCAGCTTGAAGTCGAAACGACGCAGTGCGGCCGCATCCACCTGGTCGATGAGGTTGGTCGACGCCACGAACAGCCCGCGGAAGTCCTCGAGCTGGGTCAGCAGTTCGTTGACCTGGGTGACTTCCCAACTGCTGCGGGCCTGCTGTCGGTCGCGCAGGAAGCTGTCGGCCTCGTCCAGGCACAGCAGCGCCCCTTCGCGCTCCGCCTGGCGGAACATGGCGCTGATGCGCGCTTCCGTTTCGCCGACCCAGGCGCTGAGCAGGTCCGATGCGCGACGCAGCAGCAGCGGACGACCCAGCTCGCGGGCGAGGTGGGCCGCCAGCGCGGTCTTGCCGGTGCCCGGCGGGCCGTACAGGCAGAGGCGGCCACGCGGGTCGTGCGCCAGCGCTCGCGCGACCGTGTCGACCGCCGGAGTGGTATTGATCCAGGCGGGATCGAAGGGCAGCGGATGCGCCAGGGTGTCGATGCGCCGCACGCCTTGTACTTCCGCCAGTTCGTCCAGTGAGCCGCGCAGAATCTGCGCGCTCGCGGCGTCGTCGCGGATGCCGAGACGGTCGAGGACGCGGGCGGCCCGCGTGTAGTGCGCGGGTGTGAAGCTGGTGTGGTCCGCGATCGCATCGAGCAGGGCGTCGTCGATCGGCCGGTCGCCGAGCGCACGCCGCAGCAGTGTGCGGCGGTGCGCGAAGGGTGGCGCGGTCACTTCCAGCACCATGTCGAAGCGGCGCAGCTGCGAATCGTCTAGGTTGCCGATCCGGTTACCGACCCACAGGCACGGCACCGTCGTGGTCTCCAGGCGCCGGTTGATCCAGCTCTTGAAGGCGGGCGCGCGTTCCTCGCGTGACGAAGGCGGACGGAACACGTCCTCGATCTCGTCGAAGAGCAGCAGCGCACGCGGGTTGGCCGACAGGGCGCGCTGCGCCGTGTCGTACGCCTGCAGGCGCGCCTGGTGTTCGATCGGCTCGCCGTCGGCGTTGGCGGTGCGCACGAGGAACAGGTCCATGCCCAGCGATGCGGCGAGTGCGCGCGCCAGTTCGCTCTTCCCCGTGCCGGGCAGGCCGTGCAGCAGGATGTTGGCGCCCGCGCCGTCGCGTGCGGCGGCGGCCAGATAGTCGCGCATCCGCTGCAAGGGCGCGGCGAGGTGCGGATAGTCCTCCAGCGACAGCGCGGTGGCGGAGGCGCGTTCGAACAGACGGTCGAGGAAGCGCGCATCCAGGGCCCCGTCGTCGAGCAGTTGCAGCATGTGGTCCGCGGGTTCCAGGCATTCCGCTGCGTCCGCATACTGGCCGTAGTAGATGCGCAGCAGGCCGCTGGACTGCAACGGACCGCGTGGACGCAGGGTGTCGCGCAGTCGGCGGCCCGGCAGCTCGAGCGCGCCCGCGAGCAGCCGCATCAGGCCCGCGCGATGGCTGTGCCAGCGCTTGCGACCGAGATCGACGGCCTCGCGCAGGTCGGGATGCTCCTGCAAGGCGCAGGCGAATGCCAGCACCTGCACGTCGTCGTGCGAACAACCAAACAGGCGGGCCAGTTCGGCGAACACCGGTTCGTCGATCAGCGGGGGTGGCGGTGATGCGCGCCGACGCGCCAACAGCTCGCCTACCTTGTGACGCAGCGCAGCCGCCGTGGGCTCGACGCGGCGCACGCGCAGATTGCCCAGGCCGGCGGCGAGCGCACGGCAGGTATCTTCTTCGGGATCGGTTTTCAGCAGGCAGGCGTAAAGACGCAGCTGCCACAAGCGCGCCCATTCGGCGCGCGACATACGCAGGTTCATGCTTGTCTCGTCTCACCGACGCGCTCGGGCGTCAGGAATGCGTTCACGGTTCGGCGCAGGCCCTCATGGCCCGGTCGGTCGGCATCCGGTCAGGATGCGGTGAAGCTCTCTGGGAGATTGAAGACACGCATGACGGCGCACCTGCGCTATCTGAGAAGGTCGCGGAGTCTACGCAGCAGGCATCGGTCTGGCAACCCGAGACACGCCCGTGAACGGACGAACGGCAGGAAGCCTCAGTGCCAGAGGCCGAGGATCAATCCAAACAGGGTGAACTGCAGCGTGTGGTAGCCGGCATCGATCAGCCACAGCGTCGCACCACGCTGCGCGAACAGATAGTTGATGCCGAAGCTGGCGGCGACCAAGCCCACGCCGGCCACCGCTCCCATGCTGATCGCTGTCGTCAATGTGGGCGCAGGGCCGAGCAGGTAGGCGAACGCCATCGCGGCGATAATAGAGAACACGAACGCGCCGCCGAAGATCTTCGCCGGGTGTCCCTGCTTCTGCGGGTCCATGCCGGCCGCCGCGTTCCACGCCTTGCCGAACAGGGGCCCGTACCAGACGCCGCCCAGCAGGAAACTGGAGAGCGCCGCTACCAGGACCGCCCAGAGATTGATGCCTTCCATCGAGAGGTGTCCTCTGTCGGGCTCAGCCCGCGCCCTGTGCGAAGCACCGCGTCGGCTTTTCGAGCACGGGCGGGAAGGTCACCGGGACGTTGATGGTGTGGCTGACGGGATTGCCGTTGCGGGTGGCGGCACGGAACTTCCATGTCTGGACGGCCTCCAGCGCGGCCTTGTCGAGTGCCGCGTTGCCGCTGCCCTGTACCTGCGACACGCGCGCCGGCACACCATCCTTCTCGATGGTCACGCGCAGCACCGTGGTGCCGCCGTCGCTGTTGCATTCGGCTTCGGCCGGATAGGCGGGCGGCGGGGTGTCGACCGCAGCCAGCTCCGTAGGAGCGATCAGTGGCGCTGCCGACTCTTCCTGCTTCTTGGCGCAAGCTGAGAGTGCAAGCACGCCAGCGAGCAACAGGACGGTGACGGGGGCGATGCGACGTTCCATCAGGATTCTCCCAGCAGGGCGCTGGCCTTGGCCGCGCAGATGAAGTCGTTCTCGCTCAGGCCGCCCACGTCGTGCGTGGAGTAGCGCACCACGGCACGGTTGTAATGCACGCCCAGGTCGGGGTGGTGGTCTTCGGCATGCGCGACGAAGGCGAGCGCGTTCACGAACGCCATCGTCTCGTAGTAGTTGTCGAACGGAAACGTACGCAGCAGGGCATGCCCGTCCTCGACCACCTCCCAGCCGGGGATCTGCGGCAGCAGTTCGGTGATGCGGGCCGGCGGCAGGCGGTGCTCGCTGCCACGCAACGGCACGCAGTGCGCGCGGGCGAGGGGGATGAGGTCGGACATGGCGCAACTCCTGCTGGGCGACCAGTCTGAATGAACCACGACGACCGGCCTGTGGATGTGAATGCCCGTCGGGCAGGGGGCTAGAATAGCCCGCATGATCCAGATTTCCGACAGCGCGCAGGCGCACTTCCGCAAGCTGATCGAACGCGAAGCCCTGCCCGGACTGGGCGTGCGCCTCAGCGCGGTCCACCCCGGCACGGCCCAAGCCGACGCGCGGCTGGAATTCGCCGAGCCGCGCGACCTAGCCGGGGACGAATGGGCCGTCGACTGCGACGGTTTCACGCTGTACGTCGACGCGGCCAGCGTGCACTGGCTGGACGGCGCCGATATCGATTACGTACTGAAGGGCGCCAGCACCCAGCTGACCATCAAGGCGCCGCGCATCAAGGGCGAAGCGCCCGGCGATGCGGCCTCGCTGGTCGAGCGCGTGCGCTGGGTGGTCGACAACGAGATCAATCCGCAGCTGGCGTCGCACAAGGGACGCGTGGCGGTCGAGGAAGTCAGCGCTGAAGGCGTGGTCTGGCTGCGCTTTGGCGGTGGTTGCCATGGCTGCGGCATGGCCGATGTCACCCTCAAGCAGGGCATCGAGAAGACGCTGATGGCCCGCGTGCCCGGCGTCACCGCCGTCCGCGACGCGACCGATCACGGGACCGGCGATGCACCCTATATCCCGCGCGGCAACGCCGCCTGACGGAGCCGAGCGCCGGTGACGAACGCCACCGACGTCATCGCGCACCTGCTGCCGCGCAAGGCGGCCCCCATCGTCGAACGCCAGACCGGCTTGCCCTTCGGTTGGGGCCTGTGGCTGCGTGCCTTGCCCGAACGCTTGGGGCGCATCACCGCCGAGAGGGCCGACGCCATCGTCGATACGGTGATCGCGCGTGCGCGGCCGGTCGAGCGCGCGGCCCCCTTCCTGCCGGGCAGGGTTGGTGCGCTGCGCGCGCTGTTCTACCAGGGTTGGGGCCCGCCCCCGCGCGAAGAGCGGGGGATGCGCTGGGCCGCGGGCTTCAGCAGCAGCCTGCTGCACCTGCTGTTCTTCCTGTTCCTGCTGTGGGTGGCCCTGGTGAAGATCCCGCCGCCGCCCGAGGAGGCGGGCGACAGCAGCCGCGTACGGCTGGAAATGATCGGCGATGGCAGTCCCGAAGAACCGGGCGGGGCCACCCAGGCCGGTGAGTCGGCCGCGCAGTCGGCGAGCGCCGCACCGTCGTCTCCGGCCCCGGCCCCGCCGTCGTCCGCGCAATCCTCGCCGGTCGAACAGGTCCCGGCGCCGGCGGACGTGCCGGCACCCACGGTGGCGATGGACCTGTCGCCCATCCCGCCACCCGACGTGCCGCTGCCGGAAATCGCGGAGCAGCCGCTGCAGGTAACCGAGGTCGCCGAACCCACCCGTGCGTTCGTGCTGCCGCCGCCCACGCCCCGGCAACCAGAGATCACGCAGCCGGCGCTGCGGGAAATCGGCGTCCCCAACCGCGAGATACCCACCCCGGTCACTGCACCCGTCGTACGCCGTGACGTGCCGGTGCGCGCCGTGGACGTGCCGGCGGTGGCCACGCGCGAGGCCGAGGTCAGGGAGCGCGAAGTGGCGGCGCCCGCCCCGCAGATCCGTGCGGTGCCGGTGCCGTCGCGCGAGGTGGCGCCGCGTCCCATCGCCACGCAGGAACGCAGCGTGCGGCAAGCCGAGGTCCGCGAGCCTTCCCCGCGACCGGCGCCGCCGGCCCCATCCAGCGCACGCGCATCAAGCCCGGCCTCGTCATCGGCCGCAAATACGTCAGCGCCGAGCACATCGACGCCAGGTGCCTCCCCGCGCGGCAGCGCGTCATCCGCCTCCACTGCGCCGGGTCCGTTGCCGGCCGCCAAACCCGGTGGCTGGAACACGCCGGCGGGCACGGACGAATGGGGCAATGCGCGCCGCAACGTCGCCGGCGACAGCGCGGCCGACGGGCGCGACCAGCCCGGCCTGTACAACACCGACGGCAGCCTGCGCGTGCCCGGAAATGCCGGCGAGGCGACGGCGCAACGCGGCGCCCCCGGCGGCGGCAACGACCAGTGGACGCGCGAGCGGCTGGAAGAAGCGGGCACCTGGCTGCAGCGGCCGCCCTACGATTACGAGCCGACCAGCTTCGACAAGTATTGGGTGCCCAGCGAATCGCTGCTCGCCGAATGGGTGCGGCGGAATGTGCGCGAGGTCGAGATTCCCATTCCGGGCACCCGCATGAAGCTCAAGTGCGCGATCTCGGTGT
This sequence comes from Pseudoxanthomonas sp. Root65, assembly GCF_001427635.1. Lineage (NCBI taxonomy): Bacteria > Pseudomonadati > Pseudomonadota > Gammaproteobacteria > Lysobacterales > Lysobacteraceae > Pseudoxanthomonas > Pseudoxanthomonas sp. Root65. The sequence goes on from NZ_LMHA01000003.1 coordinate 486,740, forward strand.
TGCAGCTGGGCGGTGGTTGCGGCCTGGGCAGCCTGTTCCCGGAGCCGCCCCGGGCACGTCCGCCGCCGGAGATCCCGGTCAAGCGCAAGCCGATTCCGACGGACAGCTGAGGGTGCAGATGACGAAGGGTGTGGGAGCGACGTCAGTCGCGATGACGCATCCGGAGGGTTCATCGCGACTGACGTCGCTCCCACAAGAAGCCTGAGGTCGCCGCAAACAAAAACGGAGCCCCTGGGCTCCGTTTTCGCATTCCCGAGGATGGGGAAGACTTAGTTGTGCACGCCGTGCAGGTCGCGCAGCTGCGACGGACGCGAACCGAAGTATGCCGCCAAGTCGGAGATGTCCTGGTCGCTGAGGCCGGCGGCCTGCGGGGTCATCAGCGCATGCTGGCGATCGCCGCTGCGGTAGGCCTGCAGCGCGTGCGCCAGGTAGTCGCCGTACTGGCCGCCCAGCTTGGGGTAGGTGTCGTCGATCGGCGCGTTGCCTTCGGCGCCGTGGCAGTCCACGCAGCTCTGGCCGGTGGCCTGGCCCTTGGCCTTGGCCAGTGCCTCGCCCTTGGCGATATGGCCCTTGGGCAGGCCGGCCGACGAGCTGGACCCGTGCTGGCCGCTGGCGTGGCCGGGATTCTCGGCCGAAGCCTCGGTGCTTTCCTTCGAGCAAGCCACCAGGGTGAGGGCCGCGAACAGGACGATGGCTAGACGCTGGGCGTGCTTGGCGTTGGGCATGGTGGGCTTACTTGACGGTGGAAAGGAAAGCGGCGATGTCGGCGATGTCCTGGTCGGAGAAGCTCTGCGCCTGGGCCTGCATCGTGGGGTGCTTGCGGTTGCCGGTGCGGTACTCGGTCAGCGCGTTGGCCAGGTAGTCGGCCGACTGGCCGCCAATCTTCGGCACCTTGAAGCTCGGGTAAGCATTCTTGTAACCCTCAATGCCGTGGCAGCCCTGGCAGGTGTAGCTCAGCGTGCGGCCGGTGTCGGGGTTGCCGACCAGCGGCTTCGGTGCGGCGGCGGGGGCCGCGGCAGCGGCTTCGGTGGCTTCGGTGGCCGGCGCAACCGGGGTTTCCTGTTGGGCGGTCAGGGCGGCCAGCGGAAGGGCGGCCAAGGCAAGGCAAGCAGCGAGCGGCAGCAGTCGCATCATTCTCGTGAAACTCTCAGGTTGCGCGCGCCACGTACCACCGCGGCGCTTGGCTGAACGCAAGTATAGCCTGCGACCGAATGCCGCGCACAGAGAACGTCAGTGCGCGAAAGAACGCCTGCGGCCGCCGCCGGGCGGTTGCCGTGCCCCGTAATGGATCGACGTTTACGGTGGCGATGAGGCGTTCTTCATGTAGGCGAGGGCGAAACGGCGCATCGTCTCCTTCGGCTGTCGCGTACGCAGCATGAACCTCGACGCAAGTCACCATGACCTTCGGCGCATGGAAGTCGTTCATGGGTGATATACCTTCATACAACACCACCACAACACCACCACGGTACCGCCCCCATGTCCCGACCCCGCCCCGAATCCGGCCGTTCCTACCTGCGCCTCGCACTGGTCCCCGTGCTTTGCGGCCTGCTGGTCCTGTCCGCCTGCAAGGGGGGCGGCCCGACGCCCGAGGCGCAGGCCAAGAACGGCGATGCCCCCAAGGAGCCCGACGCCGTCCCGGTCGAGGTCGCCAAGGTCTCGCACCGTCCGGTCGCGGCCAGCTACAGCGGCACGGCCGCGCTGGAAGCGCTGGGCGAGTCGCAGGTCGTGGCCAAGACCTCCGGCGTGGCGCTCGCCGTGCTGGTCGAGGAAGGGCAGGTGGTCCGTGCCGGCCAGGCACTGGTGCGCCTCGACCCCGACCGCCTGCGCCTGCAGGTGGCCCAGGCCGAAGCGCAGATGCGCAAGCTGGAGAACAACTACCGTCGCGCGCAGCAGCTGGTCGAACAGCAGATGATCAGCGCCAACGACGTCGACCAGATCAAGTACGACCTGGAGAACGCACGCGCCTTCTACCGCGCCGCCGCGCTCGAGCTGTCCTACACCACGGTCACCGCGCCGATTTCCGGCGTGGTCGCCTCGCGGTCCATCAAGACCGGCAACTTCGTGCAGATCAACACGCCGATCATCCGCATCGTCGACCAGTCGCGACTGGAGGCCACGTTGAATGTGCCCGAGCGCGAACTGTCCACGCTGAAGGCCGGCCTGCCGATCGCGCTGGCGGTGGATGCGCTGCCGGGCAAGGTGTTCCAGGGCAAGGTCGACCGCATCGCGCCGGTGGTGGATTCCGGCAGCGGCACCTTCCGCGTGGTCGGTTCGTTCGCCAGCGACGGCGTGCTGCAGCCGGGCATGTTCGGCCGCATCCGCATCGACTACGACCAGCGCGCCAATGCGCTGGTGGTGCCGCGCGTGGCGCTGCTCGACGACGGTGACCCGGCGGTGTTCGCGGTGCGCAACGGCAAGGCCGCGCGTGTGCCGGTCAAGGTGGGCTATGTCGACGGCGAATGGATCGAGGTGCGCGAAGGCCTCAAGGCCGGCGAGCAGGTGGTGACCGCGGGCAAGGTGGCGCTGCGTGAAGGCAGCGCGGTGCAGGTGATCGGCGCAGAACCGGCCAAGGTCGCCACCAAGCCGGACGCCGCCAAGTCCGCCGGAAGCAAGCAATGAGCACGCCCGGCCACGCACCGGGGGAACACGACCCCCACGCAGCGGCGGACGGCGGAACAGTGGGCGGCGGACTGGTCGAGTTCTCCACCCGTCGTCGCGTCACCATCGCGATGTTCTGGATCACGATGTTCCTGTTCGGCGTGATCGCACTGGGCTCGCTGAAGGTCAACCTGCTGCCCGACCTCAGCTATCCCACGCTGACGGTGCGCACCGAGTACACCGGTGCCGCGCCGTCGGAGATCGAAACGCTGATCAGCGAGCCGGTGGAAGAAGCCGTCGGCGTGGTGAAGAACCTGCGCAAGCTGAAGTCGGTCTCGCGCACCGGCCAGAGCGACGTGGTGCTGGAGTTCGCCTGGGGCACGGACATGGACCAGGCCAGCCTGGAAGTCCGCGACAAGATGGAAGTGCTGTCGCTGCCGCTGGAAGCGAAGGCGCCGGTGCTGCTGCGCTTCAATCCCTCGACCGAGCCGATCCTGCGCCTGGTGCTGTCCAACAAGCAGGAACCGAAGAACGACACCGATGCGATCCGCCTGCTCACCGAGCTGCGGCGCTATGCCGATGACGATCTGAAGAAGAAGCTGGAACCGGTCAGCGGCGTGGCCGCGGTAAAGGTCGGCGGCGGTCTGGAAGACGAGATCCAGGTCGACATCGACCAGCAGAAGCTGGCCCAGCTCAGCCTGCCGATCGACACGGTCATCCAGCGCCTGCAGCAGGAGAACATCAACATCTCCGGCGGCCGCCTGGAAGAAGGGTCGCAGCGTTACCTGGTGCGTACCGTCAACCAGTTCGCCACCGTCAACGAAATACGCGACATGCTGGTGACCACGCAGAGCGGCGGCGACAACGCCGCGGCGTCGGCGGCGGCGCAGATGGCGGCGATTGCCGCGTCCACCGGTTCGGCCGAGGCCATGGCCGCCGCGGCGTCCGTGCAGAGCGCGTCGGGCGGTGGCAGCAGCGTGATCGCCGGCGGCATGCCGGTGCGCCTGAAGGACGTGGCCGAGGTCCGCCAGGGCTTCAAGGAACGCGAGGCGATCATCCGTCTGGCCGGCAAGGAAGCGGTGGAACTGGCGATCTACAAGGAAGGCGACGCCAATACCGTGTCCACGGCCGATGCGCTGAAGGCCAAGCTGGAGCAGCTCAAGCAGCAGGTGCCGCCGGATGTCGAACTGACGATCATCGACGACCAGTCGCTGTTCATCGAACACGCCATCGCCGACGTCAAGAAGGACGCCGTGATCGGCGGCCTGCTGGCCATCCTGATCATCTTCCTGTTCCTGCGCGATGGCTGGAGCACCTTCGTCATCAGCCTGTCGCTACCGGTCTCCATCGTCACCACGTTCTTCTTCATGGGCGAGCTGGGACTGAGCCTCAACGTCATGTCGCTGGGCGGCCTGGCGCTGGCGACCGGCCTGGTGGTGGACGACTCCATCGTGGTGCTGGAAAGCATCGCCAAGGCGCGCGAACGCGGCCTGGGCATCCTGGAAGCGGCGATGGTCGGCACCCGCGAAGTCAGCATGGCGGTGGTGGCGTCCACGCTGACGACCATTGCGGTGTTCCTGCCGCTGGTGTTCGTACAGGGCATCGCCGGCCAGCTGTTCCGCGACCAGGCATTGACCGTGGCGATCGCCATCGGCATCTCGCTGATCGTGTCGATGACGCTGATCCCGATGTTGAGTTCGCTGAAGGGCCGGCCGCCGATGGCGTTCCCCGAAGAGACTCCGCACCCGCAGTGGAAGCCCGCCTCGCGCTGGCAGAAGCCGGTGGCGGCGAGCGGGCGCGGCATCGGTGCGATGTTCCGCTACGCTTTCTTCGGCCTGGCCTGGCTGGTGGTGCGCGCGTGGCGCGGACTCGTCGCCGTGGTCGGCCCGGTCATGCGCAAGGCCAGCGACCTGACGATGGCGCCTTACCACCGCGCCGAAGCCGGCTACATGCGCCTGCTGCCGGCGTCGCTGCAGCGGCCGTGGCTGGTACTGGGTTTCGCCGCCGCCACCTTCGTGGTGGCGCTGGCTGCGGTGCCGATGCTGGGCGCGGACCTGATCCCGCAGCTGGCGCAGGACCGTTTCGAGATGACGGTGAAGTTGCCCCCGGGCACGCCGCTGGCCAAGACCGATGCGCTGGTGCGCGACCTGCAGAACAAGCATGCCAAGGCCGAAGGCATCCATGCACTGTATGGCGTGAGTGGCAGCGGCACCCGGCTGGACGCCAACCCGACCGAGAGCGGCGAGAACATCGGCAAGCTGACGGTCGTCATGGCCAACGGCGGCAACGAGGCCATCGAAGCCCGCGAGACCGAAGCGCTTCGCACGACGATGCAGGACCACCCGGGTGCACAGGTCGATTTCAGCCGGCCTGAGCTCTTCAGCTTCTCGACCCCGCTGGAAGTCGAACTGCGCGGCCAGGACCTGGCCAGCATCGAGCAGGCCGGCCAGAAGCTGGCGGCACTGCTGCGGGAGAACCCGCACTACGCCGACGTCAAGTCGACGGTGGAGCAGGGCTTCCCCGAGATCCAGATCCGCTTCGACCAGGAGCGCGCCGGTGCGCTGGGCCTGACCACGCGGCAGATCGCCGATGTGGTGGTGAAGAAGGTGCGCGGCGAAGTCGCCACGCGCTACAGCTTCCGCGACCGCAAGATCGACGTGCTGGTGCGCGCGCAGGAAGGCGACCGCGCCTCGGTGGACAGCATCCGCCGCTTGATCGTCAATCCCGGCAGTGCCCGCCCGGTGACGCTGTCGGCGGTGGCGGATGTCGTGGCCACCACCGGTCCCAGCGAGATCCATCGCGCCGATCAGGTGCGCGTGGCGATCGTCTCGGCCAACCTGCGCGACATCGACCTGGGCAGCGCCGTGCAGGAAGTGCAGACCATGGTCGCCGAGAATCCGCTCGGCGCCGGCGTCGGCATGCACATCGGCGGGCAGGGCGAGGAACTGGCGGAATCGGTCAACTCGCTGCTGTTCGCGTTCGGCCTGGCGGTGTTCCTGGTGTACCTGGTGATGGCGTCGCAGTTCGAATCGCTGCTGCATCCGTTCGTCATCCTGTTCACCATCCCGCTGGCGATGGTCGGTGCCGTCGCGGCGCTGTTCCTGACCAATTCGCCGGTGTCGGTGGTGGTGTTCATCGGCCTGATCCTGCTGGTGGGCCTGGTGACCAAGAACGCGATCATCCTGATCGACAAGGTCAACCAGTTGCGCGAGGCCGGCGTGTCCAAGCGTGAAGCGTTGGTCGAAGGCGCGCGATCGCGCCTGCGTCCGATCATCATGACCACGCTGTGCACGCTGTTCGGGTTCCTGCCGCTGGCCACCGCGCCGCTGTTCGGCAGCCCGGGTGCGGAAGTCCGCTCGCCGATGGCCATCACCGTGATCGGTGGCCTGCTGGTGTCGACCCTGTTGACCTTGCTGGTGATCCCGGTGGTCTACGACCTGCTGGACCGCCGTGCCGACGAGTACTACCGCGAACGCGGCCGTCGCGCCCGCAAGACGGCGGCCATGCCGGTCGACGGGGAGGGCGAACCCGCATGAGCGTCGCGGAGTTCAGCATCAAGCGGCCGGTCACGGCGGTGATGTTCTTCATCTCGCTGTTCGTGATCGGCCTGATCGCGGCGGTCCGCCTGCCGCTGGAAGCCTTCCCGGAGGTGTCGCCGCCCTTCATCTTCGTTTCGCTGCCGTACACCGGCTCGACGCCGGAGGAAGTCGAGCGCACGGTGCTGCGCCCGGCCGAGGAAGCGCTGTCGACGATGGCCGGCATCAAGCGGATGGAGTCCAATGCCAAGGCCGAAGGCGCGCAGATCTTCATCCAGTTCTCCGACTGGGACCGCGATGTCGCCATTGCCGCCTCGGAAGCGCGCGAGCGGCTGGATGCGATCCGCGACGAGCTGCCCGAGGACCTGCAGCGCTACTTCGTCTTCAAGTTCTCCACCACCGACCAACCCGTGCTGCGGGTACGCCTGGCCAGCAAGACCGACCTGACCGGCGCGTACGACATGATCGAGCGCGAGTTCAAACGGCGGATCGAGCGCATCCCCGGCGTGGCCCGCGTCGAGGTGTCGGGTGCGCCGCCGAACGAGGTGGAGATCGCGATCAACCAGGACCGGTTGACCGCGCACAACCTGAGCCTCAACGAGTTGACGCAACGGCTGCAGGCGGTGAATTTCTCGATCTCGGCCGGCGTGATCAGCGACGGGCCGCAGCGCCTGCGCGTGCAGCCGGTGGGCGAACTGACCGATCTGCAGCAGCTGCGCGACCTGGTGGTCGGCAGCGGCAACGTGCGGCTCGGCGACATCGCCGACGTGCGCCTGAAGCCGGCGCGCATGGACTATGGCCGCCGCCTCGATGGCCAGCCGGCCGTGGGTCTGGACATCTTCAAGGAGCGCAATGCCAACCTGGTGGAGGTGTCCAGCAACGCGTTGAAGGAAGTGGAGGCGATCCGTTCGCAGCCCTCGCTCAGCGACGTGCAGGTCAAGGTGATCGAGAACCAGGGCGAGAACGTCACGTCCTCGCTGCTGGAACTGGCCGAAGCCGGCTTGATCGGCCTGGTGCTGTCGATCGTGGTGCTGTGGTTCTTCCTGCGCCACTGGCCATCGGTGGCGATGGTCACGCTGGCCATCCCGATCTGCTTCGTGATGACGCTGGGCTTCATGTACTTCGCCGGCGTGACCCTCAACATCCTGTCGATGATGGGGCTGCTGCTGGCCATCGGCATGCTGGTCGACAACGCCGTGGTCGTGGTCGAGAGCATCTACCAGGAGCGCGAGAAATACCCCGACAATCCCGTGTGGGCGTCCATCGTCGGCACCCGCCACGTGGCGATCGCGCTGTCGGCCGGCACGCTGTGCCACTGCATCGTGTTCGTGCCCAACCTGTTTGGCGAGCGCAACTTCCTCAGCATCTACCTGGGGCAGATCGCGATCACCATCTCGGTGTCGCTGCTGGCCTCGTGGCTGGTGGCGGTGAGCCTGATCCCGATGATCTCGGCGCGGCTGAAGACGCCGCCGCTGGTGCGTACCGAGTCGGGCATCATCCCGCGCATGCAGAAGCGCTATGCCGGTTTCCTGCGCTGGACGCTGGAACACCGCGGCTGGAGCGTGCTCGGCATCCTGCTGATCGTGGTGGTGAGCTTCGTGCCGATCAAGTTCACCAAGTTCGACATGTTCGGTGGCGACGGCGGCGGCGAAGCCGAGCTGTACTACCAGTGGAAGGGCGCGTACACGAAGGAGCAGATGTCCGACGAGATCCTGAAGGTCGAACAGTTCCTGCAGGCCAACCGCGAGAAGTACCGCATCACCCAAGTGTATTCGTACTTCAGCGAGCAGGGCTGGGGCGGCACGCAGGTGAAGTTCGACACCGACAAGTCCAGCGAAACCAAACCGATCATCGAACAGCTGCGCAAGGAACTGCCGAAATCGGCCCGGGCCAACATCGGCATCAATGGCGAGGGCGGCGGACAGGGCGGTGGTGGCCAGCCGGGGCAGAGCGTGTCCTTCCAGCTGGTCGGCGATTCCACTCAGACCCTGTCCGAGATCGCCAACGACCTGATCCCCATCCTCGCCAAGCGCAAGGAGCTGCGCGACGTGCGCGTGGATGTTGGCGACCAGAACAGCGAGCTGACCGTGCGCGTGGATCGCGAACGTGCGGCGGCGTTCGGTTTCAGTGCCGAGGAGGTCGCACGCTTCGTCAGCCTGGCGCTGCGCGGCGCCCCGCTGCGCGAGTTCCGCCGTGGCGAGACCGAGGTGCCGGTCTGGGTCCGCTTCGCCGGCGCCGAGGATTACGGTACCGAGGACCTGGCCGGCTTCATGGTGCGTTCGCCGGACGGCCGCACCGTGCCGCTGCTGAGTCTGGTGAACGTGGCGGTGCTGCCGGCGGCCACCCAGATCCAGCGCACCAACCGGCAGACGACGGTGACCGTGCAGGCGAACCTGGCCGAAAAGGTCACCGTGCCCGACGCGCGCAAGGCGATGGAAGAGACGCTGAAGGGCATCGCATTCCCCGCCGGCTACAGTTACTCCTTCGACGGCAGCGCCTTCCAGGAAGACGACGAGGCGATGGCGCAGATGATGTTCAACCTGCTGATCGCGCTGGTGATGATCTACATCGTGATGGCGGCCGTGTTCGAGTCGCTGCTGTTCCCGGCGGCGATCATGAGTGGCGTGGTGTTCTCGGTGTTCGGCGTGTTCTGGCTGTTCGCCCTGACCGGCACGACGTTCGGCATCATGTCCTTCATCGGCATCCTGGTATTGATGGGCGTGGTGGTGAACAACGGCATCGTGATGGTGGAACACATCAACAACCTGCGACGGCGCGGCCTGTCGCGCACCGATGCGCTGGTCGAAGGCAGCCGCGAACGCCTGCGTCCCATCCTGATGACGATGGGCACGGCGATCCTGGCGATGGTGCCCATCGCGATGGCGAACACGCAGATGGCCGGCGACGGTCCGGCCTATGCCCCGATGGCCCGTGCCATCGCCGGCGGCCTGGCGTTCTCGACGGTGGTCAGTCTGCTGTTCCTGCCGACCATCTACGCCATCCTCGACGATCTGCGCAGCGGTACCGCCCGCACGATCCAGCGGGCACGCCAGGGACGCGGCGGTGGCGCTGCCGCCGCCGGCAGCGTGGCAGCGGTACACGTGGAGTAACGGGAGCGGACAGGAAAAAGCCGGGCAATGCCCGGCTCTTTCTTTGGATCGAAGGGGAAGTGCAGGATCAGCCGACCAGCTTGCCCAGCATCCGCAAGCCCCCGGTCCACACGCCGATGGCGGTGCCCAGGCTTGTCAGGAAGAAGTTCAGCAGCACGCGCGCCACGCGGTTCTTCCACCAGCCGCGCAGCGTCTGCACGTCGTCGCGCAGGGCCATGAAGTCGGCGTAGGTGGGCTTGCGCAGCGTGGCTTCCACGAACGCGCTGACCGTGCCCGACGCCAGCGCCGGATGCAGCGGCGTCAGCGGCGACGAGATGAAGGCGGCAAGGATGCTGAGCGGATGCCCGCCCGCGATCGCGCAGCCGATGGCGCCCAGCACGCCGGTGGCCAGCACCCACTGCAGCAGCAGGTCCGAACCGACATCGACGCCGCCCTGCCAGAATCCCCAGGCGAAACCGCCGATCAGGAACACGCCGATTACCAGCTCCATCCACGGCATGCGTGACTTGGGCTTGACGACTTCCAGCGCGCTGCGCAGTTCCGCGGGATCGGCTGTGTCGTCTTTCAGATGACGGGTCAGACCGGGCAGGTGGCCGGCGCCGACCACGGCGAGCACGCGATACGGCAATGGGGCATCGGTCGGCTTGCTGGCGGCGATCTGACGCAATGCCGCCGCCATGTACTGGTCGCGCTCGGCGATGATGGCCTGGTAGAGCTGCGGGCTTTCGGCGGCGAACTCGCCGAAGCTCGATTCCATCATGTCGCCCTGCTTGAGCTTCTCGATCTCGTCGTCGCCGACTTCCTCGTCGCCGAACATGCTGGCCAGGATGCCGGCGCCGACCTTGGTCCGCTGCCACCAGCCCAGCGACTGCAGGGCGCGCTTGAAGGTCAGGCCGACTTCGCGGTCGATCAGGTGCACGGGCAGGCCGCGCGCCTGCGCATCCAGCGCGCCGGCTTTCAGTTCCTCGCCGGGCTCGACGCCGAGTTGTTCGGCCAGGCGGCGCTGGTAGGCCGCCAGTGCGAGGTTGGCGGCGAACAGATGCGTCTTGCCTTCGCGGATGACCTTCACCAGGTCCAGCCGCGCCAGCGTGTCGGGGTCGGTCAGCGACTGCAGGCGTCCCGGATCCAGTTCCACCGCCACGCTGTCGTAGTCGCCGCTGGCGACTGCCGCGCGCACCGCGTCGACGCTGGCGCGCGAGACGTGCGCCGTGCCCAGCAGCGTGTAGCGGATGCCGTCGCGCTCGACGATCTCGTGGGGCTGTCCGTGCAGCGGATCGGCAGCGGCGGGGGTGGGTTCGGTCATCGTGTCAGTCATCTTGCGGGGACGCGTTAGTGCCGGCGCCGAGGGTGCGCTGCATCTGCACGGTGTCCAGCCAGCGGTCGTGCTTCCAGGCGATGCCGCGGAAGATACCGACCAGGGTGAAGCCGAACTTCTCGTGCAGGCTGATGGAGGCGGTATTGGTGGGTTCGCCGATCACGGCGATCATCTGCCGATAGCCGCGCGCCTCGCAGGCATCGATCAGGGCCTGCATCAACGCTGCGCCGATGCCCTGGCCCTGCCGGCCGGGCACCACGTAGACCGAGTTCTCCACGGTCTTGCGGTAACCCGCGCGGGCGCGATAGCTGCTGGCGTAGGCATAGCCGACGAAGGCGCCGTCCTGTTCCGCCACCAGGTACGGATAACCGGCGTCTAGCACGCTGTGCATGCGGCGCGCCATCTCGGCTTCGTCCGGCACGTCGTACTCGTAGGTGTTGACGTGATGGCGGACTTCGTCCGCATAGAGGGCGGCGATGGCCGGCACGTCGGCCGGCGTGGCGTCACGGACGATCAACGGCACGCGGCGGCCTCAGTCGATGTAGCGCTTGAGCAGGTCGCCGTACGCATCGATGCGGCGGTCGCGCAGGAACGGCCAGATGCGGCGGACATGCTCGCTGCGCTGCAGGTCGATGTCGGCCATCAGGATGGTTTCCTCGGTGCCGGCTTCGGCAATGAATTCGCCCTGCGGACCCAACACGTGGCTGTTGCCCCAGAAGCGGATGCCGGAGGCGCCCAGCGGCGACGGCTCGTGACCGACGCGATTGCAGCTCAGCACCGGCAGGCCGTTGGCGACGGCGTGGCCGCGATGGCTCAGCACCCAGGCATCGCGCTGGCGGCTCTTCTCAGCCTGCTCATCGTCCGGATCCCAGCCGATCGCGGTGGGATACAGCAGCAGGTCGGCACCGGCCAATGCCATCAGGCGTGCGGCTTCCGGATACCACTGGTCCCAGCACACCAGCACGCCGAGGCGACCCACCGAGGTGTCGATCGGGGTGAAGCCGATGTCGCCCGGGGTGAAATAGAACTTCTCGTAGAACCCCGGATCGTCGGGGATGTGCATCTTGCGGTACTTGCCCGCGATGCGGCCGTCCTTTTCGTAGACCACCGCGGTGTTGTGGTACAGCCCGGCGGCGCGGCGCTCGAACAGCGAGGAGACCAGCACCACGCCGTGCTGCTTGGCCAGCCTGCCCAGGCGCTCGGTGCTGGGGCCGGGGATCGGTTCGGCCAGGTCGAATTCCTGCACCGATTCGTGCTGGCAGAAGTACGCGCCGTTGTGCAGTTCCTGCAGCAGCACCAGTCGCGCGCCACGCTTGGCCGCTTCGGCGACGCGCGCTTCGATCACCGACAGGTTGGCGTCGGCATCGCCGTGGTTCTTTTCCTGGATCAGGGCAACGGGCAGGGTGGTGCGGCTCATCGTGCGAGTCGGCGGCTATCGAGGGGAGGGCGAATGGTACCGCGTCCTCCGTGACGGCAGGCGTCCCGCGGGTGAACGCGCGCGCTCAGGACGCGTCGCGCCTCGCCTCCAGCCGCCGCTGCCGACGTCCCAGCGCGACGCCGGTGACCGCCCATGCCACCGCCACACCGGCACCGATGAACATCGCCGCCGACGGATGGTCCGCCAGCACGTCGAGCGCACGCTTGACCCAGCCGCTCAGCGCATCGCCGCCACGGTAGACCACGGTATCGATGAAGTTCTTCGCCTTGTACTTCTGATCGGCGGGCACGACCGTGTACAACATCTCGCGGCCGGGCCGCACGAAGGCGTACTCGCCCGCGCGCCGCACCACCATCACCACCACGAATACGGCGAAGACCGGCGCCAGCGCGAGCCACAGGAATCCGGCCGCCACCACCAGCGGCACCGCCACCAGCAACACGCCGACGCCGAGCTTCTGCGCGATGCGCCCGGTGATGAACAACTGGCTGAGGATGGCCAGCGTCTGCACGACCGTGTCGATCAGGCCGAAGACCTGGGTCTGCTCTTCCTTGTCGGCGAAGCGTTCGGCGACCAGCTTGGCCTGTTCGAAGTAGAGGAAGGTTGTCACCGTCGCCAGCAGCAGCACGAAGAAGGCGATGCCCAGCAGGTAGGACGAGCGGAACACCGCAGTGGCGCCGGCGAACGGATTTCCTCCCAGCGGGCGCTGCCGTTGCTCGGCGGAACTGCCACCGGCGGGCAGCGGATGGCGGTCACGCCAACGATGAAGCCAGGTCGCGGTCGCAGCGCTGGCGCCGATCAGCAGCGCGGACAACAGCATCAGGCGGCCATGACCCAGCGGCTTTACCAGCAGCGTGGTCAGCAGGGGACCGGCCAGGCCGCCGAGGCTGGCGCCTGCGGCGATCAGCGCGAACAGGCGCTTGGCTTCGCTGCTTTCCATCACGTCGGCCAGCACGCTCCAGGCCAGCGAGATCATCAGCAGGTTGATCACCGACACCCAGATGTAGAACGTGCGTGCCAGCCAGAGGTCGTCCGGCCGCACCAGCATCGCCGCGCCGTACCCGAGCAGGCTGGCCACGACCACGCCGAACACCCACGGTACGATGCGCCTGCGCGGCACCTTCGAGGCGATCCAGCCGAACAGCGGCAACACCGCCAGCGTCGCCACGAAGGTGCCGGTGAACAGCCATTGCAGGTTGTCGACACCGCCGGCGACGCCCATCGTTTCGCGGATCGGCCGCAGCATGAAATAGCCGGCGAACAACAGGAAGAACATCGCCAGCCCTGCCCCGACCACCGGCGCCTCGTGGGCTTTGACGTTGAACAGGCGGGCGAGCCAGCCGGCGAAGCCGGACGCGGGGGGCAACGACATGGGCTCAGGCCAGGGCGGCGATCAGCGCGTCGCGCTGGGCGGCCGTCAGGTCGGGACCGGTGCCGGCACGCAGGTTGTCCGTCTGCCGATCGGGCTTGCCGGTGGCCGGAATGACGGCGGTCACCGCCGGGTGGCTCAGGGCGAACTTGAGGAAGGCCTGCGCCCACGAGGTCACGCCTGTCGCGGCGAGTTCCGACGGTACCGGCTTGTCCTTCACCTGGGCGAACAGCTTGCCGTCCTCGAACGCACGATTGATCAGCACCGCCACGCCGAGATCCTGCGCCAGCGGCAGCACGCGTTTCTCCGCGCCACGACTGACGACCGAATAGTTGATCTGCAGGAAGTCGGGCTTTTCCGCCTGGACGACGTCCGCCAGTTCCTCCTGCGCGCGCTCCACGTAGTGGGTCACGCCGACGTACTTCACCTTGCCCTGCGCCTTCAGCTCGCGGGCGACGGCCATCTGCGTCTTCAGGTCGCCCAGGTTGTGGACCTGCAGCAGGGCCACCTTGTCGGTCTTCAGACGCCGCAGCGTGTCCTCGAACTGGGCCAGGCCCGCCTCGCGCCCGGTCACGCCCGACAGTTTGGTGGCCAGCCAGGCCTTGGCGGTCAGGTTCTGCTCTGCCAGCAGCGCGCCCATCACGTCTTCGGCGGTCCCATAGGTGGGCGCGGTATCGATCAGGGTGGCGCCGGCGGCAAAGAACCGCGTCAGCACCTCGCGCAACGGATCCCGCTCGGTGGCGCTCTCGCCCACCTGGAAGCTGCCGGAGGTGCCCATGCCGATGACGGGGACCCGCTCGCCCGAAGAGGGAATGGCGCGGGTATTCAGCAGCCCGATCGCGCTGGAAGCGGGTGCGGCGGCAGGCACGGGGGGTGCCGCGCTCACGCCACCGGCCTGGGCGGCATCGCGGCACGCGGCCAGGCCAAGGCCGGCCGTGGCCAGCGCCGTGGTGGTCAGGAACTTGCGTCGTGAATACACGGCCGTCTCCTCGATCGAAGGGAAACGGTGGTTATCCGGGATCACGGAGGGCGAGATGTAAACGAAACGTTCAATCTGCGCCCAACTGATGTCACGGTGCCATGAACCGTGACATGCCGGGTGCCTCAGCCGAGCAATCCCGCGGGCAACTGCATGGTGATGCAGTGCAGGCTGCCGTTCTGCCAGATCAAGGCGCGGCAGGGCACCTGCACGATCTCGCGATCCGGGTAGGCCTGGGCCAGTACGGCGGCCGCGTGATCGTCGGCGGGATCGCCATAGGCTGGCATCAGTACGGCGCCGTTGACGATCAGGTAGTTGGCGTACGAAGCCGCCAGCCGCCGACCGTTGTCGATCACCGGCTGTGCCCACGGCAGCGGGAACGCGCGATACGGGCGGCCGTCGGCGGTGCGCAGGGCGGCGATGTCGGCCGCCATGGCCTGCAGTTCGGCGAAGTGAACGTCCTCGGCGTCATCGCAGGCCTGGTAAACGATGGCGTCGTCCGGAGCAAAGCGGGCGAGGGTGTCGATGTGGGCGTCGGTGTCGTCGCCTTCCAGATAGCCGTGGTCGAGCCAGAGCACGCGGTCCTGCTTCAGCCAGCGCGCGAGCTTTCCGGTCAATTCCTCGCGCGAGGCATCGGGATGACGCTCATGCAGGCACTGCCACGTGGTCAGCAGCGTGCCCGCGCCATCGGTTTCGATGGCGCCACCTTCCAAGGCAAAATCAATGCTTTGGACGAAATAGTTGTGAAACAGCTGCATGCCCGCCAGTTCACCGACCAGGCGGTCGTCGCGAGTGGCCTCGTACTTGCCGCCCCAGCCGGTGAAGCGGAAATCGAGCAGCTTGAAGCGGTCGCCGTCGCGCAAGGTGATCGGGCCGGAGTCGCGCAGCCAGGTGTCGTCGTATTCGGCCGGGACGAAGCGCACCCGTTCCATCGCCACCCGCGCCGAGCGCAGTCGGGCCTCGGCATAGGTCTGCAGGTCGTCGTCGGCCACACAGATCACCACCGGCTGGAAGCGGGTGATGGCGGCTACCAGGGCGACGTAGGTCTCTTCGACGTCGGCGAGGCGGTCGGCCCAGTCGGTCTCGGCGTGCGGCCAAGCGATCAGGACCGCGGACTGGAGTTCCCACTCCGCGGGAAAGCGATAGGCATCGGTCATCGGGTTACGGAACGCGCGGGGCGCCGGTCAACGGATGGGAGGCTTGGGGCCGATTTCGTCGGCGGAAGCCTGGTTCAGGACCACGTCGATGACGCGGCTCTTCTCGAAATAGACGGTGAAGCCGGGATACACCCAGCGATGGATCACCGGCCACTGGCGCTTCTGGCCGCCGCGCGGCTCCAGCTTCTGCTGCGGGGCGCCGAAGCGCGCCTCGACATCGGCGGCGGTCTGTCCGCGCACGGGCGCGGCGGCGGCCGGTTTCTCCTGGGCGCGTTCGATCAGCAGCGTATCGGCGGACGCCGGGCCGGCAAGGCCGAGCAGGGCGATCAACGGAAGTGCGAGGGCGCGACGGCTCATGGTGGAGTTCCCCTGGGTGATCCGCCTTTTATAACAAAAGGCAGGCAACAAAAAGGCGGCCTGGCGCCGCTTTTGACATCGCTCGTCGCTCGCCCGGCGGGTTGCCGGCGTGGACCGCAGCAACAAAAAAACCGCCCGGAGGCGGCTTTTCGCGCATTGCCGGCCTGAGCCGGCAGTGCCGTTCCTCAGCGCTGGCGCGCCTTGAAACGGGGGTTGGACTTGCAGATCACGAAGACCTTGCCGCGGCGGCGGACCACCTTGCAGTCGCGGTGACGGGCCTTCGCCGACTTCAGGGAGGACAGGACCTTCATGAGTTGAAACCTCGGCGTAAAAGTATGGGGTGAAGCGAAGCCCGCTATTCTAGCGGCAATTCCGCTGCCTTATCAAGCGGTTGCATCCCTTGCCCGTGATCGGGGTGTGCGGCGGTCTCCTCGTGGCCCGCGGCGGTGGCCATAATGGCGGCGAAAATCCTGTGGAGCCCCCATGTCCGACACCGCCCCCGTCCTCACCATCGATGGCCCTTCCGGCGCCGGCAAGGGTACCGTCAGTCGCCTTGCGGCTGCCCGCCTGGGCTGGCACTACCTGGATTCGGGTGCGCTGTACCGCGCGGTGGGCGTGGCGGCGAGCTGGGCCGATCTGGATATTTCCGATCCGGCGGCGCTGGTCCGTTGCGCCTTCGATACCCGGGTGAGCTTCCGGGAGTCGGAGCAGGGCTTGCGGGTGATCGTGGATGATCTGGACGCCACCGATGAACTTCGCCTGGAGACCACCGGTGCGCTGGCCTCGGCCATCGCCGCCATTCCGGAGGTCCGTTCGGCGCTGAAGGAGCGCCAGCGGGCGTTCCGTCAGTCTCCCGGGCTGGTCGCCGACGGCCGCGACATGGGCACGGTCATCTTTCCGGATGCCCCCTACAAGGTCTTTCTGACCGCCAGCGCCGACGAACGGGCCGAAAGGCGCTATAAGCAGTTGAAAGACAAAGGGGTTTCCGTCACAATCGACGGTCTGCTGCGCGAGATCCTCGCCCGCGATGCCCGTGACGCCCAGCGCACGGTGGCGCCCCTGAGGCCGGCCGACGACGCCATCCTCATCGACACCACCGGCCTCGGCATCGACGCCGTCGTCGAGCGCGTGCTGGCCCTGGTGCCTGCACACGCAGGTTGATCCTGGCGCTGCAGAAGGTCCGTGCGGAATCCTCCGCGCGGTGTGTCCAACCACAACACTCACGGCCATACGCATCCCGCGCAGGCCGACAACGGGTGGACCGAGCGCACCTCAGTGCGCCGGTCTGTGTCATCAACCGAGTATTTTTTCAATGACCGAATCATTTGCCGAACTGTTTGAACAGAGCCAGACCCATCTGGCCAAGCTGAAGCCGGGTGCGATCGTCACCGGCGTCGTCGTGGAAGTCCGCAACGACGTGGTGGTGATCAACGCCGGCCTGAAGTCCGAAGGCATCGTGCCGATCGAACAGTTCCGGAACGACGCCGGCGAAATCGACGTGGGCGTGGGCGACGAAGTCAAGGTCGCGCTCGACTCCCTCGAGAACGGCTTCGGCGAAACCGTCCTCTCGCGCGAGAAGGCCAAGCGCGCCATGGTGTGGGACGAGCTGGAGCAGGCGCTGGAGAAGAACGAAACCATCACCGGCCGCATCAGCGGCAAGGTCAAGGGTGGTTTCACCGTCGACATCAAGGACGTCCGCGCATTCCTGCCGGGTTCGCTGGTCGATGTGCGCCCTGTGCGCGACCCGGGTTACCTGGAAGGCAAGGAACTCGAGTTCAAGCTCATCAAGCTGGATCGCAAGCGCAACAATGTGGTCGTCTCCCGCCGTGCGGTGGTCGAGAGCGAGCATTCGGAAGAGCGCGAGCAGCTGATGGACAAGCTGCAGGAAGGCGTGGTGCTGAAGGGTGTGGTCAAGAACCTCACCGACTACGGCGCGTTCGTCGACCTGGGCGGCATCGACGGCCTGCTGCACATCACCGACATGGCCTGGAAGCGCGTGCGCCATCCGTCCGAAGTCGTGGAAGTCGGCCAGGAACTGGACGTCCGCGTGCTGAAGTACGACCGCGAGCGCAACCGCGTCTCGCTGGGCCTGAAGCAGCTGGGCGAGGATCCGTGGGACAACATCGCCCGCCGTTACCCGGCCAACAGCCGCGTGTTCGGCAAGGTCTCCAACGTCACCGATTACGGCGCGTTCGTCGAGATCGAGCCGGGCGTCGAAGGCCTGGTGCACGTCTCCGAGATGGACTGGACCAACAAGAACGTCAACCCGTCCAAGGTCGTGCAGGTCGGTGACGAGGTCGAAGTGATGGTGCTGGACGTGGACGAAGAGCGTCGCCGCATCTCGCTGGGCATGAAGCAGGTCGCCGCCAATCCTTGGGAAACCTTCGCGGCCACCCACAAGAAGAACGACAAGGTGTCCGGCCAGATCAAGTCGATCACCGACTTCGGCATCTTCATCGGCCTGGACGGCGGCATCGACGGCCTGATCCACCTGTCGGACATCAGCTGGAACACCACCGGCGAAGACATCGTGCGCAACTTCAAGAAGGGCGACACGCTGGAAGCCGTGGTGCTGGCCGTGGACCCGGAGCGCGAGCGCATCAGCCTGGGCGTGAAGCAGCTGGAGCAGGATCCGTTCGGCCAGTACATGGCCGCGCACCCGAAGGGCTCGAAGGTCGAAGGCACCGTGAAGGAAGTGGACGCCAAGGGCGCCACGGTCGAACTGGCCGACGGCATCGAAGGCTACGTGATGGCGCGCGACATCAGCTACGACCGCGTGGACGACGCCAGCCAGCACCTGAAGGTCGGCGACAAGGTCGAAGCCAAGTTCATCGGCATGGACCGCAAGGGCCGCACGCTGCAACTGTCGATCAAGGCCAAGGACGAAGCCGAGACCGCCGAGGCGCTGGCCGAGTACAACAAGTCGGCCGCCGAAGCGTCCACCGGTACCACCAGCCTGGGCGCGCTGCTGCGTGCACAGCTGGACGGTGGCAAGTCCGAGTAAGCGGCTCCGCCGTTGCTTTACGTCTGGTTGTAACGTTCCCCGCCGGCCCGGAAACCCCGGGCCGGCGCGGGTACTTCCGCCTTTATTCCGCATGCGATGACCAAATCCGAACTCATCGAGATCCTCAGCCGCCGCCAGCCGCACCTCAAGGCGGAGGACGTGGACCTGGCCGTCAAGGCATTGCTGGAAATGATGGGTGGCGCCCTGTCGCAGGGTGACCGCATCGAGATCCGTGGCTTCGGCAGTTTTTCGCTGCACTACCGTCCGCCGCGCATGGGCCGCAATCCCAAGACCGGTGAATCGGTCGCGCTGCCGGCCAAGCATGTCCCCCATTTCAAGCCGGGCAAGGAGCTGCGCGAGCGCGTCAGCGACGTCACGCCCATCGAGGAAAGCGGGGAATAGCCCTGCCACAGGCGCGTGTCGTTCCGCGCCGACTCCGTTAAGCTAGGCGCCGTCCTGCAAGGAGTCGCCTGATGAACATGTTCCGCCTGGTCGTCGCACTGCTGTTCCTGGCCTACGGACTCATCATCGGCGTGCTCAACACGCAGCCGATCACGTTGAAACTCCTGTTCACCGAATTCCAGACGTCCTCCGGCGTCGGCATCATGCTGTCCCTGTTGCTGGGTGTCGTGGTCGGCGGGCTGATCGTGCTGGCTACGCTGGTCTGGCCGCTGTACGCCAAGTTGCGCAAGGCGAACCGTGCCGCCTTGTCGACGGGCGGCGCCGGCACCTCGGCCGTGGACGGTGGTCCCTGAGCATGGATTTCCTGACCGAGTGGTTCTGGTTCTTCCTGTTCCTCCCACTGGCGGCGCTGAGTGGCTGGATCATCGGCCGGCGCGGTGGCCAGCGGCACGGCGACACCCAGGTCAGCCGGCTGTCGAGCACCTATTTCCGTGGCCTGAACTACCTGCTCAACGAGCAGCCGGACAAGGCGATCGAGCTCTTCCTGCATATCGCCGAGCTGGACAAGGAAACGTTCGAGACGCAGGTCGCCTTGGGCCATCTGTTCCGTCGCCGCGGTGAAGTGGACCGCGCGATCCGCCTCCATCAGGGACTCGTGCAACGCGCCGACCTGAGCGATGCGCAACGGGTGCAGGCGTTGCTGGCACTAGGCGAAGACTACATGCGCTCAGGCCTGCTCGATCGCGCCGAGACCGTCTTCACCGATCTTGCCCGGATAGACCAGCGCGCACCGCAGGCGCTCAAGCACCTGATCGGTATTTACCAGGCCGAGCGGGACTGGGAGAAGGCCATCGACAATGCGCGGCGCTACGAAGAGGTGACCGCCGAGCCGATGGGCAAGCTGGTAGCCCAGTTCGAGTGCGAGCTCGCCGAACGACAGCGCACGGCGAACAACATCGACGCGGCACGCGCTGCCGTGGGGCGGGCCTACCAGGCCGATGCGGGCAGCGTGCGCGCCGGCATCATCGAGGGGCGGATCGAGACGGATGTGGGCAATCCCGAAGCCGCGATCCGCGCTTTCGAGCGGGCGGCACGGCACGACCCGGATTATCTGCCGGAGGTGCTCCCCAGCCTGCTGGCCAGCTATGAGCAGGTCGGGGATTTCTCGGGCGCGCGGGCGTTCCTGTCCGAGATGTGCGAGCACTATCGCGGGATCGCGCCGGTGCTGGCCCTGACCAAGCTGGTTGAGCGCCAGGAAGGCGTCGCCGCCGCGCGCGCTTATCTGGCACGACAGCTCAAGGATCGCCCCTCGGTCAGGGGCGAGGCATCGCTGATAGACCTGACGCTGGCCGAGGGCGCGGATCCCTCCGCCACGCTGCATGACCTCAAGCACATCACCGACCAGTTGCTGGTGCGCAACCCGAGCTATCGCTGCACACGCTGCGGCTTTGGCGCCCGCACGCATCACTGGCAGTGCCCCAGCTGCAAGGAGTGGGGGACGGTCAAGCCACTGCTGAACTACGCGGTGGTGTGATGCTCAACGTGTATGTCTGGGTGGGGGGGCTGGCGGCCGCCGCCGCCGTGGCGACCTGGATGGCGCGACACTACGCGCTGCTCGGCAACCTTATGGACCAGCCGGGCGAGCGGCGCAGCCACACGGTCGCGACGCCCAGAGGTGGCGGCATTGCCATAGTGCTGGTGGTCGCCTGCGCCAGTATCTACCTGATGACCCGGCAGGTGTCCGTGGATGCCTTGTGGCTTGGGTTCATGCCGGGGTTGCTGCTCGTGGCCGGGATCGGCTGGTGCGACGACCACCGCCCCTTGTCGCCCTGGTTGCGCCTGGGGGTACAAGCCGTGGCGGCCACGATGCTGGCGGTGGGTGCGGGCTGGCAAAGCGGCCACTGGTTGCCGGCCTTGCTTGCGTTCGCGGCCGCCATGGCGCTGGTCAATGTCTGGAACTTCATGGACGGCATTAATGGGCTGGCCGCCAGTCAGGCGGCGCTGGCAGCGTTCGCTTACGCGGGGCTGCTGGACGGCGGCTGGCAGTGGCTGGCCTTGGCGCTGCTCGCGGGCTGCCTGGGCTTCCTGCCGTTCAATTTCCCCAAGGCCCGGATATTTCTGGGCGATGTGGGGAGCGGGGCGCTGGGGTTTGCGCTGGCGGGATTGGCTGCGGCGGCATGGGCCACAGGCCCGTCGTCGCAGGCGCCGTTGCTGCTGCTTCCGCTCTGCGCCTTCCTCATCGACGCCGGCTTCACGCTGTCGGGGCGCATGCTCCGAGGAGAGCGGTGGTGGACCCCGCATGTCGGGCACCTGTACCAAATGGGCGCCAGACGATGGGGGCACACATCGATAACCGTGATTTACATGGCGTTTGGCGGTATTAGCTTATTGTTAAGCTATGCGGCATTGCAGGCCGGTTTGGCAATCACCGCATCCGTGACGGTGGCGGTATTCGGTACAGGCGCGGCATTGTGGTTTTTGTTGCGTCGAGGATGGCGCAATTAGCACTGGGAGAGGGAACTGATGGAATCCTGGCGGGATCGATTGAGCGGATTCATGCCCCGCGCGCTCGTGGCGATCCATGATTTGGCCATGGTCTGGCTGTGCTGGCAGGCGCTGCACCGGTTCCGTTACTCGATGCTGGCCCATGCGCCGGAGTTTCCACTCTGGTCCAACGAGATTGCCATTGTTTTGCTGGCGCAGGGTGCCGTCTTCTGGTGGATGGGTCTTTATCGCGGGCTTTGGCGTTTCGCGAGCCTGCCCGACCTCTGGAACATCGTGAAGGCCTGTGCGCTGGGTTTCCTCGGCGTCGTGCTCGGCCTCTTCTTTTATAACCGGTTTGGCTCCACTCCACGTGCCGTGCTGGGTTTCTACCCATTCGCGTTGGTGGGCTTTCTCGGCCTGCCACGACTGGCGTACAGGGCTTGGAAGGACAGCCAGCTCCAGCGGAGCCATGAGAGCGCGTCGCGTGTACTGATCCTCGGCGCGGGCCGGGCCGGCGAGGCCTTGGTGCGCGAGCTTCGGCGGACGGGTGTGTACCATCCGGTGGCCTTTCTTGATGATGCCTCACGGCTTCACGGCTCCAAGCTGCTCGGCGTTCCGGTGTTGGGTGGCTTGGAGAGCGCGGCAGCGGTCGCTCGCGAGACCGCTGCGCGGATGCTGGTCATCGCCATGCCGTCGCTCGAGGCGCCGGCCATGCAACGCGTCGTGGCGATCTGCGAGAGCACCGGGCTGCCGTTCCGCATGGTGCCGCGACTGGTCAATGTCCTGGAAGGCCAGTCCATGCCTGGCGACCTCAAGGAAGTCGCGATCGAGGATTTGCTGGGGCGCAAATCGGTGACACCGGACTGGAAGCTCATCCGGGGCTGGCTGGGCGGGCGCACCGTCATGGTGACCGGCGCGGGTGGGTCCATCGGTTCCGAGCTCTGCAGGCAGTGTGCGCGCCATGGTGCGCAACGGATCGCGCTGGTCGAGATCGACGAGCTTGCGCTCATCACGATCCAGGGTGACCTGCGGCGCGCCTTCCCGGATCTGGAGGTCCTGCCTGTGCTCGGCAACTGCGGTGATCCTGCCGTCATGGCACATGCGATGCAGCTGGCTGAGCCCGATGCGGTGTTCCATGCGGCCGCCTACAAGCAGGTGCCGCTGCTGGAGGGCCACCTGCGTGAGGCAGTGGGCAACAACGTGCTCGCGACAGAGACCGTGGCACGCGCCTGCCGTGAGGCTGGCGTGGGGACGTTTGTCCTGATCTCGACCGACAAAGCCGTGGACCCGGTCAACGTCCTGGGAGCGACCAAGCGGCTGGCCGAGATGGCATGTCAGGCGCTGGACGATGCGCGTTCCGGCACGCGTTACGTGACGGTCCGCTTCGGCAACGTCCTCGACTCGGCAGGCAGCGTGGTGCCGCTTTTCCGCGAGCAGATACGCAAGGGGGGGCCGGTGACCGTCACGGACCCCGACGTGACCCGTTACTTCATGACCATCCCCGAGGCCTGCCAATTGATCCTGCAGGCCGCGTCTGGCGCGGCGCATGCATCAATCTACACCCTGGACATGGGCGACC
Source organism: Pseudoxanthomonas sp. Root65 (assembly GCF_001427635.1). NCBI lineage: Bacteria > Pseudomonadati > Pseudomonadota > Gammaproteobacteria > Lysobacterales > Lysobacteraceae > Pseudoxanthomonas > Pseudoxanthomonas sp. Root65. The sequence goes on from NZ_LMHA01000003.1 coordinate 510,071, forward strand.
CGGTGCCGATCCGCCTGCTGGCCGAACAGATGATCCGACTGGCGGGCAAGCAGCCGGGCCGCGACATCGCGATCGTGTACACCGGTTTGCGTCCGGGCGAAAAGCTTCACGAGACACTCTTCCATGCGGACGAGCGCTATCAGCCCACGTCGCATTCGAAGATCATGAAGGCGCTGGCCCGCGAGGTGTCGCCTGAGTTTCTCGAACTTGCGCTGCAGCGCCTGCGGGCTGCGCACAGCCGGTATGACACCGCCGAATTGGGCGAGGTGCTGAAGGTCGCCGTGCCTGAGTTCGCGCCGCTGTCAAACGGAGTTGATGAAGCGTCGGCTAATATCGTGGTCTTCCCAGGCCGCGACGCGCGCAGGACCCGATGACCCAAGCCCGAATCCGCAAGGCCGTGTTCCCCGTGGCGGGGCTTGGTACCCGTTTCCTCCCCGCCACCAAGACCGTGCCCAAGGAGATGCTGCCGATCATCGACCGGCCGCTGATTCAGTACGCTGTCGATGAGGCGATCGAGGCCGGTTGCGATACGCTGATCTTCGTCACCAATCGCTACAAGCATGCGGTGGCGGACTACTTCGACAAGGCCTACGAGCTCGAGCAGAAGCTCGAGCGGGCCGGCAAGATCGAGCAGCTTGAGCTGGTGCGGAACGTGCTGCCGCCGCATGTCCGCGCAGTCTTTGTCACCCAGGCCGAGGCGCTGGGGCTGGGGCACGCGGTGTTGTGCGCCAAGCCCATCGTGGGTGATGAACCCTTCGCCGTGCTGTTGCCCGATGACCTGATCTGGAACCGCGGTCCAGGCGCCTTGAAGCAGATGGCCGACGCCGCCGAAGCCAGTGGCAGCAGTGTGATCGCCGTGCAGGATGTGCCGCGCGACCAGACGGGCAGTTACGGCATCGTCGCGACGGGCGCGTTCTCGGGGCGCGAAGGGCGCATCAGCGCCATCGTCGAAAAGCCCAAGCCGGATGTCGCCCCCAGTACGCTCGCGGTCGTCGGTCGTTACGTACTGGATGCGCGCATCTTCGCGTTGCTGGAAAGCACGACGCCGGGAGCGGGGGGGGAAATCCAATTGACCGATGCCATCGCGGCGCTGCTTGCGGAGAAGCCGGTTCACGCTTACCGCTTCCAGGGCACGCGTTTCGACTGTGGCACCCACATCGGGCTGATCGAGGCCACCATCCGCTACGCGCTCGACCACGAGAAGCTCAGCGATGCGGCGCGCGAGACCATGCAGAATGCCTTGAACGAACTGGGCGTGCGCGACCTCGGCTGACCGCATCCAGCTGGGCAGCGTTGGCCATTGCAGGGCAGGGGAGTCGTTTGTTGGCGATGTCATCCCGCAATTACTACGTCGATACGGCCGGCAGCGCGCCTGTGCTGCCGGCACTTCAGTCGGCCGTCGATGCCACTGTCTGTGTCGTCGGCGGCGGGTTTGCGGGGCTCAACACCACCTTGGGCCTGGCAGAACGCGGGGTCCGCGATGTCGTGCTGCTGGAAGCGGACGTGCCCGCATTCGGCGCGTCCGGTCGCAATGGCGGATTCGTATTCGGCGGCTTCTCGCGTGGCGAGGACTCGCTGCTGCGTGACCTGGGGGCCAAGCGCGCGAAGGCCCTGTATGCGGGCACAACGCAGGCAGTGGACCTGATCCGCAGCCGTATCGCACGGCATGGCATCGATTGCGACGACACCCAGGCGGGCATCCTATGGGCCAACTGGTTCCATGACCGCGATGTGCTGAAGCGGCGCCAGATGCTGCTTGCGGAGGCCTTCGACCAGGACTGGCAATGGGTGGATCGCGACGTCGTGCGCTCGCAACTGCGCACGACGCGCTATCACGACGCTCTGTTCGAGCCGCGTGCCTTTCACTTCCATCCCCTGAAGTATGCCAACGGACTGGTCGGGTTGGCAGCCGCGCAAGGCGTCTCGGTCTTTGCGCAGTCGCCAGCGGTCTCGCTTGCGAAGCGCGGACATGGCTGGCGCATCACCACGCCGTCAGGGACCGTCGAAGCGAAGCACGTGGTGCTGGCCTGCGGCGGTTATCTGGCCGGCCTGCACCGGCGCGTGGATGCCGGTGTGTTGCCGATCGCCACCTACGTCATGGTCACGGAGCCGCTGGGTGCCCGGATGGATGACGCGATGCGCACGCCCGCCGCGGTCTACGACACCCGCTTTGCCTTCGATTACTACCGGCCGCTGCCCGACTCGCGGTTATTGTGGGGTGGCCGCATTTCCATCCTGGATCGCTCGCCCCAGGCCGTCAGGCGCCTGCTGTATCGCGACATGCTGAAGGTCTTTCCGCAACTGGACGGCGTGGCGGTCGAGTACGCCTGGTCTGGCCTGATGAGTTATGCCCGTCACGAGATGCCCCAGATTGGCCAGGTCGAGCCCGGACTGTGGGTGGCGCAGGCGTTCGGTGGACATGGCGTGGCGCCGACCACGTTCGCGGGCGAGATCGTCGCGGCCGCCATCGCGGAAGGGGACGAGCGATGGCGGGAGTTTTCTGCCTATGGTTTGGTGTCGGCGATGAAACCGGCCGGCTTCATCGGCGCCCAGTTGAGCTATTGGTGGGCAGAAGCCAAGGACGCGTGGAAGGCGCGGACGGAAGGCGAGGTACGGACATGACGGAACCGGTGGACGTCATCGCCTGGGATGATTTCGCGAGGGTGCAGTTGCGCGCGGGCACGGTGATACGGGTCGAACCGTTTCCCGAGGCGCGCAAGCCTGCCTGGAAGCTGTGGGTCGACTTCGGTCCGCATGGCATCAGGAAGACCAGCGCACAGATCCAGGCGATCTATTCGGCGACGGAACTGGTCGGGCGCCAGATCGTCGGCGTCATCAACTTCCCGCCGAAACAGGTGGGCCCCTTCGTGTCCGAGTTTCTGCTGACCGGCTTCCACACGGACGACGGCGTGGTGATCACCACGGTCGAGCGGCGTGTTCCCGACGGGGCACGGATGGCCTGAAGGGATCCAAAGAAATGGCGCCCCGAGGCGCCATTTCCCATTCTGCAGCGGGGATGTGCTTACAGCGACTCGAAGATGCCGGCCGCGCCCATGCCGGTGCCGATGCACATGGTCACCATGCCGTACTTCTTCTGGTGCCGGCGCATGCCGTGCACGATGGTCGCGGTGCGTATCGCACCGGTCGCACCCAGCGGATGGCCCAGCGCGATGGCGCCGCCCAGCGGGTTGATCTTGGACGCGTCCAGCTCGCTGTCGCGGATGACCGCCAGCGCCTGCGCGGCGAAGGCTTCGTTGAGTTCGATCCAGTCCAACTGGTCCTTGGTCAGACCGGCCTGCTTCAATGCTTTCGGGATCGCCGCGATCGGGCCGATGCCCATCACTTCCGGACGCACACCCGCCACGGAGAAGCTGACGAGGCGGGCCAGCGGGGTCAGGCCGTAATCCTTGATCGCCTGTTCCGACGCCAGCAAGACGCCGGCCGCGCCATCGCTCATCTGCGACGACGTGCCCGCGGTCACCGTGCCCCCGAACTGCGGGTTGCGGAACACGGTGCGCAGCTTGGCCAGGCCTTCGAGAGAGGTGTCGGCACGCGGGCCTTCATCCTGCTCGACCAGCGACTCCTTCAGGCGCACGGTATTGCCGGCCAGATCGGGCTGCCGGGAAATGATCCGGTAAGGGCTGATCTCGTCCCGGAACTCGCCCGCCGCCTGCGCAGCCAGTGCCTTCTGGTGCGAGGCGACGGCAAAGGCGTCCTGGTCCTCGCGCGAGATCTTCCACTCCTCGGCCACCTTTTCCGCGGTAATGCCCATGCCATAGGCGATCGCCACGTGGTCGTTGTCGAACACGCTGGGCGCCATGGCGACCTTGTTGCCCATCATCGGCACCATGCTCATGCTCTCGGTGCCGCCGGCCAGCATCAGGTCGGCATTGCCCAGGCGGATCTGGTCGGCCGCCATCGCCACGGCCTGCAGGCCGGACGAGCAGAAGCGGTTGATGGTCTGTGCCGCGATCGTGTTCGGCAGGCCGGCCAGCAGCAGGCCGATACGCGCCACGTTCATGCCTTGCTCGCCCTCGGGCATCGCGCAGCCGATGATGGCGTCGTCGATGCGGTTGAGGTCGATGCCCGGCGCCTGCGCCACGACCGACTTCAGCACATGCGCCAGCATGTCGTCGGGGCGAGTGTTGCGGAATACGCCCTTCGGTGCCTTGCCGACCGGGGTCCGGGTGGCGGCGACGATGTAGGCGTCCTGTATTTGCTTGCTCATGTCTCGATGTCCTGTGTCGTCGTCGGTCAGTTACGCAGCGGCTTGCCGGTCTTCAGCATGTGCGCGATGCGGGCCTGGGTCTTCTCCTGCTGGGCCAGTTCGACGAAGTGCTTGCGCTCCAGCTTGAGCAGCCACTCCTCGTCCACCAGCGAACCGCGATCCACTTCGCCGCCGCACAGCACGGTGGCGATGCGCACGGCGATCTCGTAGTCGTACGGGCTGATGAAGCGGCCTTCCAGCATGTTGACCAGCATCATCTTGAAGGTGGCGATGCCGACATCGCCAGCCACCTGGATGCGGCGGGCGGGCAGGGGCGGGCGGTAGCCGGTCTCGGCCAAGGCCAGCGCCTCCTGCTTGGCGATGTGGAGCAGTTCGTAGGCGTTGAAGGCGACCTTGTCGCCGGCACGCACGAGGCCCAGTTCCTTCGCTTCGACGGCAGACGCCGACACCTTGGCTATTGCCACGGTCTCGAAGGTCTTCTTCAACTCGGCGAACACATCGCCGCCCGGACCGGCAGCCTGCGAGGCTCGAACGGCGATCTCCTTCAGGCCGCCGCCTGCCGGCAGCAAGCCGACGCCGGCTTCCACCAGCCCGATGTAACTCTCCAGGTGCGCGATGGTGCGGGCACTGTGCATCTGGAACTCGCAACCGCCGCCCAGCGCGAGGCCGCGCACGGCGGCCACCACCGGTACCAGCGAATACTTGATGCGCTGGCTGGTGGCCTGGAAGTTGGCGACCATCGCCTCGAACTCGGCGATCTTGCCGGCCTGCAACGCGCCCAGCGCGCCGGCCAGATCGGCACCGGCGGAGAACGGCTCCTTCGGCTGCCAGATCACCAGGCCCTTGAACGTCTGCTCGGCGATCGAGATCGCTTCCTGCAAGCCGTCCAGAACGGCATCCGAGACGGTGTGCATCTTGGTCTTGAAGCTGACCACGCCGATGCCGTCGCCGTCGGTCCACAGGCGCACGCCGTCGTTCTCGAACACGGTTTCGCCCGGCGGGAACACCTCGCCCAGCAGCGGATCAGGGAAGCGCTGGCGCTGGTAGACGGCCAGCGAGGAGCGCGGCAGCTTGGCATTCTTGGACGGGCTGTAGCTGCCTTCGGCGGCATGCACGCCCTCGCGACCGTCGAACACCCAGTTCGGCAGCGGCGCGCTGCTCATGGCCTTGCCGGCCACGATGTCGTCGGCGATCCACTGCGCCACCTGCTTCCAGCCGGCGGCCTGCCAAGTCTCGAACGGACCCAACGACCAGCCGTAACCCCAGCGGATGGCCAGGTCGACGTCGCGCGCAGTCTCGGCGATGTCCGCCAGGTGATAGGCGCTGTAGTGGAACAGGTCACGGAACACCGCCCACAGGAATTGCGCCTGCGGATGCTGGCTCTCGCGCAGCTTGGCGAACTTCTCGGCGGGGTTCCTGATCTTCAGGATCTCCACCACCTCGGGCGCCGCGGTACGGTCGGAGGCGCGGTAGTCCTGCTTCTCCAGATCCAGGACCACGATGTCCTTGCCGGCCTTGCGGAAGATGCCGGCGCCGGTCTTCTGACCCAGCGCGCCCTTGGCGATCAGCGCATCCAGCCATTTCGGCGACGTGAAGTACGGGTGCCACGGGTCGCCGGGCAGGGTGTCGGCCATGGTCTTGATGACGTGGGCCATGGTGTCCAGACCGACGACGTCGGACGTGCGGTAGGTGGCGGACTTGGGGCGGCCGATCAGCGGGCCGGTGATCGCGTCCACCTCGTCGAAGCCCAGCTTGAACTCGCCTGTGTGGTGCGCAGTGGCCAAGATCGAGAACACGCCGATCCGGTTGCCGATGAAGTTCGGCGTGTCCTTCGCGTAGACCACGCCCTTGCCGAGGGTAGTGTTCAGGAAGGCTTCAAGGCCCGCCAGCACCGAGGCGTCCGTCGACTTGGCCGGGATCAGTTCGGCCAGATGCATGTAGCGCGGCGGGTTGAAGAAGTGAACGCCGCAGAACCGGTGACGAAGTTGTTCCGGAAGAACTTCCGCCAACTTATTGATTCCCAAGCCAGAGGTATTGCTCGCCAGCACCGCATGATCGGCCACGAATGGGGCGATCCTCTTGTAAAGGTCCTGCTTCCAGTCCATCCGCTCGGCAATGGCCTCGATGATCAGGTCGCAGCCTTTCAGGTGCTCCAGACCGGTTTCGTAGTTGGCCGGCGTGATGGCCTCGGCCAGCGCCTTGCTCGCAAGCGGCGCCGGGCTGAGCTTGGCCAGGTTGGCGATGGCCTTGTGGACGATGCCGTCGGGATGGCCGTCCTTGGCGGGCAGGTCGAACAGGACGGTGTCGACACCGGCGTTGGTCAGGTGCGCGGCGATCTGCGCGCCCATCACGCCGGCGCCCAGCACGGCCGCCTTGCGAACAAGCAGGGGGTTGGACATGGGATTTCCTCGGATTGCAGGGGTTAGGTGTGGTCGGCGCGCAGGCCGGCCTCGGCGAATCGGATCAGTTCACGGGCGGCGCGCTCACGGTGCGCGGCTTCCGTGACACCGATGGGGCGCTTGATCAGGCCGAAATCGGCCATGGCATAGGTCAGCGCGCCGGAGAAGAAGTCCAGCCGCCAATAAAGCTCTTCCTTGCTCAGGCCGGGCACGCAGGCGGCAATGGCCTTGCCGAACTCGCGCAGCACATGGCCGTAATGGTCGGAAAGGAACTTGCGCAGTCCATCGTTCTTCTCGGCGTAGGCGCGGGCGATAACCCGCACGAAGGCGCCACCGCCGTGGCGGTCCTGGGCAAGCGCCAGGGCGGGTTCGACGAAGGCGGCAAGGATGGGTTCCAGTTCGCCTGGACGGCTGGTCAGCGCCTTGTCGAGCAGTGACAGCCGGGCGGCGGTCATGTCGTCCATGCGGCGGCGGAAGACCTCGTTGACCAGGTTCTCCTTGCTGCCGAAGTGGTAGTTGACCGCCGCAATGTTGACGTCCGCCCGGCTGGTGACCTGCCGCAAGGAGGTGCCCGCAAAGCCGTGCTGGGCGAACAGCTCTTCGGCCGCCCCCAGGATGCGCTCCTTGGTCGAGAAATGCGTGGTGTTGCCCATGACCCCTCCGGAAACTGAATCAAACGCTTGTTTGACTGATTGTCCGCCCGTGGCCACGGCGTGTCATGTTGCGAAGCAGCAATCGCGGCCCGGTGGCCGCTGCAACTTGCCGCCGGATACGTTAGAATCTCGCTACGCTTTCTGGTCTAAGCCCGCGTTTCGACGCGGGTTTTTCATGTTAACCTTGGGTCCTCAGTGGCCCGCCCAACGGAGATAATCCCCATGGCGCTGGAGCGCACCCTGTCGATCGTCAAGCCCGATGCCGTCGCCAAGAACGTCATCGGCGAAATCTATGCCCGCTTCGAAAAGAACGGGCTGAAGATCATCGCCTCTAAGATGAAGCACCTGTCGCGCCGTGAGGCGGAAGGTTTTTACGCCGTCCACCGCGAGCGTCCGTTCTTCAACGCGCTGGTCGAGTTCATGATCTCCGGTCCCGTCGCGATCCAGGTGCTGGAAGGTGAGAACGCCGTGCTGAAGCATCGTGAGATCCTCGGCGCCACCAACCCGAAGGACGCCGCGCCGGGCACGATCCGCGCCGACTTCGCCGACTCCATCGACGCCAATGCGGCGCACGGTTCGGATTCGGTCGAGAATGCGAACAACGAGATCGCGTACTTCTTCGCCGCGACCGAAGTGTTCTCGCGCTAAGCGATATGCGATGAGCCGCGACGAACTGCCGCCGATCGAGTTGAAGCTGGCCACGGACGCACCGTCCGTGGCTGTCGGCGTGCCCGTGTCGTCCAAGCAGAACCTGATGGACCTGGACCGTGAAGGACTGGAGCAGTTCTTCGTCGGTACGCTCGGTGAGCAGAAGTTCCGCGCTCACCAGGTAATGAAGTGGATCCACCATCGCTACGTCACCGACTTCAGCGAGATGACCGATCTTGGCAAGAACCTGCGCGCGAAGCTGCAGGAACATGCCGAAGTGGTCGTGCCGCAGGTCGTTTTCGACAAGCCCTCCGCCGACGGTACGCACAAGTGGCTGCTCGGCATGGGGGTGGACGGCAAGAACGCGGTAGAAACCGTCTACATCCCCGACAAGAGTCGCGGCACGCTGTGCGTGTCGTCGCAGGTCGGTTGCGGCCTGAACTGCACCTTCTGCTCGACGGCCACGCAGGGCTTCAACCGCAACCTCACCACCGCCGAGATCATCGGGCAGGTCTGGGTCACCGCGCGTCACCTCGGCAACGTGCCTGCGCAGAACCGTCGTCTCACCAATGTGGTGATGATGGGCATGGGTGAGCCGCTGCTCAACTTCGACAACGTGGTGCGCGCGATGAACATCATGCGCGACGACCTGGGCTACGGCCTGGCCAGCAAGCGGGTCACGCTGTCGACGTCCGGTCTGGTGCCGATGATCGACCGGCTGTCCACCGAGACCGATGTCTCGCTGGCGGTGTCGCTGCACGCGCCGAACGATGCGCTGCGCGAACAACTTGTTCCGCTCAACAAGAAGTATCCGATCGCCGAGCTGATGGCCTCGTGCGTACGCTACCTGCGTGCGAACAAAAAGCGCGACTCGGTGACGTTCGAGTACACGCTGATGAAGGGCGTCAACGACCAGCCCGAGCATGCACGCCAGCTCGCGCAGCTGATGCGCAAGTTCAGCAATGCCGCGCAGTTGAAGGACGCCGGCAAGGTCAACCTGATTCCGTTCAATCCCTTCCCGGGAACGCGTTACGAGCGGGCGCCCGAGGAAGATATCCGTGCCTTCCAGAAGCTCCTGCTCGATTCGCAGGTGCTGACCATGGTGCGCCGGACCCGCGGTGACGACATCGATGCCGCCTGTGGCCAGTTGAAGGGGCAGGTGATGGACCGTACCCGCCGCCAGGCCGAGTTCCGCCGGCAGTTGCAGGAACAGGGCATCGACGATGCAGCGTAAGGCGCTCTGCCTGTTGCTGATCACCATCCTGCTGGCGACTGCCTGCAGTCGCCTGACCTTCGTGCGCCCCAAGGGCAAGATTGAGCATCTGTCCGGCGAGCAGATTGGCCAGGATTACTCGGTCAGCGACAGTCCGGAAGTGAAACGGCGGCAGACGGTGCAGACCCTGCTCGCGCGGGCCGTGCAACGTTTGCAGTCGGGGCAGGCCGACGAAGCCGAAAAGGACGCCCGCGCAGCGTTGAAGCTCGAGCCGGGCTCGGCCGACGCAGTGACCCTGCTGGGCATCATCGAGGACCGGCGTGGCAACGCCGTTCTGGCAGGGCAGCACTACCGGCGAGCCGCCGAACTGGCGCCCGCGCACGGGGGCGTGCAGAACAACTATGGCACCTGGCTCTGTGCCAATGGCTTCGCCGCCGAGTCCCTGGTCTGGTTCGATCGCGCGGTCCTCGCGCCGGGCTATGCCACGCCGGCTTCCGCCCTGTCCAATGCGGGTAGTTGCGCGCTCAAGTCTGGTCAGAACGATCGTGCCTCCCGCGATCTGCGGCGGGCGCTCGAGATCGAGCCGGCCAATGCCGTCGCGCTCGGGGCCATGGCCGAGCTCGAGTTCCACAGGCAGCAGTACATGTCCGCCCGCGCTTTCGTGGAGCGCAGGCTGTCGGCGGGACCGGCGACGGCCGCGGTGTTGAAACTCGCATCACAAATCGAGGACAGACTCGGCGACAAGGCCGCTGCCAGTCGATATGTTCAGCGCATTCGGGCGGAGTTCCCCGACGCGCAGGACGTCACAACCGGGGGAAATGCAGGGCCATGATGCAATCGGTAGTCGGGGATGTGTCCCCGCCGCAGGGGTGCGGCGAGGCGTTGCGGTCAGCGCGTGAGCAGGCGGGCCTGTCATTGCAGGAGGTCGGCCAGCGCCTGAAGATGCCAGCGAAGGTGCTGCAGGCACTGGAAGCGGGGCAGTGGGACCAGTCCGGCGGCGCCGTCTTCGTGCGCGGGCAGCTGCGCAGCTACGGACGCCTGCTGAAGGTGGACGTGGAGCCGTTCCTGCAGCAGGCCGATGCGGCGGTGGCGAGGCCGGCAGAGCTGGTCAGCCACACTCACACACCGCGGGTCCAGTATGTCTTCGAGAGTTTCAAACGTCGCGCTGTCTATGTGGTGCTGACGCTGGTCATCGTGACGCCGGTGTGGATGGCACTGCGTCCGTCCGCAGGACCGGCATCCGACACCGCTACGGCGTCCCTCGACCTGGTGTCCGCTCCGTCGGCTGCGGGCAAGGATGCGTCGGATGCTGTGCGACCGGCCAGTCGCCCCCGTGCCGAGCCCTACGTGGCCTCGATGGCATCGTTGCCGCGCGCTTCGACGCCTTGGCTGTCGCTGTCGTTCAAGGGCGACAGTTGGGTCGAAGTGAATGCGCCGGACGGAAGCAGGGTCGAACACGCACTGCTGCGCGCGGGCGATCAGCGCCGGTATGCGCAGGGCGAAGTCGGTCGCGTGAAACTGGGCGATGCGACGGCGGTCGAGGTTCAGCAAGCGGGGAGTACGGTGGATCTGGCGCCGTACCAGCGAGCGAATGTCGCACGCTTTACGGTATCCTCTGAGGGTTCCCTGGCGCCGGTCGTTGACTGACCCGCGCGCGGGTTTGTCCAACCTAGACCGAGACCCCGCCTGAGACGGGGCAAGAGAGCGCATGGCGATTGATGATCTGCTCGACGAGCACGAACAAAGCGAACGTGTCCGCAGCTGGCTGAGGAGTAATGGTGCCGGCCTGCTGGGAGGCGTGGTCCTGGGGCTGGGCGTGATCTTCGGCTGGCAGTGGTGGCAGAAGGACCTGGCGGGCAAGAAAGAGCAGGCATACCAGAGCTACCAGGGCGCCGTCGAAGGTCTGGCCAAGGGCGATCTGAAGCAGGCCCAGGGCGCGGTGAATGCATTGGTCAAGGAAGACGAGCTCTACGCCGATGTCGCCGGCCTGCAACTGGCCAAGGCGCAGATGCAGGCGGGCGAACGCGACGCGGCCATCGCCACCTTGCGCTCGCTGACGCCCGACGACGCCCTGCGGCCCCTGGTGAACCTGCGGCTCGCCCGCCTGCTGATCGACGCGGGTAAGCACGACGAAGCGCTGAAGGTACTGGAGAAAGCCGATGACGCCTCCAGCCTGGAAGTGCGCGGCGATGCGTTGCTCGCCACCGGCAAGGCCAAGGATGCGCAGGAGGCCTACACCCGTGCACTGACCACACTGGATGCGGTCTCCCCGCAGCGCCGTCTGGTCGAGCTGAAGTTGATCGACGCCGGCGGTACGCCGCCGAAGACCGGAGGTGCCGCATGACGCGCACTCTGGTACGTCTGGTCGCAGCCACCGTGATCATCGCCGCGCTGGGCGGATGCAGCACGGTGAAGGGCTGGTTCTCCGGCAAGGACAAGGAAGGCGAGAAGCCGGTCGATCCGGCCGAACTCGTCGACATCACGCCGACCGCATCGGTCTCGAAACTGTGGAGCGTCAACGTAGGCAAGGGTGAGAAGCGCCTTGGCCTGCAGCAGGTGCCCGCCGTGGAAGACGGACGTGTGTACGCCGCTGCCGTTGAAGGTGGCGTGCGTGCGTTCGATCTGCAGACTGGCAAGCAGGTATGGCAGTCCAAGTCCGACCTGCGCCTGTCGGGCGGTCCGGGTGCGGGGCAGGGCCTGGTGGCCGTGGGTACGCTCGATGGCCAGGTGATCGCGCTGGACGCGGCCACCGGTGCCGAGAAGTGGCAGGCCAAGGTGCCGAACGAGGTGATCGCCGCGCCAGCCATCGGTCAGGGCATGGTCTACGTGCGCACCAATGACGGACGGGTGACGGCGCTGTCGTCGGAGACGGGCGAGCGCCGCTGGTTCTGGAACAACGAACTTCCCAGCCTTACCGTACGCGGCAACGCGCCGGTCGTCCTCGGCCCGGGTGTGGTGTTCGTCGGCAACGACGACGGCACGGTCACCGCGCTGGCGGCCAACGATGGCCGGCCCATGTGGACGCAGGCCGTCGGCATGCCCGAAGGCCGCAGCGAACTCGAGCGCATGGCGGACGTCGATGGCGCGCCGGTGCTCGAAGGCACGACGCTGTATGTCACCAGCTTCAAGAAGGAAACGGTTGCGCTCGAAGGTCCCTCCGGCCGCCCCTTGTGGACGCGCGACAACGGTGGTGCCGGCGGTCTGGACGTGACCAGCAGTGCCGTCGTCGTGTCCGACCCGGCCGGTACGGTCTGGGGCCTGGACAAGTACAGCGGCAGCGCCCTGTGGTCGAACACCACGCTGGCCCGCCGTTCGCTGACGGCGCCGACGATCCACGGCGACTACGCGGTGGTCGGGGACTACGACGGCTACCTGCACTGGTTGAAGACCGACAATGGCGAAGCGGCGGCGCGCGCCCGCGTGGGCGGCAAGGCCCTGCGCGGCAAGCCGGTGGTCGCCGACGGCATCCTGCTGGTGCAGGACGTGGAAGGCGGTCTGACCGCGTTCGGCTTCAAGTGACCCGCCAAGGGGTGGCCTGGCCACTCCTTCGGAACTCCGGAAAGGGCCGCATTGCGGCCCTTTTTCGCGGACGCAGGCGTATTCCGCTACCATGGCGACCCCTTAACCGACCGGAGCAGCCGCGCCAACCGCGTGGCGGCGAGTCTCCGGCGACCTCCTTCTTCACGGTTGCTTCCTGCATGCTGCCCCTCGTCGCCCTGGTGGGCCGTCCCAACGTCGGCAAGTCCACCCTGTTCAATGCGCTGACCCGCAGTCGCGACGCCCTGGTCCACGATCAGCCCGGCGTGACCCGCGACCGCAACTACGGCGTCTGCCGCCTCGACGAGGAAGATCCGTTCCTGGTGGTCGACACCGGCGGCATCGCCGGCGAAGAGGAAGGTCTGGCCGGCGCCACTGCCCGCCAGGCGCGTGCGGCCGCCGAAGAAGCCGACCTCGTCCTGTTCATCGTCGATGGACGCGAAGGCGCCTCCGCGCTCGATGACGACATTCTTGCCTGGCTGCGCAAGACCGCGCGCCCCACGTTGCTGGTGATCAACAAGATCGACGGCATCAACGAGACCACGGCGATCGCGGATTTCGCGCGTTACGGCTTCGCCGACGTCATCACCATCTCCGCTTCCCACCGCCAGGGCATCGACGACCTGCTGGAAGAAGTCCATCAGCGGCTGCCCGAAGAAGGCGCAACCGCCGGCCTGGACAACGATCCCAACCGCATGCGCGTGGCCTTCGTCGGCCGTCCCAACGTGGGCAAGTCCACGCTGGTGAACCGGCTGCTGGGCGAGGAGCGCATGATCGCGTCCGAGGTGCCGGGCACCACGCGCGATTCGATTGCCGTGGACATGGAGCGCGACGGCCAACAGTACCGCCTGATCGACACCGCCGGCCTGCGCCGCAAGGGCAAGGTGGAAGAGGCGGTCGAGAAGTTCAGCGTGGTCAAGACACTGCAGGCCATTGAGCAATGCCAGGTGGCCGTGCTGTTGCTGGATGCCACCGAAGGCGTGACCGACCAGGATGCCAGCGTGCTCGGTGCCGTGCTCGATGCCGGTCGCGCCCTGGTGGTGGCGATCAACAAGTGGGACGGACTGACCACCTACCAGCGCGAACAGGCCGAGGCCCTGCTGACCCGCAAGCTGGGCTTCGTCGAATGGGCCGAAGTGGTGCGGATTTCCGCGCTGCACGGTTCGGGCCTGCGCGAACTGTTCAAGGCGATCCACCGGGCGCATGCGTCGGCGACCAAGGAGTTCGGCACCAGCGAGGTCAACAAGGCGCTCGAGATCGCCTACGAGACCAATCCGCCGCCGAGCATCCGCGGCCACGTCTCCAAGCTGCGCTACGTGCATCCGGGCGGCGCCAATCCGCCGACCTTCATCGTGCACGGCACGCGCCTGAAAGTGCTGCCGGAGTCGTACAAGCGCTATCTGGAGAACTTCTTCCGCAAGCGTTTCAAGCTGGTCGGCACGCCGGTGCGTTTCATTTTCCGCGAGGGCGCCAATCCCTACGAAGGCAAGAAGAACGTGCTGACCGAGAAGCAGATCGCCAAGAAGCGCCGGCTCATCCGGCACGTCAAGCGCGGCAAGTGACGGGTTACCAAACCCGCATCGATTTCGCCGCCGCCGCGGAGATCATCCGCGAGGTCGCCGGCAACCGGATGCTGAAGGCCGAACGCGTGCCCATCACGCGCGCCAGCGGCCGCGTGCTCGCCGAAGACATCACCTCGTCGATCGCGCTGCCGCCATTCGACAACAGCCGCATGGATGGCTTTGCCTTTGCGCATTCCAGCCTGTCGCCAGAGGGCGCCACCGCGCTGCGGCTGGCGGGCGAGCAGTTCGCGGGTCGGCTGCAGGCATGGCAGGTCGGCCCGGGCGAATGCGTCCGCATCACCACCGGCGCGCCGTTGCCCGGTGGCACCGATACGGTGGCCCTCAAGGAAGACTGTGTCGAGCAGGACGGGTTCGTCCGGATACCTGCCGGCCTGTCGCGCGGCGCGGATGTACGCCGGACCGGCGAAGACGTGCCGGCGGGCGAGCGCGTGCTCGGGGAAGGGTGGCTGCTGACGCCGGCGCGGGTGTCGCTTGCTGCGGCGCTGGGTGTCGCTTCCCTCGCTGTCGCGCAACGCCCGACCGTCGCCGTCTTCACCACCGGCGACGAACTGGTGGAACCGGGGCTGCCGCTGGCGCCGGGCCAGATCTACAACAGCAACCGCGAGTTGCTGATGGGCCTGCTGCGCGCGGAAGGCCTGGAGCCGACGGCGTGGCCGACGCTGCCCGACGATCCCGAACGCATGGCCACCGTGCTGACCGACGCCGCCGCGGCCTTCGACGTGGTCATCACCTGCGGCGGCGTGTCGGCCGGCGAAAAGGACCATCTGCCTGGCCTGCTGGCGGCGGACGGCCGCATCCACTTCTGGAAGGTGCGCATGAAGCCGGGCATGCCGGTGCTGTTCGGGGAGATGGATCGCGCGCTGTTCCTGTGTCTGCCCGGCAACCCGGTCTCCGTCTTGGCGACGTTCCTGACCCTTGGCCGCGATCTGTTCGATGGCCTGCAGCGGCGCCGCGAGCCGCGTTCGCAGTGGAAGGCGGTCCTCGGTGCGCCCTGGCGGAAGACACATGAGCGACGGGAGTTCCTCCGCGGCTGGCTGGACGGCGCAGCCGATGGTCGTCTGCAGGTCATGCCGAATGCGGCCGATGCCTCGCACCAGCTGCGCGCGGCGGCCGACAGCAATGCGCTGATCATGCTGCCCGAGGGCGCACGCGAATTCAGTGCGGGCGATGTCGTCGACGTGATCGCCTGCTGAGGCGGACAGCACGGCGACTTGCGCGATAATCACCGCATGGCCATCCGCGAAATCGATCCACGGGACGTTGCCGCACTGCTCGCACAGGGCAGTGTGTTCATCGACGTGCGCGAGGAGCACGAGCGCGCCAGCGGACAGGCGGAAGGCGCGCGCGGCATCGCCAAGGCGGTGCTGGAACGCGATCCCGCCGCGCATCTGCCGGACCGCGATGCCAGCATCGTCCTGATCTGCCAGAAAGGCGGCCGCTCGATGGAGACCGCCCGCGTGCTGGACGCCGCCGGCTACACCCGCCTGGCCTCCGTTGCCGGGGGAACCTCGCGCTGGATCGACGAGCAGCGCCCGGTCGTCGTGCCGGCCCTGTCGGCGGATGCACGCGACTTCAACGACCGCTATTCGCGCCACCTGCTGCTGCCCGAAGTGGGCGTGGCCGGCCAGCAGCGGCTGCAGCAGTCGCGGGTGTTGATGATCGGCGCAGGCGGGCTCGGTTCGCCGGCCGCGTTCTACCTGGCCGCCGCGGGGGTGGGGGAGTTGCGCATCGCCGACGACGACGTGGTCGATCGCAGCAACCTGCAGCGGCAGATTCTGCATACAGAAGCCCGCATCGGCATGTCAAAGGTGGCATCGGCGCAGGCGACGCTGGCCGCGCTCAATCCGCGCACACAGGTGGAAGCCGTGGCCGAGCGCGTCACCGCCGCGAACATCGAGCGTCTGCTGGAGGGCGTGGACGTGGTGCTGGATGGCGCGGACAACTTCCCGGCACGCTACCTGCTCAACGATGCCTGCGTGAAGCTGGGCAAGCCGCTGGTGTACGGCGCGGTCCAGCGCTTCGAGGGGCAGGTCAGCGTGTTCGACGCCGGACGGCACCGCGGCGAGCAGCCGTGCTACCGCTGTCTGTTCCCGGAACCGCCGCCGCCCGCCTTCGCGCCCAACTGCGCCGAGGCCGGCGTGCTCGGCGTGCTGCCCGGCGTGATCGGCCTGCTGCAGGCCACCGAAGTGATCAAGCTGCTGCTCGGCACCGGCGAAACGTTGGCCGGCCGCCTGCTGCATTTCGACGCGCTGGCCATGCGCTTCCGCGAGACCCGCCTGCGCCACGACCCGGACTGCCCGGTCTGCGCGGCCGGGCGGCCATTCCCCGGCTACATCGACTACGCCGCGTTCTGCCGGACGGCCTGATCAGAAGACCGCGCGCATGCGCAGCCCTTCGCGGAACTGGCGCGGGGTGATGCCGGTGTCGCGCTTGAAGGCGGCGCTCAGGTGGCTGTGGCTGGCGAAACCGCAATCGAAGGCGATGTCGGCGATGTCGGCGTTGCCATTGAGCAGGTGCCAGCGGGCAAGACGCAGGCGTTGCGCCAGAATGTATTGCGCCGGCGTAGTGCCGAAGTTGCGACGGAAGGCGATCAGCAACTGGTGCACGCTCATCTCGGCCAGCATGGCCAGCTCAGCGAGCGTGATGCGCTGGTCCAGCGCGCTTTCGATGTACTCGCACAGGCGACGCGCCACCTGCGGTGACAATGAAGCGGGAGCTGGCCTTGCCACCACCGGCAACCGGTAGCCGTCGTACAGATGCTGGCGCAGTACCCGCTGCAACCGGTCGGCCATCATCACCGACAAGTCGTCGCACTGCTGGCTCAGCCGGCCCAGTCGCGCCACGCTGTAGTGCAGAAACTCGTCGCGGTGGCCCAGGCGGGGCATCAGATCCTCGAGTGGCATCCGTGTCTCGTCCCCTGTTTCCACATCGGCCAGGGGAGAGAGGCGCAACTCGGCGTAGGTGATCACCTGTCCGCGGGCCTGGCTCGCATAGCGCCGCTTGGCCGGCACCAGCCAGATGTCGCCGGGCGAAGGCGGTGCGTGCGTCGCCCCGGCGCCGTCGATCTCGGTATCCAGTTCGCGCATCGTGCCGCCCAGGTGGACGATGACCGTATGGCGCGGTTGGTCGATGGCCCACAGCGTGCGCTGGCGGATGTCTTCCCGGCAGACCAGAAACTCCACGCCCGGCCAGTGCGCCTGTGCCAGCACCGCGTAAGACGGCATCGCCGCCGGTGGGGCTCCGGTGCGCTCGCGTGAGGATTCCCACCCATCGTGCGCCGGAGAATTTGATAGTGGGTCGGACATCGTGAAAGCCGGATGGACTGCTTCGCACGCATCTTAGGACCGTTCCGTACGGCTGCCTACTCAAGGCGCACCGGCCGGAGCTTTCCTGTCCTGAACCCCTGTAGGAGCACTCCATGATCGATCATTCCATCCGCGGCAAAGTGGCCCTCATCGCCGGCGGCGCCAAGAACCTCGGCGGGCTGATTGCCCGCGACCTGGCGCAGCAGGGCGCAGCGGCCGTCGCCATCCACTACAACAGCGCCGCCAGCAAGGCCGAGGCCAAGGCGACGGTCGCCGCCGTCGAAGCCGCCGGTGCGAAGGCGGTCGCCCTGCAGGGCGACCTGACCCGTGCCGACGCGATGGAACGCCTGTTCGCCGACACCGTCGCTGCCGTCGGTCGTCCCGATATCGCCATCAACACAGTCGGCAAGGTGCTGAAGAAGCCGATCGCGGATATCTCCGAGGCCGAGTATGACGACATGTCGGCGGTGAATGCCAAGACTGCGTTCTTCTTCCTCAAGGAAGCCGGCAAGCACGTCAACGACAACGGCAAGGTGGTCACGCTGGTCACCTCGCTGCTGGGCGCGTTCACGCCGTTCTATGCGTCGTACGCCGGCACCAAGGCCCCGGTGGAGCACTTCACCCGGGCCGCCGCCAAGGAGTTCGGTGCGCGCGGCATCTCGGTGACCGCCGTCGGCCCGGGCCCGATGGACACGCCCTTCTTCTATCCCGCCGAAGGGGCGGACGCCGTGGCGTACCACAAGACCGCGGCGGCGCTGTCGCCCCACAGCAAGACCGGCCTGACCGACATCGAAGACGTGGTGCCCTTCATCCGCCACCTGGTCAGCGACGGCTGGTGGATCACCGGCCAGACCATCCTCATCAATGGGGGCTACACCACGAAGTAGGCAACCCCGGCCCGGGCGCGCCTTGCGCATCCGGCGATGTCGCGCAGCGCGCCCATGCGATAACGTGGGCGTCCTGCCTACGCGTCGCAAGGGAGAGGGCTTCATGCGTACCCTGATCTTCATCGTGGTCGGCCTCGTGCTGGCCGGCTTGCTGGTAGGTGCGGTGCGTCCGGCATGGCGTATCCGGATGCTGCTGGTCTTCGCCGTTGCATGGGCCGTGGTGGTCACATGGAACCTTCAGACGGGCATGTCGCATGGCTACAGCCTGGGCGAAGAACTGCCCATCCAGTTGCTTATCTTCGTCGTGCCCGTGGCGCTCGCGCGATGGCTGGCCCGCGCACGCCCGCCGGCGTGACGCACGCATCCGGTAGACTTCACGCATGAGTGCAGAATCCGGTGCCAGCCAACTGGTCAGTGTCGTCGCCCTGCTGGGCGCCGCCGTCGTCGCCGTTCCGATCTTCCGCCGTCTCGGCCTGGGATCGGTGCTGGGCTATCTCGCCGCCGGCCTGGCGATCGGTCCCTTCGGGCTGAAGTGGTTCTCCGATCCGCAGTCCATCCTCCACGTGGCCGAGCTCGGCGTGGTGATGTTCCTGTTCGTGATCGGCCTGGAAATGCGGCCGAGCCACCTGTGGAGCCTGCGCAAGCAGATCTTCGGCCTGGGCGCGCTGCAGATCGCCGTTTGCACGCTGCTGCTGACCGGCGTCGGCCTGCTGTTCGGCTATCCGCTGCCGGTGTCGTTCATAGGTGGCATGGGTTTCGTGCTGACGTCGACCGCCGTGGTGATGCAGCTGCTCGCCGAGCGTGGCGACGTGGCGCTGCCGAACGGACAGAAGGTGGTTTCGATCCTGCTGTTCGAGGACCTGCTGATCGTGCCCTTGCTGGTGCTGGTCGCGTTCATGTCGCCACAGGTGGTGCAGCCGGAGGAAGGCTCGCGCTGGATGTCGATCGGTATCGCGGCAGCTTCGCTGGGTGGCCTGATCGCGGCCGGCATCTGGCTGCTGAATCCGTTCTTCCGCATCCTCGCCGCGGCCAAGGCGCGCGAGGTCATGACGGCCGCCGCACTGCTGGTGGTGCTGGGTGCGGCGCTGCTGATGCAGCTGGGCGGGCTGTCGATGGCGATGGGCGCCTTCCTGGCCGGCGTGCTGTTGTCCGAGTCGACCTTCCGCCACCAGATCGAAGCCGACATCGAGCCGTTCCGCGGCATCCTGCTGGGCCTGTTTTTCCTGGGCGTCGGCATGGCGCTGGACCTGGCGGTGGTGGCCGACAACTGGCCGCTGATCGTTGGGGCAGTGCTGGCGATGATGGTGGTGAAGGCCCTGTGTATCTATGCAGTGGCACGCATCACCCGCAGCCCGCATGCCGAGGCGCTCGACCGCGCCGTGCTGATGGCTCAGGGTGGCGAGTTCGCCTTCGTGCTGTTCGCCGCCGCCGCGTCGGCGGGCATCATCGATGCCACCGTCAATGCCAACCTCACCGCCATCGTGGTGCTGTCGATGGCGCTGACCCCGCTGTTCGTCCTGCTGCTGCGCCGTTTCACCCATCCGGATGCGCCCTCGATGGAGGGCATCGAGGAGGCCCAGGGCCTCAGCGGCAGCGTGCTGATCATCGGCTTCGGCCGCTTCGGGCAGGTGATGAGCCAGTCGCTGCTGGCGCGCGATGTGGACGTGACCATCATCGACACCGACATCGAGATGATCCGCAGTGCCGAGGAGTTCGGCTTCAAGATCTACTACGGCGACGGTACGCGGCTGGACGTGCTGCGGGCCTGCGGCGCACACACCGCGCAGTCCATCGCCATCTGCATCGACAACAAGGACGCCGCGAGCCGCATCGTCGAACTGGTGCGGCATGAATTCCCGCAGGCGCAGGTGCTGGCGCGTTCGTTCGACCGCGAGCACTCGCTGGCGCTGATCGCGGCCGGCGTCGATTTCCAGATCCGCGAGACGTTCGAGTCGGCGGTGGAGTTCGGCAAGGCGGCGTTGGTGAGCGTGGGCATCACGCGCGAGGATGCCGAGACGATCGCGTTGGAGATCCGAAAGCGCGACGCTGAGCGCTTCGAACTGGAGATGGCCGGTGCGAGCCTGCTGGATGGAGCGGCGATGGTGTACGGCAAGAAGCCCATACCCGCCAAACCAACGCCGACTCCGTTCACCAAGCCCAAGCGTGAGGCGAGGGCATTGAACGAGGAAGCCGCGGAAATCATCGGCGAGGAAGAAGAGTAGTGGGGGCTACTCGGCGTTGCGGTCCAGGAAGTCGCGGATCGCAGGCCAGTAGGCAGGGTGCGACGACAGGTCGTCGTGGCTGGCCTGCGGAAAATCCTTCACCAGCACCGGCTCCTTGAAGAGCGACAGCAACCGGTCGGTGTGCCTGGGAGGCACCACGGCGTCCAGGCCCGCCCGCAGCACCAGCAGCCTTCCCTGGTGGCGCGGCAGCCGCGCGGCGGAGTCGTAACGGTCCTTCAGCAGCAGCCCGACCGGGAACGCCGGATAGTGCGACCGGGCGACCGCCGCCAGACTGTCGAACGGCGTGATGAGCACCAGGTCGGCGATGTCGCGCTCCGAGGCCACATGGGTCGCCACGCCGCTGCCGAGGCTGCGACCGATCACGGCGACGCGGCCATTCGGATGGCGTGTGGCGATGTCGTCGTGCAGCGCCAGGGCGTCTGCGAGCAATGCCGCTTCCGAGGGTTCGCCGTCGCTCGCACCGTAGCCCCGGTAGGCGACCAGGTACACCGTGTGCGAGGGCAGCGCGTGGTCGAAAGCTTCGCGGTTGCCCTCGACCGCTTCGGCGTTGCCCCCGAAGTACAGCACGGCGTCCTTGCGGCCGGGATTGACGACCCAGCCGCGCAGCACCGCATCCGGCCGGCGCAGCGTGAAATCCGCCTGCGCCGGCGCGACACGGGTGAACTGCGGGTAATAGATCAGGCGCCGCTGCTGCAGATAGAGCAGGGCGCACAGCCCCAGATAGAGGGCCAGGCCCACGCCGATGATCCCCACGAGCATGCGGCGCGCACGAGGCTCAGCCATGGCGCTCCTGCGCGGCCTTGAAGGCGGCCAGCTGCGCGGGCGTGGCTTCGCGCTGGTGCTGCGCCTTCCATTCCGCGAACGGCATGCCGTAGACGCGTTCGCGCGCCTGCTCTTTGTCCATCGCGATACCCGCGTCCTGCGCCGCGTCGCGGTACCAGTCCGCCAGGCAATTGCGGCAGAAGCCGGCCAGGATCATCAGGTCGATGTTCTGCACATCGGGACGGTCCTGGTTGAGGTGCTGCAGCAGGCGGCGGAAGGCGGCGGCGTCGAGGGCGGTGGTGTCGGTCATGGTGTCGGTGGGTCGCGTTCGGGCAGGGGAATCGGGGACAATACGCGCCGACTCTACACCGCGCCTCCCCATGACTGCCCGAATCCTCGACGGCCGCCGCATTGCCGAGAACCTGCTGGACCAGCTGAAGGTCCGGGTGGATGCGCGCGTGGCGGCGGGCCTGGGCCGTCCGGGCCTGGCGGTGGTGCTGGTCGGCGGCGATCCCGCTTCGACGGTCTATGTGCGCAACAAGCGCCGGGCGGCGGAGAAAGTCGGTATCGAGGCCTTCGACCACGACCTGCCAGCAGGCACCACCGAGGCCCAGTTGCTGGCGCTGATCGACCAGCTCAATGCCGATCCGAAGATCCACGGCATCCTGGTGCAGCTGCCGCTGCCCGGCATTCCGGACGCGACACGCCTGATCGAGCGCATCGATCCGCGCAAGGACGTAGATGGTTTCCATCCGGCCAATGTCGGCCACCTGGCGCTGCGCCAGTTCGGCCTGCGCCCGTGCACGCCACGCGGCATCACCACCCTGCTGGGCTACACCGACCAGCCGGTGCGCGGCCGCAACGCCACCATCGTGGGCGTCAGCAACCATGTGGGCCGGCCGATGGCGCTGGAACTGCTGATCGCCGGCTGCACGGTGACCAGCTGCCACAAGTTCACCCCCCGCGACGTGCTGCAGGCGCGGGTCGGCGATGCCGACATCCTGGTCGTGGCGGCGGGCAAGCCGGGTCTGATTCCCGGTGAATGGGTCAAGCCGGGTGCGGTCGTCATCGACGTCGGCATCAACCGGCTGGACGATGGCCGGCTGGTGGGCGATGTCGGCTTCGATGCCGCCTTCGAGCGGGCCAGCTGGATCACGCCCGTCCCCGGCGGCGTGGGCCCCATGACCGTGGCCACGCTGATGCAGAACACGCTGGAAGCTGCGGAAGCGGGCCTCTGAGCGGCGCTCTCTGTGGGTCGTGGGAGCGACGTAAGTCGCGATAGGGGAATCCGAGGATTTCATCGCGACTTACGTCGCTCCCACACACTCATCCTCATGGGCCGTGGCGGGAATGCATCGTTCCGCCCGGAGCACCCGCCGGAAGCCCCGCCGATCAGGGTATAATGCCGCGCTTCCCCAACTCTCCCGGGCCCGCCGATGCTGCGCATCCAGGCTGAAGCACTGACGTACGACGACGTCTCCCTCGTCCCCGCCCATTCCACCGTCCTGCCCAAGGATGTCAGCCTGGAAACGCGCCTGACGCGCGACCTGCGGCTGAAGTTGCCGATCGTCTCGGCGGCCATGGATACGGTCACCGAAGCGCGCCTGGCCATCGCCATGGCCCAGCTGGGCGGCATCGGCATCCTGCACAAGAACCTGACGGTCGAACAGCAGGCCGCGGAAGTGGCGAAGGTCAAGAAGTTCGAGGCCGGCGTCATCAAGGAGCCCTTCACTGTCGGGCCCGAAACCACCATCGCCGAAGTGCTCAAGCTCACCCGCGCGCGCAACATCTCCGGTGTGCCGGTGGTCGATGGCGGCCAGCTGGTCGGCATCGTCACCAGCCGCGACATGCGCTTCGAGACCAAGCTGGACGATCCAGTCCGCCACATCATGACCAAGAAGGATCGGCTGATCACCGTGCGCGAAGGCGCCAGTGACGGCGAGGTGCTGCAGTTGCTGCACAAGCACCGCATCGAGAAGGTGCTGGTGGTCAACGACGCGTTCGACCTGCGCGGCCTGATCACGGTCAAGGACATCCAGAAGAAGACCGACAATCCCAATGCCGCCAAGGACAGCGCCAGCCGTCTGGTCGTCGGCGCCGCGGTGGGTGTCGGCGGCGATACCGACCAGCGCGTGGAAGCACTGGTGGCTGCCGGCGTCGACGTCATCATCGTCGACACCGCGCACGGCCATTCGCAGGGCGTGCTGGACCGCGTCGCGTGGGTCAAGAAGCGCTTCCCGCAGCTGCAGGTCATCGGCGGCAACATCGTCACCGGCGATGCTGCGCTGGCGCTGATGGACGCCGGTGCCGACGCCGTGAAGGTCGGCGTGGGCCCGGGCTCCATCTGCACCACGCGCATGGTGGCCGGTGTGGGCGTGCCGCAGATCACCGCGATCGACATGGTCGCCGAGGCGCTGCAGGACCGCATCCCGCTGATCGCCGACGGCGGCATCCGCTACTCGGGCGATATCGGCAAGGCCATCGCCGCTGGCGCGTCCACGGTGATGATCGGCGGCCTGTTCGCCGGCACCGAGGAAGCGCCGGGCGAAGTCGAACTGTTCCAGGGCCGCAGCTACAAGAGCTACCGTGGCATGGGTAGTCTGGGCGCGATGGAGAAGGGCTCCAAGGACCGTTATTTCCAGGACGCCAGCGACGCCGACAAGCTGGTGCCGGAAGGCATCGAAGGCCGCGTGCCGTACCGCGGCTCGGTCGGCGGCATCATCCACCAGTTGGTCGGCGGCCTGCGCGCCACGATGGGCTATGTGGGCTGCGCCACCATCGAGGAGATGCGCAGCAAGCCGAAGTTCGTCGTCATCACCGGCGCCGGCCAGCGCGAGAGCCATGTGCACGATGTGCAGATCACCAAGGAACCGCCGAACTATCGGATGGGGTGAGGCGCAGGAGTGAGCGAAGAGGAGTGAGGAGTGAAGGAACTCCGGAGCTCCTCTTCTGCTTTCGGCTTCTCGCTTCCACTCACTTCTCACTCCTCTCCACTCACTCCTCGCCCATGACCAACATCCACACCGACAAGATCCTCATCCTCGATTTCGGCGCGCAGTACACGCAGCTGATCGCGCGTCGCATCCGCGAGATCGGTGTCTACTGCGAGATCTGGGCGTGGGACCACGACCCGGCGGAGATCGCCGGGTTCGGTGCCAAGGGCATCATCCTGTCGGGCGGTCCGGAATCGACCACCCAGCACGGTGCGCCGAAAGCGCCCCAGCAGGTGTTCGACAGTGGCCTGCCGATCCTCGGCATCTGCTACGGCATGCAGACGCTGGCCGCACAGCTGGGCGGGGCGACGGAAGCCGCCGATGCGCGCGAGTTCGGCCACGCCGAAGTGCAACTGGTCGCGCACGACGCGCTGCTCGGTGGCCTGAGCGATCACCAGGGCGAGCCGCGCATCGACGTGTGGATGAGCCATGGCGACCACGTCGCGCAGGCCCCGCCGGGCTGGACGATCACCGCCACCACCGACCGCATCCCGGTCGCGGCCATGGCACTGGAAGAAAAGCGCTGGTACGGCGTGCAGTTTCATCCGGAAGTGACGCATACCAAGCAGGGTCAGACGCTGCTGCGTCGCTTCGTCGCGGAGATCTGCGGCTGCCAGACACTGTGGACCGCGGCCAACATCATCGACGACCAGATCGCCCGCGTGCGCGAACAGGTCGGTTCCGATGAGGTGATCCTGGGCCTGTCCGGCGGCGTGGATTCGTCGGTCGTCGCCGCCCTGCTGCACAAGGCCATCGGTGAGCAGCTGACGTGCGTGTTCGTCGACACCGGCCTGCTGCGCTGGCAGGAAGGCGACCAGGTGATGGCGATGTTCGCCGAACACATGGGCGTCAAGGTCGTGCGCGTCAATGCCGCCGACCGCTACTTCACCGCGCTGGAAGGCGTCGCCGACCCGGAAGCCAAGCGCAAGATCATCGGCAATCTGTTTGTCGACATCTTCGAGGAAGAATCGAACAAGCTGAAGAACGCCAAGTGGCTGGCGCAGGGCACCATCTACCCGGACGTGATCGAATCGGCCGGCAGCAAGACCGGCAAGGCGCACGTCATCAAGAGCCACCACAACGTCGGCGGCCTGCCCGAGCACATGAAGCTGGGCCTGGTGGAGCCGCTGCGCGAGCTGTTCAAGGACGAGGTCCGCCGTCTCGGCGTGGAACTCGGCCTGCCGCGCACGATGGTGTACCGCCATCCGTTCCCGGGCCCGGGCCTGGGCGTGCGCATCCTTGGCGAGGTGAAGCCCGAGTACGCCGAGCTGCTGGCCAAGGCCGACGCGATCTTCATCGACGAACTTCGCAAGGCCGACCTGTACGACAGGACCTCCCAGGCGTTCGCCGTGTTCCTGCCGGTCAAGTCGGTGGGCGTAGTGGGGGATGCGCGCGCCTACGAGTGGGTCATTGCGCTGCGCGCGGTCGAGACCATCGACTTCATGACCGCGCACTGGGCGCACCTGCCGTACGACTTCCTCGGCACGGTCAGCAACCGCATCATCAACGAACTGCGCGGCGTCTCGCGCGTGGTCTACGACATCAGTGGCAAGCCGCCGGCGACGATCGAGTGGGAGTGAGGCGCCTGGTCTTGGGCTAGACTCCGTCGAATCCAGTGAAGTTGGTGGCCGGTATGGCGGGGTCTTCGGAGAGCCGTGAGTCGCGTGTCGCAGTCCTAGTCGATTGCGACAATGTTCCGCCCGTCATTCTCGACCATGCGTTGCGTTTTGTTGCGCAGTTCGGTCGCGTGGTGGTGCGACGCGGGTACGGTAATTCCGCCACTCTAGGCGCAGCCCGTTGGCAGGACGCATTAACCAGACAGGCGTTCACTCCCTGTCTCCAGTATCAGTACGCCAGTGGCAAGAACACGGCCGATATCGCGCTCGCATTGGATGCGATGGAGATGCTGTTCGACGAAATCGTTGACACATTCTGTATCGTTACCAGTGATTCTGACTTTGCACATCTGTGCCGCAAGTTGCGTGAGCGCGGTGCGTTAGTGTGCATCGTCGGGGAGGAGAAGACACCCTCCGCACTTCGCAATGCGAGCGACCACTTTTCTGAGTGGGAGCCAATAATCGATTCCGCGCCCGCCGAGGTCGCGAGGCCGGCTAGCGAGATCGGCTCTGCGCTCAGGTCCGCTGAACCGCCGCGACCACCGACAAAACAGCGGCCGCTGGTGATAGTAAAGGCTGTCGCCATGCTGGCCGGTGACACGCCGGAGGGCAAAGTGGACTTAGGGGCTTTGGGCAATTACATGCGTCGCACGGATCCCTCTTTCACACCCAAGGCCTATGGACACTCTGGGCTGCTCGACATGCTGCGGACCTACGACCTGCTCAAGTTGCACCAGGAAGCGGGCGGGCATTGGGCGGTCACATTGAATCAAGAGCGGATCGCGCAAATGCCCGTGAACCCGCTAACTGGCAGGCCATCTGTTACCTGATGAACGCGTTCAATGACGATCACTGGATGCGCCACGCTTTCGCGCTGGCCGATCGCGCCGAACGCGAGTTCGACGAGATTCCGGTCGGGGCCGTGCTTGTGGGTGCCGATGGCCGGGTGCTCGGCGAAGGCTGGAACCGCAACATCGTCGACCACGATCCCAGTGCGCACGCCGAGATCGTGGCGATGCGCGAAGCTGGCACGGCGCTGGGCAATCACCGGCTGGTGGGCTGCACGCTGTACGTCACGCTGGAACCCTGTGCGATGTGTGCGATGGCGTTGGTGCATGCGCGGGTCGCGCGCGTGGTCTTCGGCGCCGCCGATCCGAAGACCGGTGCCTGCGGCAGCGTGTTCGACCTTGTCGCGGATCCGCGCCACAACCATCGTGTCGAGGTCGTCGGTGGCGTGCTGGGTGACGAAGCCGGTCGCCGCCTGACCAACTACTTCCGCGCCAAACGCGGACGTCCGCTGGTCTAGTTCGACGGGACCGGCGACTTGCGCTTCACCTTGCGGTGGTCCATCTCTTCATTGATCGCGGTGACGGCCAGGGTCGACTCGCGCGCCAGCAGCAGGCTTGCGGCCAGCATCGCCACCACGCCCACCGCCGCGAGCCAGGTCGGTAGCGAGCCGAGCCGGTGTCCGGTGAACGTATCCACCGCAACGGCCAGACTGGTGCCGACGAAACAGCTGATGGCTGCATACAGCAGCTGGCCCGCGCGCAGGATGATCAGGCTGCGCCGGCGTTGCAGCGCAATGCGCTGCTCCAGCAAGGCGCGCTCTGCATCCTCCTCGATATCCGCCAGCTCGCGCAGCAGCGTGCGGGCCCGGTCGATGATGCGCGCCAACCGGTTGTTGGCCGACAACAGCAGCGATGCCGTCGCGGTCAGGAAGAACGCCGGTGCCAGCATGGCGGTGAGCACAGCGTGGTCGGTGGTCGGATTCATGGGCCGGTCGCGGGAGTGGTCTGCGTTATGATGACATGATGCGGGTTTCCCGCATTGCCGGTGTGGATTCCCGGGCTCTTCTTCCGTCACGGACTGCTGCATGACCTCGAACAACGCGCACAACGACCGCCTGATCTGGATCGACCTGGAGATGACGGGACTGGATACCGACCGCGATTCCATCCTGGAAATTGCCACGGTGGTCACCGACTCGAAGTTGAACGTGCTGGCGGAAGGGCCCGAGTTCGCCATTGCGCATCCGGTGTCAGTGCTGGAGGCGATGGACGACTGGAACCGCAACCAGCATGGCCGATCCGGGCTGTGGAAGCGCGTGGTGGAAAGCCAGGTCTCGCTGGGCCAGGCCGAAGCGCAGACGGTGGCCTTCCTCAACGAGTGGCTGCCGGCGGGCGCGTCGCCGATGTGCGGCAACTCGATCTGCCAGGACCGCCGCTTCCTGCACCGGCTGATGCCGCGGCTGGAGAAGTATTTCCACTACCGCAACCTCGACGTCAGCACGCTGAAGGAACTCGCGCGCCGCTGGGCGCCACAGGTGCTGGAAGGCGTACGCAAGCAGGCCAGCCACACCGCACTGAGCGATGTGCGCGACTCCATCGAGGAGCTCCGCCACTACCGCAGGCACATGGCGGCACTCGCCGAGCAATGAGGTAGCGTGCGCCATGCGCACGACCCTGTGAAACCGTCATCGCGCGTCGTGCGCGCGGCGCCTGCTACGCGGGCTGCTTGGGGACGTCGCCGTCGTCGGCCACGCCCTTGGTGATGATGTCCGTCAGCGGCGTGCCGTCGGCATTGTGGTGGTATACGTGCAGGTCGCGCTGCGGGTACGGAATGTTCAGGCCGTTGCCGATGATCTCGGTGCGCACGGCTTCGGTCAGGTCGCTCTTCGTTTCGCCGAAATCCTTGGTCTTCGCCCACGCCAGCAGGATCAGGTCCACGCTGCTTTCGCTGAGCTTGGAGACGATGACGCTGGGCGCCGGGTCAGGCAGCACGCGTGCATCGTCACGGGCGATCTTCAGCAGGATTTCCTTGGCGCGCTTGAGATCGTCGTCATAGCCGACGCCCACCGGGATATCGATGCGACGAAGCGGCTTGGCGGTGAAGTTGATGATCGGCGCGGTGGTGATCAGGCTGTTCGGCAGCACGATCAGGCGGTTGTCGAGCGTGCGCATCCGGGTCTGGAAGATGCGGACTTCCTCGATGATGCCTTCCAGTCCCGCAGCCTGCACGAAGTCGCCGTCGCGGAACGGGCGCAGCACGATCAGCATCACGCCCGAGGCGATGTTCGACAGCGAATCCTTCAGCGCCAGGCCGACCGCGAGGCCGGCGGCGCCGAGCACCGCGAGCATCGACGTAGGATTCACGCCCAGCGAGGTGAGCGCGGTGATGATCACCAGCACCATCATTGCGGCGTAGCTCGCACGGCGCAGGAACCCGCCCAGTGTGGCATCGGCGTGCGTGCGGCCCAACACGCGTTCCAGGCCTGCGCTCAGCCGCTTGGCCAGCCACATGCCGACCAGGAAGATGACGACCGCCGCCAGCAGCTTCAGGCCCCAGGTTTCCAGCAATTGCAGCCAGTCGATACCGCGCAGTTCGTTGAGCAGTACCGCAGGTTCCGTGGGGATAGCGGGCAAGGCAGGGGGCGTGGTGGCGGGCGAGGACATGAGGACTCCTGAAATGCAGCACGCCCCAATCAGGGGCGTGCCGGGTTTACGGGAGCATGGTAACCGCGTTCGCGTGAACGCGTCCCCGGGCGTCAGCCGGCCTTTGTCTTCGCTAGGCGCAGCCAGGTGTCGACGACGGTATCGGGATTCAGCGAGACCGACTCGATACCCTCGGCCATCAGCCATTCGGCCAGGTCCGGATGATCGCTGGGTCCCTGGCCGCAGATGCCGACGTACTTGCCCTTGGCGCGGGCGGCCTTGATCGCCATCGACAGCAGCTTCTTGACGGCGGGATTCCGCTCGTCGAACAGGTTGGCGACGATGCTGGAATCGCGGTCCAGGCCCAGCGTGAGCTGGGTCAGGTCGTTGGAGCCGATCGAGAAGCCGTCGAAGATATCGAGGAACTCGTCGGCCAGCAGCGCATTGGACGGCACCTCGCACATCATGATGATCTTCAGCCCGTTCTCACCCTGGCGCAGGCCATGCTTGGCCAGCACGTCGATGACCTTGCGGCCTTCCTCCAGCGTGCGCACGAACGGGATCATCACCCACAGGTTGTCCAGTCCCATCTCGTCGCGGACACGACGCACCGCCTGGCATTCCAGGGCGAAGGCGGGCTCGAACGAGGGATCGATGTAACGGCTCGCACCACGGAAGCCGATCATCGGATTCTCTTCGTGCGGCTCGTAGCGCGTACCGCCGATCAGGTTGGCGTATTCGTTGGACTTGAAGTCCGACAGGCGCACGATCACCGGATGCGGCGCGACCGAGGCCGTGATCGTGGCGATGCCTTCGGCCAGGCGGTCCACGTAGAAGCTGACCGGGTCGGCGTAACCGGCGGTCTTGGCATCGATCTTCCTGCGGACGTCCAGGTCCTGGCGGTCGTAGTCCAGCAGCGCCAGCGGGTGCACGCCGATGTGGCTGGCGATGATCATCTCCAGGCGCGCCAGGCCGATGCCGGCATTCGGCAACTGGCCGAAGTCGAACGCGCGCTCCGGGTTGGCCACGTTCATCATGATTTTCAGCGGCGCTTCGGGCATCGCGGCCAGATCGGTGGTCGTACGCTCGAACGGCAGGCTGCCGGCGTAGATGAAACCGGTATCGCCTTCGGCACAGCTGACGGTGACTTCGACGCCATCCTCGATCCGGTCCAGCGCGTTGCCGGTGCCGACGACGGCGGGCACGCCGAGTTCGCGCGCGATGATGGCGGCGTGGCAGGTGCGGCCGCCGCGATTGGTGACGATGGCGCTGGCGCGCTTCATCACCGGCTCCCAGTCGGGGTCGGTCATGTCTGCGACCAGCACGTCGCCCGGCTGCACGCGCGCCATGTCGTCCAGCGAACGGACCACGCGGGCGACGCCGCTGCCGATCTTCTGGCCGATGGCACGGCCTTCGGCGATCACCTCGCCGCGCTGCTCCAGCGCATAGCGTTCGATCTGCGTGGCCTTGGCGCGCGACTTCACCGTTTCGGGGCGCGCCTGCACGATGAACAGCTTGCCGGTCACGCCGTCCTTCGCCCACTCGATATCCATCGGGCGGCCGTAATGCTGTTCGATCACCAGCGCCTGCTTCGACAGTTCCTGTACATCGGCATCGCTGATGGAAAAGGTGTTGCGCAGCTCCGCCGGCGTGTCTTCGGTGCGGACGCGTTCGCCGGGCACGTCGGAATACACCATGCGCAGCGCCTTGCTGCCCAGCGAGCGGCGCAGGATCGCCGGCTTGCCTTGTTTCAGCGTGGGCTTGTAGACGTAGAACTCGTCCGGATTCACTGCGCCCTGCACGACCATTTCGCCCAGTCCGAAACTGGAGGTGACGAAGACGACGTCGCGGAAGCCGGATTCGGTGTCCAGCGTGAACAGCACGCCCGACGCGCCGACGCCGGAGCGCACCATCAACTGGACGCCAGCGGACAGGAACACGTCCTCGTGCTTGAACCCGTGATGCACGCGGTAGGCGATGGCGCGATCGTTGTACAGGCTGGCGAAGACTTCCTTCACCTTGTGCACGACGTCATCGGCGCCGGTGACGTTGAGGAAGGTTTCCTGCTGGCCGGCGAACGAGGCGTCCGGCAGGTCCTCGGCCGTCGCCGACGAACGTACGGCCACGGCGATGTCGCCGCCGCCGTTCTCTGCGGAGAGCCTGGCGTAGGCCGTGCGGATGTCGGCATCCAGGTCGGGCTGCAGCGGTGCGTCGATGACCCACCCGCGGATCTCCTTGCCGGCTGCGGTCAGTGCGGCCACGTCCTCCACGTCCAGCGTGGCCAGCTTGTCGAAGATGCGCTTGGACAGGTCGTTGTGGGCGATGAAGGCCTTGAAGGCCTCCGCCGTGGTCGCATAGCCTCCCGGGACCGATACCCCCAGGTTGGCCAGGTGGCCGATCATTTCGCCGAGCGACGAATTCTTGCCGCCCACGCGGGCCAGATCGGCCAGGCGCAGCTCATGCAACCACAGGATGTTCTCGTTCAAGCGCAATGCTCCGAAGCAGGCCGCGCCATGCCGATGACCATCGGCGTGGGGTGCCGTGTCCATGGGGAAAGAGGCGCTATGATGCAGTGCATACCAATTGCAGACAAGCTTGATCTGACGGGGGTTTCCATGGTGAAGCAGGGAAGGAAAGGGCATGTCTGAGCTGCGCCCCGTGTTCTACGTGTCCGATGGCACCGGTATCACCGCCGAGACCATTGGCCACAGTCTGCTGACCCAGTTCGCCGGCATGCGCTTCCAGACCGACCGGCTGTCGTTCGTCGACGACGAGGAAAAAGCGCGCGACGCCGCCGACCGCATCCGCCGCATGGGCGAGAAGCTCGGCAGCCGACCCATCGTCATCAATTCCTGCGTGGACCCGTCGCTGAGCGCACTGGTCGCGGAAAGCGGCGCGCTGATGCTGGACGTCTTCGCGCCCTTCATCGAACCACTGGAGCGCGAGCTGGGCCAGCAGCGGCAGTCGCGGGTGGGGCAGGCGCATGGCCTCGTCGACTTCGAGACCTACCACCGCCGCATCAATGCGATGAATTTCGCGCTGACCCACGATGACGGCATGGCGGTGAACTACGACGAGGCGGACGTGATCCTGGTGGCGGTATCGCGCGCCGGCAAGACGCCGACCTGCGTGTACCTGGCGCTGCATTACGGCATCCGCGCGGCCAACTATCCGCTGACCGATGGCGATCTCGAAACCGACCGCCTGCCGATGCGCTTGCGACCCTATCGACGGAAGCTGTTCGCGCTGACCATCGACCCGGACCGCCTGCACCAGATCCGCCAGGAACGGCGCCCGAACTCCAGCTACGCGAAGATGGAGACCTGCAAGCGAGAGGTCGCCGCAGCCGAGGCGATGTTCCAGGTGGAACGGCTGCCCACGCTGAGCACCACCAACAAGTCGATCGAGGAAATTTCCAGCAAGGTGCTGTCCACGCTGGGGCTGCAGCGCGAGATGTATTGAAGGCGGGGGGCGTCGTGCGCGCCCGGTGCTCGACCGGGGAATCCTTAACTTAGGCCGCATGCGCCAGGACGTCAATGCTGCCGCCGGCGCGCGTGCGCGTGTAGGATCGACGCATGTCACAGGCCCTCGCACGTACCGCGCGCATTCCCCGTCTGGGCCGCTTCGGCTGGCTGATGGCGCTGTACGCGGAGAACCATGCGCGGCTCACGCGGTTGTTCGCTCCGGACCATCTTCCGGTAGGCACGTACGTGTCCAGCATCGGCGATGGCCTGGACCTGCGGCTGGAGGTCATCGAAACGCATCGCTACACGGTGGAACTGCGACTGACCTACGATATCTGCGATCCGCTGACCGGCGAGCCCGATCCGTCCGCCTTCGTCCGTCTTTACCGCGATGCCCACCAGGCCGAAGCGACGCATTGCTACGTCGGCAAGCGCTGGCAGGACGTGATCGGGCTGTATCCGCCGCCGGCGGAAGTCATCAGCCACCGCATGCGCATGAATACCTTCCTCGGCAAGTGGCTCGAATATCTGGGCGAGCAGGGACATGGTGTGGCGACGCTGCGTCCGTTGGACACCGCACGCGACGTCGCCTGACGCACGGTCGGCGGAGGGCTCAGGCCACGCGGACGAAACGGATGGCGTTGAGTCGGCGCAGGCCATGGCTGGCGTCGCGCGACAGGTTCATCACGTCCACCGAGCCTTGCGTTTCCAGTTCGAGCAGGCGCTGTGCGACGGCGTCGAACGCGGCGGCGTCCAGTCCCAGCGAGCCCGCGGTCCATCGCGTGTCGCGATGAAGCGGCAACTGCGAGACCAGTTCGTCAGCAAGGGCATCGTGTGTCATTGGTCGCGGCTCCGCAGGGTGGGCTCCACTCCGACTGCACTGTCCAGCGTGCGCGGCGGCAGGGCCACGGCGCATGCATGGCGCCAGCTTCTACGCCGTGCCCCGTGAGATTCTTGTAAATGCGGGCGAAGACGGCCATCCGGCTGGATGACGGGCAAAAGAAAGGCCCGGTTTCCCGGGCCTTGAAAGATTGGCGTCCCCACGGGGATTCGAACCCCGGTCGCTACCGTGAAAGGGTAATGTCCTAGGCCTCTAGACGATGGGGACGCACGAAAGTTGTTGCCGGCTTTTCTTTCCGGACGGCCTATTGTCCGGAAGTTGGTGGAGCCAGGCGGGATCGAACCGCCGACCTCCTGCATGCCATGCAGGCGCTCTCCCAGCTGAGCTATGGCCCCACGTGCTGGCAGGAGCGAAATAATAGCCAGCCTCTTTCCGATGCGCAAGCATCCCTTACGAAAATTTTCACGACTGGCGGTGGAAGGTGCATGCGGTTGAAATACGCGACCGGACATCGAGAGGCAGCGCAAGGCGGATGATCGCGTTTTCAGTAAAGGAATGGTCCGCATGGGCGCCCGGTCTGGTGGACCACGATGCGTGGCGCGCCTGGGCGGCCGCGCCGTGGCT
Organism: Pseudoxanthomonas sp. Root65; assembly: GCF_001427635.1. Classification (NCBI taxonomy): domain Bacteria; kingdom Pseudomonadati; phylum Pseudomonadota; class Gammaproteobacteria; order Lysobacterales; family Lysobacteraceae; genus Pseudoxanthomonas; species Pseudoxanthomonas sp. Root65. The sequence continues at coordinate 544,498 of NZ_LMHA01000003.1, forward strand.
GCCGACCGGCGATGAAACCCCCGCGCTGGCCGAAGTGCCGGCCATGCAACGCAGGCGCATCGAGCGGCTGGGGCGGATGGCCATCCAGACCGCGTCCTGGTGCCAGCGTGCCGAGGAGAACGGCATGCCGCTCATCTTCGCTTCGCGACACGGCGACGTGTCGCGTTCGATGGAATTGCTGGAAGCCCTGGCGACGGAGCAGCCGCCGTCGCCCACCACGTTCGGCCTGTCGGTGCACAACGCGATCGCGGCGCTGTACTCGATCCTGCGCCGCCAGCGCGGCAACTACCTTGCCCTGGCCGGCGGCAGGGCGACGGTCGAGACCGCATGCGTCGAGGCAGCCGCGTTGCTGGCTGACGGCGCGGAGCACGTGATGCTGGTGGTGTACGACGCACCGCTGCCGGCGATCTACACCGGCTTTGCCGACGAACCGGATGCCGGCTTCGCCTGGTGCTGGCGGATCGGCCACGCCGATGCCGCGTTGCCGAAACTGCGGCTGGCATGGGGGAGCGATCGTCCGGCGGAACAGGCCGGCAACCCGACACTGCCGCATGGCCTGGACGTCCTGCGCTTCCTGCTGGCGGGCGATGCGGGACTGCAGTGGCGGTGCGACGACGTGACGTGGCAGTGGCGGCGCGATGCTTGAACGCATCGACCGCGCATGGCGTGTGCTGGGCACCGGGCTGAGCTTCCTCGCGTTCGGGGTGGGAGGGCTGGTCCTGGGTCTCTTGGTCCTGCCGCCGATGCTGTGGCTGGTCCGCGATCCCGAGCGGCGGCGGCGCTGGTCCCGGCGCCTCGTGCAGCGCAGTTTCGCCGCCCATGTCGAGCTGATGCGTCGGCTGGGCGTGATGACCTACGAAATCCGGGGCCGTGAGCGCCTGCAGCGCGAGCGGCTGCTGGTGCTGGCCAATCATCCGACCCTGATCGACGTGGTGCTGTTGATTTCCCTGCTGCCGAACGCCGACTGCGTAGTGAAGTCGGCGGTGGCGCGCAATCCGTTCATGCGCGGCCCGGTCCGCGCAGCGGGCTATGTGGCCAACGACGACGGTGCAGGCCTGGTGGAGGACTGCATCGCCGCGGTCCGCGCCGGCGGCGCGCTGGTGATCTTCCCCGAGGGTACGCGGACCACGCCGGGGCAGCCGATGAAACTGCAGCGCGGCGCGGCGAACATCGCCGTGCGGGGCGCGCTGGACATCACCCCGGTGCGGATCACCTGCTCGCCGCTGACGCTGGGGAAAGGGGAGAAGTGGTATCGTGTGCCGCCGGTGCGATTCCACATGGTGATCGATGTTCAGGAAGACCTGCCGATCGCCCCATTCCTGAACGGAATGGCGGGGGCGGATCCATCGGCGGGGGGAGAGGCGCTGGCAGCCCGGCGACTCACGGAACATCTGGCCAACTACTTTGCGGGAGATCCATCGCGTGCAGGCACTTGAGCACGAGATCAAGGAATTGATCATTTCGTCGCTGTCGCTGGAAGACATCTCCCCCGACGACATCGATACCAGCGCGCCGCTGTTCGTGGAGGGGCTGGGTCTGGATTCCATCGACGCCCTGGAACTCGGCCTGGCGCTGCAGAAGCGCTACGGCGTGGCACTCTCCGCAGACTCGCAGGAAACCCGCCGGCATTTCGCCAGCGTGCGTGCCCTGGCGGATTTCGTCGCCTCGCAGGACAAGGCCTGAGCAGGGTCGGCAGGACTGGCAAGATGACCAAGAACGAACTTTTCGACCGGATCGTCACGATCCTGCATGACAGCTTCGAGATCGAGCCCGCGCGCATCACGCCCGAGGCCCGGCTTTACGACGACCTCGACATCGACAGCATCGATGCGGTGGACCTGATCGTGCAGCTCAAGCCGCTGCTGGGGCGCAGCCTGCAGCCGGATGCGTTCAAGTCGGTGCGCACGGTGCAGGACATCGTGGACGTGCTGTACGGCCTGATCCGCGAACAAGCCGCCTGAGCGCACGCCGCGTGCCCGTGTCCAGGATAGGCGCGGCCATCTTCGTGGCGTTGTCGTTGGCGTACCCGCTGGTGGTGTACTGGGCGATGGGTCGCTTCGAGCCGCGCTGGCTGGCGCTGCTGCTGCTCGCACTCGCCGTGCTGCGTGCCGTTGCCACCCGCCAGGCGGTCTGGCTGGTCGCGGCCGCCGGCGCCGCCCTGCTGGCGACACTGGCCACCGTCTTCAACGAAGCGCTGCCGCTGAAACTCTATCCGGCCCTGATCAACGCGGTGATGCTGGGGGTGTTCGCGACCAGCCTGGTGTTCCCGCCATCGGCGGTCGAGCGCATCGCGCGGCTCACCGAGCCCGATCTGCCGCCCGCCGGCGTGGCCTACACACGCCGGGTGACCCAGGTCTGGTGCGGCTTCTTCGTGCTCAACGGTGCGCTGGCGCTGGTCACCGCGCTGTGGATGTCCGACTGGGTCTGGGCGCTGTACAACGGCCTGATCGCCTACGGGCTGATCGGCCTGCTGTTCGGCGGCGAATGGCTGGTGCGGCAGCGCGTGAAAGCGGGGCATCGGCATGGCTGACTGGTGCGCGCTTGCCGACGTCGCCGTGCGCGCCTTGCCGGATCGCGCGTTCGTGTCCGCGGGCGCGGCCTCTGCGGACCATGCGGCATTCCATCACGAGGTGCTGCGCTGGCAGGCGGGTTTCCGCGCGCGCGCAGGCGACACCTGGGCGCTGCATTTCGACGACGCCGCGCGTTTCGCCGCCGCGCTGTATGGCGCATGGCACGCCGGCAAGACCGTGGTGCTGCCGGGTGACGCACTGGCCGGCACGCAGGCGCGCCTGCGGGCGCAGGTGGATGGCTTCGCCGGGGATTGGCAGCAGAGCGACCTGCCGTTGCCGGAGCAGGCGACGGGCGCCCACGCGCGGGCATTACCGCTCGACGTGGACGCCACGCGCCTGATCGTATTCACCTCGGGCAGCACCGGCGAACCCGTCGCGATCCAGAAGCGGCTGCGCCAGCTCGATGCCGAAGTGCACGCGCTGGAGAGCGCGCTGGGCGAGGGGCTGGAAGACGCGGCGGTGCACGGCACCGTGTCGCACCAGCACATCTACGGCCTGCTGTTCCGCGTGCTCTGGCCGCTGGCGGCCGGGCGCGCCATCGTGCCGCGGGCCTTCTTCCCGGAAGACCTGCTGGCCGCGATGGAGGGGCAGGATGCGGTGCTGGTCGCGAGCCCGGCGCACCTGAAACGCTTGCCTGCGCAATTGTCGTGGGCGTCGCTGCACGGGCGACTGCGCGCGGTGTTCTCCTCCGGCGGCGCACTGCCCGCGGACGCGGCACACGACACCGCCCGCCTGCTCGGCGTGCCGCCCACCGAGATCCTCGGCAGCAGTGAAACCGGCGGCATCGCCTGGCGCCGGTGGGACACCGAACAGCCTGCATGGACGCCGCTGCCCGGCGTGGACTGGCGCGTGCACGACGGCGTGCTGGAAGTGCAGTCGCCGCATCTGGCCGAGGCGGCGTGGTGGCGCAGCCAGGATCGCGCGGAGCCGGACGACCGGGGCGGGTTCCGCCTGCTGGGGCGTGCCGACCGCATCGTCAAGGTCGAGGAGCGGCGCGTCTCGCTGGAAGCGCTCGAACGCCAGATCCAGGCGCACCCGTCGGTGAAGGAGGCCCGGGTGCTGTTGCTGGGGGGCGCGCGCAGCGCACTGGCTGCCGTCGTCGCGATGGCCGACGGCGTGCCCGTGCCTGCCGATGCCGCTGCACGCCGCACGTTGTCGCAGGCGTTGTCGCGACATCTCGCCGGCACCCAAGATGCCGTGACGCGTCCCCGCCGCTGGCGCTTCGTGGCGTCGCTGCCGTCGAACGCGCAAGGCAAGGTGACCGAAACGGCGCTGACGGCGCTGTTCCGTCCGGAGCGTCCGGAAGCGCACTGGACCCTGCGCGAAGCCGATCGTGCGCAGGCCGAACTTCTGCTGGATGCGTCGCTGGCGGTGTTCGATGGCCACTTCGCCCAGGCCGCGGTCCTGCCGGGCGTCGCGCAACTCGACTGGGCGGTGCAACTGGCGCGGGAGGTCTTCGCCATGCCGCCGCGCTTCCTGCGGATGGAAGCATTGAAATTCCAGCGGGTGGCGCGACCGGGCGACCTGATCCGGCTGGAGATCGAATGGCGGGCCGACCGCAGCACGCTGGTGTTCCGCTACACCTCCGTGCACGGGCCGCATGCGAGCGGCCGGGTAGTGTTTGCCGATGACGAATAAGCCCATGCCGTCGCCCGCCGCGTTCCGTCCGCTCGTGGTGATCCCGGTGTTCGACCACGAACACGCCATCGCCACGATGGTGGCCGGCGTGGTGGCCGCCGGCGTGCCGTGCCTGCTGGTGGACGACGGCTCGGGCGAGGCCTGTGCGCGCGAGCTCGACCGGCTCGCGGCCTTGCATGCGCCGCAGGTGCGCCTGCTGCGTCTGCCGGTGAACCAGGGCAAGGGCGGTGCGGTGCTGGCCGGGTTCCGCGACGCCGACGCCCACGGTCATACCCACGTCCTGCAGATCGATGCCGATGGCCAGCATGATCCGGCCGACATCCCGCTTTTCCTCGCCGACGCCCAAGCGCATCCGGCCGCCGTCGTCTGCGGCGTGCCGCTGTACGACGACAGCGTGCCGAAGGGTCGGCTCTACGGTCGCTACCTGACCCATGTGTGGGTGTGGATCAACACGCTGTCGTTCGCCATCCGCGACTCGATGTGCGGCTTCCGGGTGTATCCGCTGCCGCCGGTGCTGCGGCTGATGGACGAGGAAACCATCGGGCGGCGCATGGACTTCGACGTGGAAGTGCTGGTGCGCCTGTTCTGGCGCGGCGTCAGCGTACGCAACCGGCCGACGCGCGTGACCTATCCGCTGGACGGCGTGTCGCACTTCGACGTCTGGCGCGACAATGTGCGGATCAGCCGCATGCACACGCGCCTGTTCTTCGGCATGCTGCGCCGGCTGCCACGGTTGCTGGCCCGCCGCGCACCGGAGGCCACGGCATGAGCGGTCGCAGCGAGCACTGGGCCGACATCGGCGAGTCCACCTCGGTGCGCGGTATCCTGCTGCTGTGCGCGGTGCATCGCTGGCTGGGGCGCTGGCCGTTCCGCCTCTGCGTGTACCCGGTGGTCCTGGTGCACTGGCTGCTCAACGGCACCGCGCGTCGCGCATCGTTGCAGTACCTGCGGCGCGCGCACGAGCATCTGGGTATGCCGGTACGGCGTCCCGGGATGTGGCAGAGCCTGCATCATTTCGCGATGTTCGCCGAGACCATGCTCGACAAGATCCTGGCGCTGGGCCAGCGCTATCCGGTCGACAAGGTGAGGATGGAGCGCCAGGGCGTGCTGGCAAGGGTGCGATCGGGGCAGGGCGGGCTGATCGTCACCGCCCACCTGGGCTGCCTGGAGTTGTGCCAGGTGATGGCCGAGCAGGTGCCCGGGCTGCGCCTGACCGCGCTGGTGCACACCGCGCACGCCGAACGCTTCAACCGGATGATGCGCCGGCTCGACGAGACCACGCGGGTCGAACTGCTGCAGGTCACCGACCTGGGGCCGGCCGACGCAGTGAAGCTGGCCGAACGCGTGGCGCGTGGCGAGTTCGTCGCCATCGCCGGCGACCGTGTCCCGCTGCGTGGCGGCCGCAGCGTCACCGCAACCTTCCTTGGTCGCGATGCGCCGTTCCCCATCGGCGCCTATGTGCTCGGTGCTGCGCTGCGCTGCCCCGTGTTCACGATGGCCTGCCTGCACGAAGGCGACGGCTACGCCGTGCAGTTCGACGCCTTCGCCGAGCGCATCGTGCTGCCGCGCGGCTCGCGCGATGCCGCCCTGGCCGGCTACGCTGCGCAGTTCTCGGCATGGATGGAACAGCAGGTCCGTCGCTCCCCGTACGACTGGTTCAACTTCTACCCCTTCTGGGATCAGGTAACGCATGACGCCCGCAATGAATGAATCCGTCGCGCCGGTTTTCGGCGACGCACCGCTGCGCATCGAGGACGTGGTGGCGCTGGCGCGACGGCAGGTGCCCGCGGTGCTGTCGACGGACCCGGCGTTCCGCGCGCGGATCGCGAAGGGCGCGGATTTTCTCAGCCGTCTGCTGGAAGAGGAGGGCGTCATCTACGGCGTCACCACCGGTTATGGCGATTCCTGCACGGTCAATATTCCGCCGGCCTTGGTCGCGGAGCTGCCGCACCATCTGTACACCTACCACGGCTGTGGCCTGGGCCGCTTCCTGGACCCGGCCGAGACGCGCGCGGTGCTCGCCGCGCGGCTGGCCTCGCTGGTGCGCGGCATGTCCGGCGTCAGCGTGCCCTTGCTCGAAGGGCTGGAGTCGCTGCTTCGCCACGACGTGCTGCCGCTGATTCCGGCGGAAGGATCGGTAGGGGCCAGCGGCGATCTGACGCCGTTGTCCTACGTGGCGGCGGTGCTCTGCGGCGAGCGCGAGGTGATGCACGACGGCCGCCAGCGTCCCGCCCGCGAGGCGCTGGCCGAGATCGGCATGACGCCGCTGACGCTGCGCCCGAAGGAAGGCCTGGCCATCATGAACGGTACCGCTGTCATGACGGCGCTTGCCTGCCTGGCGTTCCACCGTGCCGAATACCTGTCGCGGCTGGCCACCCGGCTGACCGCCTTCAACGTGCTGGCCAGCGACGGCAACGCGCATCACTTCGATGCCGTGCTGTTCGCGGCCAAGCCGCATCCCGGCCAGTTGCGCGTGGCCCAGCGGCTGCGCGAGGACCTGCACAGCGACCGGCCACCGCGCAACGAGCAGCGCCTGCAGGACCGCTATTCGCTGCGCTGCGCGCCGCACGTGATCGGCGTGCTGGAGGACGCGCTGCCGTTCCTGCGCCAGTTGATCGAGACCGAACTCAACAGCGCCAACGACAATCCGCTGATCGATCCCGAGCGCGAGCAGATCCTGCACGGCGGCCATTTCTACGGTGGCCATATCGCCTTCGCGATGGACTCGCTGAAGAACACGGTGGCCAACGTCGCCGACCTGCTGGACCGCCAGCTCGCGCTGATCGTCGATGCGCGCTACAACCACGGCCTGCCCGCCAACCTGTCCGGCGCCACCGGCCCGCGTGCGGCGATCAACCACGGCCTGAAGGCCCTGCAGATCAGCGTGTCGGCATGGACCGCCGAGGCGTTGAAGCTGACGATGCCCGCCTCGGTATTCTCGCGTTCCACCGAATGCCACAACCAGGACAAGGTCAGCATGGGCACGATCGCGGCCCGCGACTGCCTGCGCGTGATCGAGCTGACCGAGCAGGTGATCGCCGGCATGCTGATCGCCGCGCGCCAGGCACTGGCGCTGCGCGAGCGCGTCGGCCTGCAGTCCACTCTGGGTGAAGGCCCGGCGACGATGTACGCCGACCTGCAGGCACGCATTCCCCTGGTGGAGGAAGACCGTGCGCTGGACGGCGAGCTGCGCCAGTTGTTGGCCGATATCCGCGACGAGCGTTGGGATGTCTATGCCGGCTGACCTGCGCGACGATCTGGCAATCGAGATCCGGCTGAGCCCGGCGTTCCACGACTGCGACGCCATGCAGGTGGTGTGGCACGGGCACTACTTCAAGTACCTGGAAATCGCCCGCTGCGCCTTGCTGCAGCGGTTCGACTACGACTATCCGCAGATGCAGGCCTCCGGCTACCTGTGGCCGGTCGTCGACGCGCGCGTGAAGTACATCCGGCCGCTGCGTTACGCGCAGCCGCTGGTGGTGGCCGCACGCATCAGCGAGTGGGAGAACCGGCTGAAGCTGGACTACCTGATCCAGGATGCCGCCAGTGGCGAAGTGCTGACCCGGGCGCACACGATCCAGGTCGCGGTCGACGCCGCTTCAGGCGAGATGCGTTATCAGTGCCCGCCTGTCCTGTGGGAACGGCTGGGAGTCGAGGTGTCATGAAGATGATCCGTGGACGCGTGTTCGCGTTCGTGCTTGCCGTCGTGGCGGGTGGCGTCATGGCGCCGGCCATCGCCGCCGATCCGCTGGTCCAGGTGCGCGAACAGGTGGCGCAGGTGCCATTGCTGCGCGGCGATTTCACCCAGGAAAAGCAGGTCGCCGGCTTCAAGAATCCGCTGCGTTCCAACGGCCGCTTCGTGCTGGCGCGCGACAAGGGCGTGGTCTGGACCACGACGGCGCCGTTTCCGTCGGAACTCGTCATTACCCGGGACCGTATCCTCAGCCGCCAGCGCGACGGCAGCCGTCGCGTGGAAGTGGACGGCAAACAGCAACCCGGCCTGCGCAGCGTCAACGCAATGATGTTCGCGTTGATGAGCGGCGACATGAAGGCGTTGACGTCGACGTTCGAGGTGAAGGGCGAGCCGGCAGCGACCGGCTGGGCGATGACGCTGGTGCCGCGCTCGCGTCAGTTGGCGCAGGCGTTCACTTCGGTACGCCTGTCCGGCGACCGCTACGTGCGCCAAGTCGAGCTGCGCGAAGCCAACGGCGATCTCACCCGCTTGCGTTTCAGCGGCATGAGCGAGACGCCGGCCCTGTCGCGCGACGAGGCAGCCCGGTTTGAGTGAACCCGCACGTCCCCTTGCATCGGGCCGGCCGCTGCGTGGCTGGCGTTGGCTAGCGCTCGCCTGGGTGCTGGTGCTGGCCGCCGTGGCCTGGCATCACGTGCAGTTCTGGCAGGCGCCGCGCATCGACACCGACGTGCTGGCCCTGCTGCCGCAGGAAGCAGGCGATCCTGCGGTAGGCGAGGCGACCCGGCGCATCGCAGAGAACAGTGCGCGCGATGTCGTGGTCATGCTGGGCGCCTCCGATGCGGCTGCGGCGCTCAAGGCGCGTCAGGCGTTCGAGGCGGCGCTCGCTCGCCCGGCCGCGCAGGCCATGCTGGCGACCGCGGGATCGCCGGAGGACTGGTTCGCGCAGGCACGCGACAATCTGGCGCCGCACCGCGACCGGCTGCTGACGCCGGCGCAGCGCGACATGCTCGCGCAGACACCGGCGGAGGTGCTGGCCGAGTCGGCGCTGGCCGCGCTGTACGGGCCGATGGGCGCACCCCGGCTTACCGAATGGCGCAGCGATCCGTTGGGGCTGTGGTCGCAGTGGTGGCAGGCGCAGGCGACGGCCTCCGGCATGGCGCTGGATGGCGACGGTCTGCTGCAGGCCGAAGGCCGCCACTGGGCGGTATTGCAGTACACGCTGCGCACGTCGGCCTTCCGGCTGGATGGCGAGCGTCACCTGCAAGACGTGCTGGATGGCGCGACCGCCGCAGCCACGGCGGTGGCACCGGATCTGCGCGTACTGAAGGCCGGGGTGCCGCTGCATGCCGAATCGGCCGCCGTGCAGGCCAGCCGCGAGGTGAACACGATCGGCTGGGGCTCGCTGGCGGCCGTGCTGCTGCTGGTGTGGCTGGCGTTCCGGTCGCTGCGCCCGCTGTTGCTGGTGGCGCTGTCGCTGCTGGTCGGCTGCGCGGTGGCGCTGACGGTGACCGTGCTGGTGTTCGGCAAGATCCATCTGCTGACGCTGATCTTCGGCGCGAGCCTGGTCGGCGTGGCGGAGGACTACGGCATCCACTGGTTCTCGTCGCGCCAGGGCGTCGCCAATGAACATCGCTGGCCGCTGTTGCGCCATCTGCTGCCCAGCCTGTGGCTGGCGCTGCTGACCAGTGCGCTGGCCTACCTGGCGCTGGGACTGGCGCCATTCCCGGGCCTGCGGCAGATGGCGCTGTTCTCCGTGGTCGGTCTGGCGGCGGCGTTCCTGACCGTGATCTTCCTGTTCCCGTGGCTGGATGGGGGGCGGGTCCGCGAGACGGCCTTCTCGCGCTGGCTCGGCGGCACCCTGGCGCACTGGCCCAGGATCGCGGGACGTCGTGCCCTGATGATGTTCGTGCTCGCGGTGGCGCTGGTCGCCGTGCCGGGACTGATGCGCGTGGAGGGCAACGACGACCTGCGCGGCCTGCAGTCCTCGCCGCCGGAACTGATCGCGCAGCAGCGCGAGGCCGGCCGGCTGCTCGGCATGCCCAGCCCCGCGCAGTTCTTCCTGGTGCAGGGACGCGATGCAGAACAGGTATTGCAGCGCGAAGAACAGTTGGTCGCACGGCTGCGCCAGGCCGAGGCGAACGGGGCCGTCGGCGGTCACCGTGCGCTGAGCGACTGGCTGCCGTCGCAGCGCCGGCAGGACGAGGATGCGGCGCTGGCTGCGCGGGTCGAGCAGGACGTGCTGGCGCAGCTGTCGGCGGTGACGGGAGAAACGCTGGTGCGTGGCGAGCTGGCCAAGAGCTCCCTCGGCATCGAGGCCTTCCTGGCGTCGCCGGCCTCGCTGCCGGTGCGCCATCTGTGGCTGGGCAAGGTGGGGCAGGGCGTGGCCTCGGTGGTGATGGTCAACGACCGGTCGAAGCCGGAGGCGATGGCCACGTTCGCCGCGCAGGCGGACGGGCTGGACGGCGTACGCTGGGTCGACCGCACCGCCGACATTTCACGCCTGCTGACGCACTACCGCCACATGATGTCGTGGCTGCTGCTGGCGGGCGTGGCGGTGGTGTTCGTCGTGCTGGCATTGCGCTATCGCGGGCAGGCGTGGCGCGTCATCACCCCGACCGTGCTGGCCGGTGTGCTGACGGTGGCGCTGCTGGGCTGGCTGGGGCTGCCGTTGCAGCTGTTCAACGTGCTGGCGCTGATGCTGTTGCTGGGCATGGGCATCGACTACGGCATCTTTCTGGTCGAGCACCGTGGCGATGGCCGCGCCTGGCTTGCGGTCTGTGTCGGCGCCGCCAGTACCTGGCTGTCGTTCGGCCTGCTGGGTCTGTCGGCCACGCCGGCCTTGCGCGCGTTCGGCCTGACCCTGCTGTTCGGCATCGGCCTGGTCTGGCTGCTGTCGCCCCTGTTCCGGCCCGCGCCGGATGATTCCCCCTTGCACGGACATTCCCCCACATGAAGACGGAACGCACTGACATCCTGATCATCGGCGCGGGACCCGCCGGTTCCGTGGCGGCGGCGATGCTGCGGCAGCAGGGCCGCAAGGTGCTGATCGTCGAGCGCGAGCAGTTTCCGCGCTTCTCCATCGGCGAGAGCCTGCTGCCGCAGAGCATGGAGTACCTGCAGGCCGCCGGGCTGCTGCAGGACGTGGTGGAAGCCGGTTTCCAGTACAAGAACGGCGCGGCGTTCGTGCGCGGCGAACGCACCACCGAGTTCGATTTCCGCGACAAGTTCTCCGAAGGCTGGGGCACCACCTACCAGGTGCAGCGCGCCGACTTCGACCATGTGCTGGCGAAGGGCGCCGAGCGGATGGGCGCCGAGGTCCGTTACCGCCACGAGGTGCTGTCCGCCGAACCGGGCGAGACCCCGCGCGTGACCGTGCGTTCGCCGGAGGGCGAGGAGTACGTGATCGAAGCGGACTTCATGCTCGATGCCAGCGGCTTCGGCCGCCTGCTGCCGCGCCTGCTGAAACTGGAGTCGCCGTCGAACTTCCCGGTGCGCGGCGCCATCTTCACCCACGTGCGCGACCACATCCCGCACGACGCCGGCTTCGACCGCAACAAGATCCTCATCACCACGCATCCGGAACACGTGGACGTGTGGTACTGGACCATCCCGTTCTCCAACGGCTGCTGCTCGCTGGGCGTGGTGGCGGAACAGAGCTTCCTCGATCGCTATACCGGTACCGAACTGGAACGCCTGCAGGCCATCGTCGGCGAGGACCCCAACCTGACGCGCCTGCTGGCGAACGCGGAGTGGGCCGTGCTGCCGGTGCGCCAGATCACCGGTTACTCGGCCAACGTGTCGTCGCTGTGGGGACCGGGGTATGCGCTGCTCGGCAATGCCGGTGAATTCCTCGATCCGGTGTTCTCCTCCGGCGTGACCATCGCGTTCAAGTCCGCGCAGCTGGCCAGCGAATGCCTGCGTCGCCACTACGCCGGCGAGGCGGTGGACTGGGAGGCGGACTTCGCCATTCCGTTGCGCGGCGGCGTGCAGACGTTCCGCCGGTTCGTGGAGTCGTGGTACGCCGGCGGCTTCCAGAAGATCATCCTGCATCCCGATCCGCAGCCGGATATCCGTCGCATGATCTGCTCGATCCTCGCCGGCTACGCCTGGGACAGGAAGAATCCTTACGTCGCCGACACGCAGCGCCGCCTGCAGGTGCTGGAGCAGCTGTGCACCGGCTGATCGCGCTGCTGATGGCATGCCTGTGGGTGTCCGCGTGCGCCATGCCGCCGGTGAAGCCGGACGTCGTGCTGCCTTCGTTGCAGCTGGCGCCGGCAGCCCTCGGCCATGAGCTGTCCGCCCAGCAGCGCCTGGTGTTCCGCTTCGGCACGCAGGTGCGCGAACTGGATGCGCTGCTCGAAGTCGACGCCACCGTCGTGCGTCTGGCGGTGCAGGCGATGGGCCGTACCGGCGTGCGCCTGCAGTGGGACGGAAAGGACCTAGTCGAAGATCGCGCTGCCTGGTTGCCTGCCGCCGTGCGCGGCGAGCGCGTGCTCGACGACGTGCAGTTCAGCCTCTGGCCGGCCGATGCGATCCGATCCGCATTACCCGCCGGCTGGGAGCTGACCGAGCGCGGTACCTTCCGCGAGTTGCGCAGGAACGGGCAGGTCTGGTTGCAACGCGAACAGGTGGATGCGGGTACGCTGCGCATCCGCAACGACGTCGACGGTTACGAGCTGACGATCGAATCGGTGGCCGGCGGAGTGCAGGCCCCGTGAGCGGCGACGCCATCTTCCTCAACCACCTCGGCATCGTCTGCGCGCTCGGCGACGGGGCCGATGAGGTGCGCGCGGCGATGTTCCGCACCGATGCGCCGCAGGGCGTCGCGGCCAACGACCGCCTGTTGCCGGGGCAGACGCTGGCACTGGGCGCGGTATCGCGTCCACTGCCGACGCTCGACCATCACCCCGCCCCGTTGCACGGCCGCAACAATGCGCTGCTGCGTGCGGCGTACCTGCAGATCCATGGGCAGGTGCAGCAGGCGATCGAACGCCATGGACCGTCGCGTGTCGCGGTCGTCGTGGGCACCAGCACGTCCGGCATCGGCGAGGCCGAGCAGGCGATGACGCACTGGCACCGGCATGGGCAATGGCCGGACGGCTTCCACTACGTGCAGCAGGAGATCGGCGCACCGTCGCGTTTCCTGGCCGCCGAATCCGGTGCGCGTGGTCCGGCATGGACGATTTCCACGGCATGTTCCTCCAGCGCGAAGGCGATGGCGTCCGCCGCGCGCCTGCTGCGCACCGGGCTGGTCGATGCGGTCATCACCGGCGGCGCCGACTCACTGTGCGCCTTCACCGTGCGCGGGTTCATGGCGCTGGAGTCGGTCTCGGTGGAGCGCTGCAATCCGTTTTCCGCGCACCGGCATGGCATCAACATCGGCGAGGGCGCGGCGCTGTTCCTGATGACGCGCGCGCCGGGGCCGGTGCGACTGGCGGGGTGGGGCGAAACCGCCGACGCCCACCACATCTCCGCACCCGAGCCGCAGGGCATCGGCGCCATCGATGCCATCGGGCAGGCGCTGGCGCGGGCGAAGCTGTCGCCGTCGCAGATCGACTACGTCAACCTGCATGGCACCGCCACGCCGCAGAACGATGCGATGGAAAGCCGCGCGGTGACCGCGGCGCTCGGCAGCGACGTGCCGGCGAGCGCCACCAAGCCGTTGACCGGGCACACGCTGGGTGCGGCAGGCGCCATCGAAGCGGGCCTGTGCTGGCTGGCGATGACCGACAATCCCCGGCACCTGCTGCCGCCGCACTGGTGGGATGGCGCGGTGGATCCGGAACTGCCGCCGCTGTCCTTCGTCGCGCCGGGCGCCACCGCCCCGCGGCCGCTGCGGCATGTGCTGAGCCAGTCGTTCGCGTTCGGCGGCAGCAATGCCGTGCTGGTGTTCGGAGGAGAATGATGCGCGAGCTGTACGACATCCAGCGCGTGGTACCGCACCGCGGGACGATGCGGCTGGTCGACCGGCTGGTCGACTGGGACGAGGACACCGTGGCCGTCGAGCTGCGCGTGCCCGAAGAAGGACCTTTCAGCCACGCCGAGGGCGTGCCCGCCTGGGTCGGCGTGGAGTACATGGCGCAGACCATCGCCGCCTGGTCCGGTTGCCGTGCTCGGGCGGCCGGACGCGCACCATCGGTCGGCTTCCTGCTCGGGACGCGGCGCTACGAGAGCCGCGTCTCGTGGTTCCGTGCCGGCAGCGTGCTGCGGATCGAGGCGATCCGCGAGCTGCTGGGCGACAATGGGCTGGGCATGTTCCGCTGCCGCATCCTGGGGGATGGCGAGGAACTGGCGACCGCCAACGTGTCGGTGTACGAACCCGCCGACGCGATGGCCTATTTGGAGAGTACGCAGGAATGAGTGCAGAACAGACGGTCCTGGTCACCGGGGGGAGCCGGGGAATAGGGCGGGCCATCGCGCTGCGGCTGGCGCAGGACGGCTTCGACGTGGTCGTGCATTGCCGCAGCCGCGTGGACGAAGCCGAGACGGTCGCCGGACAGATCCGCGAGCTTGGCCGGCAGGCGCGCGTGCTGGCCTTCGATGTGGCCGACCGCGACGCCGCCGCGCAGGCGCTGGACGCCGACATCGGCGAGCACGGCACCTACCACGGCGTGGTCTGCAATGCCGGCATCGCCCGCGACACCGCCTTCCCGGCGATGACCGGCGAGGACTGGGACGCCGTGCTGCGCACCAACCTCGACGGCTTCTACAACATCCTCAATCCGCTGGTCATGCCGATGGTGCGCCGGCGCAAGCCCGGCCGCATCGTCACCCTGTCGTCGGTGTCCGGCCTGGTCGGCAACCGCGGGCAGGTCAACTACAGCGCGGCCAAGGCCGGCATCATCGGGGCGACCAAGGCGCTGGCACTGGAACTGGCCAGCCGCGGGATCACCGTCAACTGCGTGGCGCCGGGATTGATCGATACCGAAATGGTCAGTGGCGAGGTGGTCGACGAAGCGCTGAAGATGATCCCGATGAAGCGCGTCGGCCGGCCCGAGGAAGTCGCCGCCGTGGTGGCCTTCCTGATGTCGCCGCAGGCGTCGTACGTGACCCGTCAGGTGATTTCGGTCAACGGAGGACTGATCGGATGAGTCGCAACGATCGACGCGTGGTGGTGACCGGCGCCGGCACCATCAGTCCGCTCGGCCACGACTGGCCCAGCGTGCACCTGCGCCTGCGCGAGTGCCGCAATGCCGTGCGCCACATGGACGACTGGGCGAAATACGAGGGCCTGAACACCCGGCTGGCCGCGCCGGCGGAGGCGTTCGAGCTGCCGGCCCACTACAACCGCAAGACCACGCGCAGCATGGGGCGCGTGGCGCTGATGTCGGTGCGTGCGACCGAGCTCGCACTGGAGCAGGCGGGTCTGCTCGGCGATCCACTGCTGAAGAGCGGCAAGGTGGGCGTGTCCTACGGCTCGTCCGCGGGCAGCCATGAAGCGGTCGGCGATTTCGGGCGGATGCTCAACGAGCACACCACCGAAGGCATCAACGCCACCACCTACCTGAAGATGATGAGCCACACCGCGCCGGTGAACATCGGCGTGTTCTTCGGCCTGACCGGGCGCGTGTACACCACCTCGAGCGCTTGCACCTCGGGCAGCCAGGGCGTCGGTTGCGCGTACGAAGCCGTGCGCAGCGGCAAGCAGGTCGCGATGATCGCCGGTGGCGCCGAACAGCTGGATGCCACCGCCGCGGCGGTGTTCGACACCCTGTTCGCCACCAGCGTGCGCAACCACCAGCCCGAGCTGACGCCGCGCCCGTTCGATGCCAACCGCGACGGCCTGGTGCTGGGCGAAGGCGCGTGCACGCTGGTACTGGAAGACCTGGAACACGCCCAGGCGCGCGGCGCCACCATCCTGGCCGAGATCGTCGGCTACGGCACCAACAGCGACGGCCAGCACGTCACCCAACCCAGCGCCGACACCATGGCGCAGGCGATGCGACTGGCGCTGGAAGACGCGGGCCTGACGCCGGAGGCGATCGGCTACGTCAATGCGCATGGCACTGCCACCGACCATGGCGACATCGCCGAAACCGCGGCCACGGCGGCGGTGTTCGGCAACCGCATGCCGATCAGTTCGCTGAAGAGTTACGTCGGCCACACGCTGGGCGCCTGCGGTGCGTACGAGTCGTGGATCGCGCTGCAGATGATGCGCGAGGGCTGGTTCGCGCCCACGCTGAACCTGGAAGAGCGCGATCCGCGCTGCGCCGACCTCGACTACATCACCGGCGAGGGCCGCGAGCTGCAGACCGATTACGTGATGAACAACAATTTCGCGTTCGGCGGCATCAACACGTCGCTGATCTTCAGGCGCTGGTGAGCGGACGGGCAGGGGTGCCCGGCCACCGCCATCCACGACCACAGGGGGAAACATGATGAAGCGTTCCGTAGCGTTGCTGTTCGCGTTCGCACTGGCGGCGGCCAGCGTGCCCGCCATTGCGGGCAGGCAGGATCCGATGGTGGTGCCTGCCTACGAAAGGGTCGAAGCCACCAACGGCATCGCGCCCACCGCCAAGCGTGTCAGCGCGGCGATCATCTACGCCGGCAGGCTGCGTGGCTGGACGGTCGTGGAGAGCAAGCCCGGCCAGGTCACGCTGCGTTACGCGCCACGCGAGCACGAGGTGGTGGTCGCGGTGGATTACGACGCCGAGGGCTTCAAGATCTCGTATGTCTCCAGCAAGGAGATGGACTACGAGATCAAGCGCGGCGTCGCCGAGATCCATCGCAACTACAACCGCTGGATCCGCAACCTGGCCCACGATATCCACCAGTCGCCTGTGTTCCACCTGCCCGACATGACGGAAGCGGAGACGGCACCGGCCCCGGCGACTGCGCCTACGTCCTGAGCGGCTGCCGTTCCCGCATACGACAGCGTGGTGCAGTCGGCCTGCACATCGCACGAACAGCCGGCTTGGCACGCTGCGCCTTCCCGCGGCCACGCCGCCATCACCCAAGGAGCTGAACCTTGAAACGACGTCTGACCGTTGGCATGGCCTGCCTGCTGCTGACCGCGGTGCCGGCCTTCGCTGCCGACACGCGCCTCGAACTGCCGCTGCAGGAGTTGCTGGATTCGCCGGAGGCCAAGGCCGCCGGCATCGACGGCAGCGTCCGCTTCTACCTGGCCGGCCAGAAGACGCCCGCGGTGGTGTCGCGCTTCGGTGAGGACGTCACCAACAGGAAGACCAATGGCGTAGGCAAGTCCGACACCGAGTCCTGCCGTTGGGTGGCGTTGTCGGCGTTGAAGGCGCTGCAGCAGGGTGCGAAGGATCGCGGTGCGAATGCGGTCATCGACATCGTCAGCTACTTCAAGAAGAACGAGTTCCGCAGCGCCACCCACTACGAATGCCATGCCGGCGGCATCATGAGTGGTGTCGCGTTCAAGGCGACTTACGCCAAGGTCAAGTAAGTCCCCGAGACGTGCAGGGAAACGGCCACCGCGGGTGGCCGTTTCCTCTGCATCGCTGCGTCGCCGAAGGCGTGCAGCGGCGCAAGCCGCTTCCCTCAGAACCAGATCCGGACGCCCGCCACGACACGGGTGTCGCGCGTGTCTTCGCCGTCTGCGCGGCGGAGATCGGCGGTGTCGCCGAGCGCGCGTTCGTACACCACGCCCACATACGGTGCGAAGCGGCGGCTGATCTCGTAGCGCAGGCGCAGGCCTGCTTCGATCGCTGAAATGCCGCGTCCGATGCCGTAGTCCGGATCGTCCTTCGCCGCGATATCCACTTCCACCAGCGGCTGCAGGATCAGGCGGTTGGTGATGCGCAGCGTGTACTCGACCTCGACGTTGGCTGCCACCTGGCCATCCTCGCTGACATAGGCGGTCGCCGACACCTCGAAGCGGTACGGTGCCATGCCCTGCACGCCGAACGCGCCCCACGTGCGCGCGTCATCAGGCTTGAAGTCATGCCGGATGCCGGCCACCGCGTCCCACCACGGCGAGACGCTGCGCCCGTACAGCACTTCAAGGTCGGCGCTTTCGGTGTGGCCGCCCACACGTTCGCCCTCGCTGCGCAACCACAGACGGTCGGTGTCTGTGCCGAACCACGCGCTGCCTTCCCAGGCCTGGCCGGTGCCTTCATCGGCATCCCAGGCTTCCAGCCGGTTGAACGTCACCTTGTGGTTGAACGCCGGCGCATGCTGCATGGCGTGGTGGTCGATGACGGGAAATGCGGCGGCCAGATCATCGGCGGTGATGGCGGGGATCGGCTCGCGCGACGCCGCGGATGTCGGAGCCGGCTCCGACTGCGACATCGCCGCATGGTCGTGCTGCGCATGCGCATCCTGCTTTGGCGCATCGGTCGTGGCGTGGTGCGCATGGTCGTGATGCTGTGCCGAGGCGGGGAGGGCGAAACCCAGCACCATCGCGATCGCAGCCGTCATGCCGAGCGGGGTAGGGAAGTGAATCTTCATGCCTCGATCCTCACTTCCCGCATCATCCCGGCTTCCATGTGGTAGAGCAGATGGCAGTGGAAGGCCCACCGTCCCAACGCATCGGCGCGCACGCGGTAGCTGCGCCGCGTTCCCGGCGGCATGTCGATGGTGTGCTTGCGCAGATGGAAGCCGCCGTCGGCGTCCTCCAGGTCGCTCCACACGCCATGCAGGTGGATCGGGTGCTGCATCATCGTGTCGTTGACCAGCACGATGCGCATGCGCTCGCCGTACTTCAGCGTCAACGGTTCCGCGCTGGCGAACGGGATGCCATCGAACGACCAGGCGAACTTCTCCATGTGACCGGTCAGGTGCAGTTCGACCGTGCGGCCCGGCTCGCGGCCATCGGGATCATCGAACAGGCTGCGCATGGCGCCATAGGTCAGTACCTGGCGTCCGTTGTCGCGCAGGCCGATGCCGGGGTCGTCGAGTTTCGGTTCGCTGGCGGACGACTGCATGTCGACCAGCGGGCTGCCGGTTTCGCTGGCGGGATGGCTCGGTGCGTTCGAGGTCGCACCGTGCGCGCCGTGATCCATCGCGCCCATGTTGGCGCCACAGCCGCCTTCACCCATCATCGCGCCGCAGCCGCCCTCCATGCCCTTGTGCGCGCCGTGGCCACCCATGTCGTGGGCCATGTCGGCCATGGTCAGCAGCGGACGCGGATCGCGCGACGGGATCGGCGCTTCCAGTCCGTCGCGCACCGCCAGCGTGCCGCGTGCGTAGCCGGTGCGGCCCATGTCCTGGGCGAAAATCGTGAAGGCGTCCTGGCCTATCGGTTCGACGAGCACGTCGAAGGTCTCCGCCACCGCGATGCGGAACTCGTCCACGCTGACCGGATGGATGTACTGGCCGTCGGCGGCGACCACGGTCATCTTCAGGCCGGGAATGCGCACGTCGAAGTACGTCATCGCACTACCGTTGATGAAGCGCAGCAGCACCTTCTCGCCGGGTCTGAACAGACCGGTCCAGTTGCCCGCCGGCGCGGCCCCGTTCACCAGGTAGGTGTAGGTGTGCGCGTTGATGTCGGAGATGTCGGTCGGCGTCATGCGCATGCGTCCCCACATGCCGCGGTCGGCGATCGTCTCCGCCAGTCCGTCGCGACGCGCGTCGCGCACGAAGTCCACCAGCGTGCGCTGGTAGTAGTTGTCGTGCTCCGGCATCTTCTTCGTACGCCGGTACAGCGCGCCGGGGTCGAGGTCGGTCCAATCGGACAGCAGCACCACGTGTTCGCGGTCGTGGTGGAACGGCGCCGGTTCGCGCGGATCGATGATCAGCGCGCCGTACAGGCCGGCCTGTTCCTGGAACAACGAGTGGCTGTGGTACCAGTAGGTCCCGGACTGCTTCAGCTGGAAGCGGTACTGGAAGGTCTCGCCCGGCGCGATGCCGTTGAAACTCAGGCCGGGCACGCCGTCCATGTTCGACGGCAGCAGGATGCCGTGCCAATGGATCGAGGTCATGTCGCGCAGCCGGTTGCTGACCCGCACAGTGACCGTGTCGCCCTCGCGCCAGCGCAGCGTCGGCGCGGGCAGGCTGTTGTTGACGGTAATCGCCGGTCGCATTCGGCCGGTGATGTCGACCGGCATCGCGCCGATATTTAGGGCGAAATCGGTGCCGGTCACCAGCGCCGCGCCGCCGCGCCGCACGGGCGTACCGGCGGAAGCGGGCACGCGCGCCAGGCCGAGGCCCAACGCGACGCTGCCCGTCGCCAATCTGGTGACGAACTGGCGGCGCGTCGGCCGGAACGCGCCCAGGCGTCCGAGTGTGGATTCATCGTGTTTCATTCAAACCATCCTGTGCATCGTCGGCACGCCGGCCGCTGTCGCGGTGGCGTCCGTCGTGATCGTGGCGCCGATGTGCGACCTGCGCCACCGGCGTTGCGGAGAGCCGCAAATGCGGCGTCAGACAGCCGGGATGGGAGGTCGCAGACGGTGGGGCAGGCGCACGGAGGCGTGCGCGCCGGCGTGGTAGGTCGGGGCGTCCGCCGTGGGATAGCGCGGTGGGTCCAACGGCGCCAGCCAGGTCACCGCCGGCGCATGCTGGGCGCAGAAACCGTCGCAGTTGCCGGCCTTGCAGCAATCGGGCAGGCCGGCATCGTCGTCGTGTTGGGCGGACGGGGAGGCGTCTTCGCCCTCCCTGTCCATGCCGTCCATGTTCATGCCTTCATGGCAGGGCGGAACGCCGTCGTCGGCCTGGGCCGCTGCGGCCATGTCGCCCATCGCCATGCGCGTGGCCGCATGCGCGTACGCCGTGCCGTTGAGCAGCAGCGCAAGGCAGAGCAGGGCACGGAGCAGGGTGGCGAAGCGGAACATGCGCCCATGATACGCCAGCCTGCACACATACCCGGACGTAGCGATTGAGCAAGCGTGAGCTGGCGGTCCACGCTGCCCAGGTCCGCTGGGACACGATATCCTTGCCAGGCTTCTGAAGACCTCGGACAACACGGCAATCGCATGGCGGGCACGGTAATGATGAGCAAGATGCCCGCGGGCGTTTCCACCGATTCGTCCCGTCAGGGTCCGACCTACCGCCGCATCATCGTCGCGGACGTGGGCGGTACGTATGCGCGGCTGGGCTGGATCGACGCCGACGGCAGCAACGAAATCCACGACTACCGCCGCTATGCCTGCGCCGAGCACCCGGACCTCGCCTCGATCCTGCGCGACTACGCGGCCGGCACGCCGTGCCAGGGCGCGGTCGTGGCGATCGCCGGCGTACTGGAAGGCGACCGGCTGATCAATTCCAACCTGCCGTGGGCGGTGTCGGTGGAACAGACACGCGCCGGTGCGGGCCTGGCGTGGGTGCAGCTGATCAATGATTTCGAGGCCGTCGCCAATGCGGTGCCCACGCTGGCGCCGGACACCTTGTCGCCGCTCACGCCGTTGACGGCATCAGGCACGTCATCGCCGGCGCTGGTGATCGGCCCGGGCACCGGGCTGGGCGCGGCGGTGTGGATCGAGGGTCAGCCGCCACGCGTGCTGCCGACGGAAGTCGGCCAGGCATCACTGGCCGCCGGCAATGCGCTTGAGCTGGACATCGTGCGCCGGTTGTTGAAGGACCGTCCGTACCTGCACAACGAGCACGTGCTGTCCGGCCCGGGCCTGATGAATCTCTACCGGTGCCTGTGCGAGCTGCGCGATGCGACGCCGGTGCATGCGGATGCGGGCGCGCTGGTGGCCGCGGCCGCGTCGGATCCGCTGGCACGGGAGACGCTGGAGACGTTCTGCGGCTGGCTGGGCAGTGTCGTCGGTGATCTGGCCATCATCTTCGGCGCCCGGGTCGTGTACCTGGCCGGCGGCGTGACGGCGCACATCCCGGAGTTCCTGCATGACGGCCGCTTCCTGCAGCGCTACCTCAACAAGGGCGTGATGACCGAGCAGCTTGAACGGGTGCCGGTGTGGCGGGTGGAGCATGGTCAGCTGGGGCTGCTGGGGGCGGTGGCCTGGTATCGGCAGAACCGGAAGGAGTAAGGTCTTTCGGTAGGCCTGCTATTTCGCATAATGCCTAGTGGGCGCAGACTTTGCGGTCACGGATTAACTCCCAAGGGTTGGATTATTAACTCAGATATTTTCTCTAGGCAAATCTTTCCTGTGAGGCCAAAAAAAATGGTCAGCAGGATGATTATGTAAGGGGTCGGCGAGGGTGTTTGCGCGGGTCCAACCGCTGCAACAGGAGCGGCGCATCCATGCGCCATAGCCGCCGGGGAAGAGCCCCCGGCACCCCGGAGAGATCGCGGCAGCTGGTCGATGGTTTGCGCGCCGCCGGCCCTAGATGGCCGAGCCAGCCTCACGACAGCGCGCAGAAGGTGGCCGGCGCGGCTAGGCGAAATCACGGACTGACTCCTTTGGCAGAGGGTCCAGCCGAAGCCCACGACCACCACGCTTGGCTACCCGAGACAGCCAAGTGCGGACGCTCTCAATAGCGACATCCAGCTGGTGATCAACGGAAGCCGCGGCGAGGCGATCTTCGAG
>NZ_LMHA01000003.1:566810-601335 GCF_001427635.1 Pseudoxanthomonas sp. Root65
GCAGCGCAGGAGGGACAAGGCGCAACAGCTGCGGTCACAGACACCGTCGCTAACGCTCCGGAGGCTGTGGCCGCAGGTGGTGCGTCCTGAAGCTCAAGAAGCTGGCGACGTGCGGTCCTGTACTCACGGGCCTGACGCACAAGCAACGACCACCAAGCCAGGTCACCGGCGGCAAACTCATGACCCTCAGGTGTCACCAGAACATCGTCGCGAACGAAGAAGCTACGCCACGAAGCGTGACCCAGGTAGCGACCGCCGCCGAGGACGCGGAGCAGCTTGTAAGCCGCATGCGGAATACGAACGCCGCCAGCCTCCCAATAGCGAACGGTGCGCGGTGTGACCTGCAAGAACTCAGCGCACTCAGCCTGCGTCCAACGCAGGCGAAGACGTGTCTCAAAGAACCGGCGGGCGTGATGCTGACGCTGCAACGGAGAGCGCCGAAGGGCGGCCCGCTGGGCTACCTTCGACTTCGCATAATGCCTAAAAAATGCGTAGGCCGTAACGGAGCGCATTCCCATCGTGGCTGTCGGGGTTCTCTAATTAGTGTCCTCTTGACTCTAGATCATGCACCCCATTGATTTATCTGATTTTTATAGCTGCACTCAGACACAATCTTAGGTCTGTCTAGTCGCGGCGCCTACGAGTCCCCACCTTGGCTTGCGAACCAGCCCCAGACTGCCTTGAAGTCCGCTGCATAACAGCCCTCAAGGCTGCTGGTAGATCGCGCAGCTTAGAAAGCTGTTGATCCAATGCGTCGGCACGTGCGCGCTCTGCCAGCAGCTGTTGGCGCGCTTCGACGGCGGCGGCATTGGCGGCTTCGGCCGCTTCTCGTAGGGTTCTCTCTACTTCCACTTGCGACTTGGTGAGAGTCGTCAAGCGTGTTCTCAGTTCCCTGACTTCTTGCCGTGCACGATCTATCTCCAGACCGGCACGGTTTTCTGTGGCTTGTATGTGAGCTGACAGGCTGGCGCGTTCGGCCTGCGCATCTCGCTCCGACTGCTGCAGGCGCTCCGCTAGAGCGTGTATCGCCTGGTTAGCCTCGGCTCCGCGTGCCGCTGCGGCATCACGTTGGTCTACGAGATCCCTGATCTGAACTTCTAGGTGCGCCACCAAACGTTGAAGTTCAGCCGACCGCGCCACCGCAGTCTGCTCTGAAGTGCGCGCAGATTCGATCTGGGTTTCGATCTCGCGCGCGTGCGCCAGCATCACTTGCCGATCTCGAGTGAACTGGTCACGTTCCTCGGCGAGGGCGGCTCGCTCGGAATTAAGGGAGTCCTCTGCTTGGGCGCGCGCGTGGTCGCAAGCTAGCTTCCACCACTGCCCAGCCAAAGTGGAGACCGCCTCCGGGGCTTCGGGAAATGCCAGTTCTTCGGCGCGTTGGTTCAAGCGCCCGCCTAAACCTTGCCACCAAGTCTCCAGGTGCCGAGTGACCGTATTCGGCGAACCGGTGCCCAGATGGGCCCGGATACGCTCCACTGTCGGCCGCTCTCCGGCCATCACCAGTTCGTCCGCTGCGACATGGACATCCTGCTCGGTTATTCCGCGTGCCATCTGGCCCCCTCGATCGTCGCCCTGCCCCATTGAACACGTACTCGCGATAAGTGATGATTATCGTGGCTAGGAGCCGTTTATCGTAGTAAAACATACATACTATGAAAGATATTCCCGCGATTCCTGCCCTCGCGCAACCGGCGGCCAGCCTAGCCCTGCCCGCTCAGCTGGCCCAACAGGCCGCCGATGCGGTGCGCGAACTGCTCGCCGAAGCGGCCGCCGAGAACACGACCCGCAGCTACACCAGCGCTCTGCGTTACTGGGCCGGCTGGCACGCGGCCCGCTACGGGATCGAACTGTCCCTACCGGTGCCCGAGGCGGCCGTGCTGCAGTTCGTGGTTGACCATGTGGTCCGGCGCAACGCCGACGGCGAGCTGGTCTGGGAACTCCCACCAGCGGTCGACCGGACCCTCGTGGCCGCCGGCCTGAAAGCCAAGCCGGGCCCGTGGACCTTGTCCACGGTCCGGCACCGCGTCGCGGTGCTGTCCACGGCGCACCGGCTCAAGCAGCAGCCTAATCCCTGCGAACAACCGGCCATTCGGACCGTGCTCAGCCGTGCCGCGCGGGCGGCTGTCAAACGTGGTGAGCGCCCGCGCAAGAAGACTGCGATCACCTTGGCCGAACTGGAAGCGATGCTGGCCACCTGCGACGACAGTCTGGAAGGGATACGAGATCGCGCCCTACTCTGCTTCGGGTTCGCTAGTGGCGGGCGCCGGCGGAGCGAGATCGCCGCCGCGGACCTACGGGACCTGCGGCGGATCGGTGACAAGGGCTATATCTACCGACTCGAACACAGCAAAACCCAGCAGGCCGGCGTCACGGCATCTTCAACTCCAGATAAGCCGGTGCTCGACCGGGCCGCCCTCGCCCTGCAGGACTGGTTAGAGGCGTCAGGGATAACAGAGGGGGCAATTTTCCGGCGGCTCTGGAAGCAGCGCATCGGCCATGCCCTCTCCCCAGCCGCTGTGGGTGAGATCGTGCAGCGTCGGGCGCGCCTGGCCGGGCTGGAGGGGGATTTTGGTGGTCACAGCCTGCGATCCGGGTTCGTCACCGAGGCGAGCCGTCAAGGGATTTCGTTGCCGGCGATTATGCAGTTAACCGAACACCGTGCCGTCTCGAGTGTTGTGGGGTATTTCCAGAGTGGAGGTGCGTCCGCGAATCCTGCCGCTCGGCTATTGGAGGACTGACTGCCCACAGCGAGTCACGGTCTGAGGCGAATTGAGGCGTCAGACGATCAGATCGCTCCAACCCATTGATTAGCTTGCACATGTTAGTGTTTTCCTCATTTTGGTAGACAAACTAAGGTAATTACGGCAGGATGGTTGCAACTTCCCGCTCGGTCACCGCCGTGATCACCACCCAGTCTTTGCTCTCTCCCCGTCTTGATGAGGCGCACGTACTGACTCTCCAGGAAGGTATCGTCATCGGCTACTCGGCGTTGGCGGAGATCATCCGCGGTACGCCGGTATTGGCGACCTTCTCCCCCGGTCGCGGGCTTCTCGGCCATCTTGCTGATCCATGTGTGCAGTACGGCATCGAACTCGTTGCGAAGCGTCGCGAAACTTTCTACACCGAACAGGTTTGGAACAACTCGCACAATCACGTTCACACGAGATTTCAAGCACCGGGAGTTTGCCTGACCACGCACTTTATGGGCCGCGACGCGAGCCGTAAGGGCGCGCGCAAAGCCGTTAGCCGCGGCGAGATCGCGAAGCGTTGCACTGACCTGTTTGCAACTATTCAGAGTGATCTGCCCGCGCCGACCGAGAAGGTGTATGCCCATCTATTGCATGGCGGAGATCTAATTGCCAAATCTGCTGTGTTGGCTATTCCTGATCAGAGCCAGGAGAACTACCCATTGTTGCCATGGGCGCTGGACTTGGGGCCTGTCGAGAACCTAGAGATCGAGGAAGTCGCAGATACGCTGCAATTCGCGGTCAGGGCACTCCACTCGAAGTTGGTAGAAGGCCGTGAAGCCGGTTGAACGAACATTTCAGGGAGCGCGGCTGAGACAGGCTCGACTCATCGCCAATATGACTGCGACGGATCTTGCAGAAAGACTCGAAGTATCGCGCCAGCTAGTTTCTGCTGCAGAGAATGGAAAGCCGCTTGGGCTGGAGAAGATGGCGCAGGCTGCTTCTCTGCTTGGCGTTTCCATCGACTATTTCTACTCGCCTGTTCCCACGGAGCTAGGTGGTTTGCATTCAGCCATCAACTATCGATCGCTCAAGCGCACGCCGGAGTTTCAGAAGGATAGGGCTGACGCCGCGCTGGCATGGGCTAGAGAGGTGGTTTTGCGCTTTTCCGAGCTCCTGGAAATGCCGGTTGTAAGGCTTCCTGAGTTTCCGCCGAGAGATCCAGAGGAGCTTTCGTGGGAAATGATCGAGGAAATATCCCGGAGCACCCGTCAGTTCTTTGGGCTTGGCTACGGCCCCATCGACAAGCTCGTGCTCCTGCTAGAGAACCACGGAATCGTAGTTGGTTACGCTGAGCTGAGTGAAGATATGGACGGCGTGTCTGCCTGGTATGAGTCGGGACCCATCATTCTTGTAAAGAAGGGCTCGCCAGCAGTCCGGTCGCGATTCGATATCGCGCACGAACTCGGGCATCTGATACTCCATCGTCATTTGCTTGCGGAGGATGTAGATGATCCGACTCGGCATGACCTCATGGAGAAGCAAGCTCATTATTTTGCGGGTGCCTTCCTACTTCCTGAAGAAGGCTTTGTGCCGGAAGCTGTTCGTATCGACCTTGACTATCTCGTGAAGCTCAAGCGCCGTTGGAAAGTCTCGCTACAGGCGATGATGATGCGCCTTGAAAGTTTGCACGTTGTCACGAGAGATCAACTGCAACGCTTCTTTCAGAATTTGAGTCGGCGCCGTTGGCGAAAGGATGAGCCGCTTGATAGCGAGATAAGTGCAGAAACGCCTGTGCTTTTCGAGCGGGCAGGCCGTTTCTTGGCTCAGGAGAATGTGGTCCCTTTCCATGAGGCTTTCACTAGAACTCGACTATCGAAAGGTTACCTCGAAGTCTTCGCGGGTCTCCCGAGCGGCGTGCTCAATATGCCTTCAGGGCTCGAAGCGAACGTAGTGCAATTCCGACGACGGGATTCAAAATAAGCGAAAGCGGCTGTGGATTTTCGGCCGTTTTCTGCATGACTCGATGAGTGACAGGCTGCCACAGATGAACTCTGGACAAGAGTCTGGTTTGAACAACCGAAAGGAGGCATGAACTGTGAGCACGTACTGCATCTCTTACGATCTGAACAAGTCCGGCCAGAACTACGGTGCACTTTACGAAGAGCTGAAGAGCTCGCCTAACTGGTGTCACCCCATGGATTCCACGTGGCTGATCGTCACCGGTGAGTCGCCGGAGCAAGTTCGTGATCGGCTTCGGAAGCACATGGACGACAACGACACGCTGCTCATCATCAAAGTTGTGCGTCCTTACTCAGGATGGCTCACTCAAGAAGTTTGGGGCTGGCTTGAGAAGCACGTCCCCTACTCCTGACTGATGAGGTTCGCATTTCTTCGGCGCGCTCTCGATACGAGCCTTAACTCATCAGAAGATCTCTTCAGTATCCCAAGACATGGCGTTACTGAGGGCTGTTAGCCTGAAGCGAGATACACCTGGTACACCCGCTGCATCGACATAGTTGACTGTCATAAGCACGGACTCGGGAACATCTGAAGTCGAGTAAGCCCAAGTAAAGTGCTTTTGTTCGCCTCGCGTCCAAGTGGTGGCACGCATGGGCGAAAATCCTTGCAGCGTCGGCTCGAAGGCCAAAGTTACATCGACAGCAGTGTTACCAACATTCTGGCCAATCAGGCGTGCTTCTATCCTGCTCCCTGAACTGCTGGCGCCGCCCGACAAAAAGCGAAGCTTGGGTTTTGCTGCCTGAGTCAGCCGTTCCTGCTCTTGTTCCAATCGAGAGATCTCAGCCTGAAGCTGGCTGCGAGTAACCTCCACCAGCTCGGCTTGATGCTGGACCGAGTGCTTGAGCTCTTCAGCTTGCAGTTCTAAAGCACGCGTGTTCTGGCGCAGTTCCTGTCCCTGCTGGAAATAGCCGAGCACAAGCCAAAGAAATGCAACTGGCGAGAATACGCCACCTAGGAACCCCCCTATCTTGCTCGCGTCGGCAGCGGCCAACTCGGGCCACTGCCATATGCACCAGGTAGCTACGGCGGAAAAGTAGAACGCAGTCAATAAGGCGCCGATCCATGTCTTACTCATCCCGAGCCTCTCCAGCTTGTGGCGACTCCATGGTGCCAGAGCGCGGCGAAGTCTACCAATAAGCGCTAAGCTCTCAACACCGGCTTCGGCTATGCCACCAAGTGAAATGTCGATTCAGCCCAGTGGTAACTCATAGTCAAAAACAATATTGTTCTTCAACGACGTCGCAACCAACCATGAGCAGCGAAGGCTGGAAAAAGGCTTAACTCCAATCCGGCGGTAATGGGCGCCATGCTCCCGGAGCATCCTCCGAGAGCTTCTCAAGAGCCCGACGCGCTCCAGCGAAGTCTCGTCGAGCCAGAGCAGAGCGCAGGCGTTCAAATCGATCTACGGCTTGCTTATCACCACCCTGGAAAGCGATCAGACTTGTCAGCGGCACATCAAAACAGACGACGTCGTTGACGTCGCGTTCGATCAATCTACAAAGGTCACGTTCCCAGCGTACTGTTCTTGGAGCCCAAGCCCGGCAGTCCGAATAGTGACCGTTGTTTGCAATCGCAATAATACTATGAAGCTGAAAGCCAACAGATTGAATAAGGTGGTCGTAAGAGGAGGTGTCGGGGTTCCAAGCCGGACAGAGCACCATCTGTGCACGACCAAGGAGGTCGGCAACGCGACGTGCCTCGATCAATTCACTGCAGATAAGTACAGAGAACGCGCCCCAAGCGGAATGTATAACGGTTCTAGGCGGCGGGCTACCTTGTGGGGGAGCAAATGAAACCGGCGTTTTCTGCTTCAAGAGCATAGTCGCCTCCTCTCTTGCTGGAAGGCGCTTAGTCCACGGCCACGCTGCAACTGAGAAGAACGGCCCCGGGAGGACCGCGAAGACTTGGTTTGTGACATAGGGCTGCGAGCCGTGATGGATGTACTCGAGTCCGACCACCAGCCCATAGTGACCGGCTTTGACGACATGATTGGCGACGGTACGAAACCATTTGCGAGGCAGGGAGAGCTCCGGCAGTACGAGTAACTCAACAGCCCTGCTCCGAGATGCCGCCGCTGCCTTCTCCAGGACATCGGTCAGCCCTTGGAGTCTGCTCTTCGTGAGCCTAGGGGCGCCATACGGGCTGCCGCGCGTACGCGTAGCGGCTCCGATCCACGCGGCGTCATCAACAACGAGGTTTCCGAGTATTACCCGCGGCTCTATTGGCGTGGAACCGGATTCTAAGGTCCTTCTCCCCAAAGGTCGCTCAATTGATATGGTTTTGCGATCAAGGACTGTGCCAACTGCATCGCTGTACTCCGTTCCGCGAACTGCGTTCACTACTCGAATAAGATCGTCGAAGGTGGATGTGTCAAATCCTTGCTCTTCGACGCGAAAGAGCCAGCGCCGCGCAATGTCGAAGTACGATGGCGGGCGCGTACACAGGAACAAGCGGGTGGCGGGCATTATCCAAGGCCGATCGCCAAGGTCTTCACATCGTCTGACGTATTCGTCTATGGCTTTGAGCCGCAGTTCCAAGTCCTTGTTCCGCGACAGCCCTGAGCGAAGCCAGTCTCGGTCGACATAAGCAGACTGCTGACTTGGAAGCGCATCATCTTCACGGTCACGCGAACGGAGGTCTGACGAAGCAAGCTGCTCGGCACGTCGACGAAGTACTGTCGCCTTGACCTCCCTAGTCCTAACCCGTAGTCCGCCAGGAAAGCGACTTGCGATGGTTTTCGCGTCCATGCCAATTGGAAGGCAAGCGCAGATCGCTTCCAGTCGACGTTCATGAAGGTAGTTTCGAAGCCAAGTCCATGGACTGACTCTACTCGGATCGATTTCGCGACCTCGGTAGTGGAGCTTGTTTGTCTTCGCCTTCAGAGCGTCCACAGTTCCCCATATGCGATCCGTGCGCTTACGAAGTTCCGTAACGGATCTCCAGTCACCTGTGCAGATTGCGAGTTTGAGAAGGCGTAGAGTCACATCCAGATCGTCTACCCAGTTGTCCTCAGCATCCAGTACCCTTCCTACGCGCTCCAAGCATGTTCTTACGAGGTCGCGAGCCTCTCTATGATCGATAAGACTCGATACGCGCTCAAGCGAGCGGAGACTCGTGGATAGCGCAAAGCGCTCGAGCCTGGCGCGGTCAGCCTCTCTAAGAACTCGTAAAGGAGATCCTTCTACATTTCCTGCGCGAATGAGGTGGCTCACTCCGTCGCCTACCAATGTAGAAGAATCTACAAAGGCACGCCGCTCGCTCAATGCCTTGGCGAAATCTGAAGCGACAGCGTCTACGAAATCCGCACCGGGGATGCCAGCCAAATGATGGGCGCGAACCTTTCTCTCTTGAAGCTCAAACTCCGAGCCCGGACGATTGAGCGCGTCCGAATCCAGCCTAAATACCCCCTCTCTGCTCGTGTCGCCGCTCGATTTCAGTGGCAGAAACCTCTGAATCGTATCAGTCAATGCTTGCTCGCCATGCGCGTCCGCGACGATCACCAAATCATCCACATATCTCTTGTAACAAATTACACCGGGACGAGACGCGACGTGCCTATCGAGTGGCGCCAGAGCTAGGTTAGCTACCAGCCTGCTCGTCAACGCCCCGATCGGAACCCCTATGCGTATAGGTGTCGCGGCACGCACCGAAGCGACCTCGTGAAACCTAGCGTACGCACGAAGTAGCGACGCCGTGGCGTGTCGGTAGCCGTCTATGACAGATTCATCGGCTCCAGCATTGTCCAACTCGGCAATTAGGGAACAATGCAACATGAAAGACGGATCGATCGTCTCATAGAAGTTTGCGAGATCGCCGCTAATGATGAGAGTTTGATCGCCAAGCTCAAGATTGAGCTTTGCGGCATTTAGTGGATCTGAGCGGAACTGTTGATAGCGCTTCGGCCAGTACTCGAATAGCCAGCGGCGGTGAGGAAGTACCTGCCCTCGACGAAGATCTAACCGGTAGCCCAATACATCGCTTGAAAGGAGTGAGTCAAGGAAGCCACCGAAGCGCCATAAGTAAAGCACCTCGGCAATCGCAAACTCCGGATGCGGTGTTATCCGCAGCTGAACGTCAATCGGTTGTGCACTGGCTCTTTCGCGGGTTGCCCCAATGCGGATGACGCCATCACGGCCATCTGGACTGGCATGAAAGCGCTTTGGCACTATCCATACTTCGCCAACCTCAAGTCTGTCGAACCACTTTTCATTGGTTAGCTTGACCTGAAGCGCTCTTAGGTTATCAGGTAGACTTTGTTCATACGCCGCCAGCTCGATAAGGCCGACCCCGCGTTTCTCGAAGAAAAGTGCAGACTTCGCCTGGCGAAATGCGAGGTACAGTTCTGAAATTGTTGGCATACTTGAGGCCATGAGCATACTTCCCCGTGCTCGCCTAGTAATGGATCTGTACTGGGTATTCCCAGGTCGCTGCCGCTCACCATGCTATGGCCCCCAATTAAGCGGGTCGCCCGATCGCATTGTGGGGCAGCCAGAATTGAATTCTGCTGGTTAGGGTGGATCCTATACTAGGCTATGTCTCGTGCCCATGGCATCCTTCCATTGAAACGTCAAGCTTGGAGGGATCATGCCATTGACTCTGGGTGAGCGTGCTGCTGTTGCGGCGCTCGCGAGATCGCTATACGGCTTCTTGCCAGCAAGCGGTAATAACAGTACATCGTTCCCACTCGCCGCAACGCATGCAGGTGTGCCGGAAGCATGGCCACCGGGAAAGCCAAGCAAGGAACCTGGAATCGTAGCGCTGTTGACGTGGACGCTTGAGAACAAGCGCAACAGGTTCTGCGCATTGATTCAAGAGATAGTAATACAGGCGATTAGCTGGAGAGGTAGGAGCGATAACCCGCTAACTCGCGATGAGGTCGACGAATTGAATCGACTTCTTCTTGGTGTCAACTTCAGGATCCCCGAGCTTTGTGCACTATCATTTCTGGATAGTCTGTCCAGTGGTGCCGTTCCCACATCTATGACGGCTCCGCGGACTCTCAGCGAGGCTCTCTACGCTCAACTTGAGAGCGACCTTGTGATGTTAGCCGCCCTTGATCCGCACTCGCGCGGTTACGCGTTCGAACGATTCCTCACAACATCCTTCGACGCTTTCGGACTCGCCCCGCGCGGCGCCTTCCGCAACACCGGTGAACAGATCGATGGTAGCTTTGTGCTACACAATGAAACCTATCTGGTCGAAGCGAAGTGGCAGAACGACAGAACTGATGCAGCTGACTTGCGCGCCTTTGCCGGCAAGGTGCGAGATAAGGCAACATGGAGTCGCGGGGTGTTCATCAGCAACTCGGGTTTCACCGACGTTGGCATGGAAGCTTTCGGCCGCGGACAGCCCGTGATCTGCGTCGAGGGTCTCGACCTCTACGAAACATTACAACGACGGATCGATCTCGCCGACATGATCGCGCGTAAGGTACGTCGTGCCGTCGAGACTGGACGCCCCTTAGCCCGGGTTCGCGAGTTGTACCCGTAGCTCTGCCGCCCAACTATCAGTCCCCTTTGCGTATACCTTGCGCTATGAATAGGAGGCTGCCCTCCCTACCCTCGATAAATCTTCCTAATCCCTGCCCTGTTCGATGTCAGCTTCCGACCTGGGATTGACGTCTTGCCCTGCGCGCTAAAGCTGGCGAGTGAGGCAGCATCCCCATACTTGGCCCGGACACACTGTTTGCACAAGCGGGCTTCAGTCGAACGAGACTCAGTGGATCCTCCACACAACAAGTTAGGCGCTTCCATCACTCAGAGGGGATATTTAAGATCAGCTGGGCGTAAACGCTATCGTTTAAGGCGTGCCCTAGAACCGCTGCAATCCATGACCCCGGCCCAATAAGCCTCCAGTGATTGCGCTGAAGGCGCGCCTTGGCATCCCGCCATGCGGGGCATTCGCGCTAGCACCGCCGTGGCGGCATTGCTGGATCGAGCGCAGCACGGGAACCTGACGATCTTTTCGGGGCTGGATGTAGCTGGACCGGCGGATATCCGTGGGCAACGCGGAAGCGGAAACCCGTCGGCCAGCAAGAGAAGCGCGGGATGCGCCTAGAGTTGGCTCATGCCGCCGTCGGCGATGATCTCGGTACCGACGATGAAGGCCGATTCCGGCGACGAGAGGTGCAACACGGTCGCGGCGATCTCGTCGGGCGTACCGAAGCGGCCCAGCGGCACCTGGTTTTGGATCTGCGCGGCCGTGGCGTCCAGCGACGCGGCATCGAGGCCAAGCTTGCCGTAGAGCGGGGTCGCCACCGGGCCCGGGCTGATCACGTTGACCCGCACGCCACGCGACAGCAGTTCGGCCGACAGCGTCTTGGCCAGCGAGATCACCGCCGCCTTGCTGGCGGCGTAGACCGAACTGTTCGGCATGCCGATCCGCGCGTTGATGGAGCCATTGATGACGATCGACGCGCCCGGATTGAGCCGTGGGAGCAATGCCTGGAGCTGGAAGTACGGCCCCTTGATGTTGGTGTCGAATATCTGGTCCCACAGCGCTTCATCCACGTCCGGGAACGCAGCGAACTTCGCTGTGCCGGCATTGAGGAAAACGGCGTCCAGTCGAAGGTCGGCGGCGGCCAGGGCAGCGGCAAGCGCTTTCGCGTCCGCCAGGCGGCCGGCGTCGTTGACCAAGGCGATGGCGCCCGGGCCTAGGGCGGCATTGGCCTGTTCGAGGGCTGCGTTGTCGCGGCCGGTGATGACGACGCGTGCGCCTTCGGCGGTAAACGCTTGAGCCGCGGCCAGGCCGATGCCGCTGCTGCCGCCGGTGATGAGGATGGTCTTGTTGTTGAAGCGGTTCATGGTGAAGTCCTTCGATGCCAGCCCAATGCTGTGAGCACATACTGGCAAGTCGCGAATGGCTTTCCGTGCCACAACCGCGACGGACTCGTTCGAAGGTATCGAACATGTTGTCAGCGGATGAATTGGCCCTGCTGGAAGCCATCCGGGAGAGCGGAAGCCTGTCCCACGCCGCTGCACGCCTGGGCAAGGCGCCCTCGACCGTGTCGCACGCCGCACGCCAACTCGAGACGCGCTTCGATGCGCTATTTTTCGATCGCCGCCGCTACCGCCTGCAGCTCAAACCTGCCGGGCACCTGCTCGCGCAGGAGGCGGCGCGCCTGTTGCTGGACGTGTCCCGGCTGACGCAGCGGGTGAAGCAGGTGGCCGGCGGGTGGGAAGATCGGTTTTGGATTGTCACCGATGAAATTCTCGAGTTCGAAACGTTGGTGCCCGTCATCCGCACCTTCGATGGTTTCAGGTCGGGCGTCACGTTGCGCATCGCCCATGAAGTTCTTACGGGCACGTGGGATGCGCTGCGCGACGGCCGCGCCGACCTGGTGGTGGGCGCGACGAACGAGCCGCCGGTGATCCCCGGGCTGCGCTGGTTCGAACTCGGGGTGATGGACTGGGTGTTCGCCGTGTCGCCGCGCCATCCGTTGGCCAAGGCGCGCGAACCGGTCGAGCGTGCGACCGTGCTCCAACACCGCGCCGCGGTGGTGGCCGACACCTCGCGCCGGGTGGATGTACGCGGGTACGGCGTGCTGGGCGGACAGCCGTCGCTGGCCGTGCCGAGCATGCGCGCGAAGATCTATGCGCAATGCGAGGGGCTGGGTGTGGGCTGGCTCCCGCGCGAGCGCGTAGCCGGCCTGCTCAAGCGGGGCGATCTGGTGGAAAAGCAGATGGCGGACCCGCGCGAACCCAACCTGCTCTACGTCGCCTGGCGCGGCGACCACCAGGGCCGTGCGCCGGAGTGGTGGCTGGCGCAGTTGCAGAACAGGCGGCTGGCATCAAAGCTCGTCAAGGGGTTGGAAACGCCAGCGTGAAATTAGCTTTCAGTCAGGGAGGACGTAGCGCTGACTGCATGTGCTCTGCTCCTTTTTCGCGCGCGGAACTTGAGCAACGGGCATCACTGCACCGACATGCAGAAGTAGAAGGACCAATCAGCCTGATGAGAAGGGATTGATGTAGCCGCGACGCGCAGCAATCGTCACAGCATGCGTACGGTCATGAACATCGAGTTTGCTGAAGATCGCTTTTAGATGTGCCTTGATGGTTTCGACCGACACGTTGAGACGCGAAGCAATTTGCTTGTTTGCATACCCATCCGCTATCAGCTGCAGAATGGCGATCTCCCTCTGAGTCAGCGGCTCGTCCAGTGCATGCAGTGCGAGCTCGTGCGCAATATCTGCAGAAACGGCTCGACGGCCGGAGTGCACGGAA
The DNA here is from genome assembly GCF_001427635.1 of Pseudoxanthomonas sp. Root65. Classification (NCBI taxonomy): domain Bacteria; kingdom Pseudomonadati; phylum Pseudomonadota; class Gammaproteobacteria; order Lysobacterales; family Lysobacteraceae; genus Pseudoxanthomonas; species Pseudoxanthomonas sp. Root65. The sequence goes on from NZ_LMHA01000003.1 coordinate 579,742, forward strand.
CGAACAGCTTCTACGAGTGCGGACCTAATTCCGTTCTTCAACAGATAGCCTGCTGCACCTGCCCGCAAAGCACGCACGGCATTAGCGTCGCCCGGATAGGTGGTCAGTACAAGAATTCTTGCGTCGACTGAGAACCGGCGTATCTCCGTAATGGCTTCCACGCCGCCGATACCCGGCATTTGCACATCCATCAAGGTTACATCGGGACGTAGTTGGCAATACATGGCGATTGCCTCTGCCCCGTCCGAAGCTTCGCCAACCACCTCCATGTCCGCTTGACGGTTGAGAAGTGTGCTTATGCCGTCGCGCACGATCGCATGGTCATCAACGACGAGGACGCGGATACGCGGTGAATCTTGGGGTGCAGACGACATATGAGAATCCTTACGTTCCAAAAGGCCCGAAGGAGCGCCGCACTTCGCGTTTATATGCGATGGCGCCGGGCACTGTCAGTACGACTTCCGTTCCCCCTTCGACGAGCGCTCCTACAGACAGACTGGCGCGCATCTTCCGCGCACGCTCGGCCATGCCAACGAGGCCGAAATGTCCTTCTTTGGCACCACTGATCGCGACGCCCGGGGCGATACCCACTCCGTCATCCGCCAGGCGCAGGCCAAAGCTCGAATCGAACCGGATATCGACCGTGACCCGTGTCGCCGCTGAATGCTGTCTTATGTTGTATAGCGCCTCGCCCGCGATGCCGGTGATCTCCTCGAGCGCGAGGGGGTCTAGGCTACGTGGCGAACCGTTGATAGAGATCACAACCCGGATAGTGGGATCGAATCCCGTTCGCGCTATCAGGTCGCAAATGACCTGCTCAACGTCCCCGTCCTGTTGCGTCCGCAATTCTCGTACCCGATCACGTCCCTCCGCGATGACCCTATCGGCTGTGTCGATCGCCGAAACTAGCGATGTCCGCCCGGGATAATCAGCTGGCAAATCGTCCGCTGCCAGCTGGAAGCGCAGCGTCATGGCTTGGATAGCCTGGAGCAGCGTATCGTGCAATTCACGCGCGATTCGTTCGCGCTCCTCTATTCGTTCTGCCATCCGCAACCTGACGCTTCGGGCTACGGCTCGCAGTCGCAACGAATAGGCGAACCACAGTAACGCCACCAATGCTACGGCGCACAACAGCCTGAATGGCCAGCCCTCGAAGAACGTCGGGCGGATATCCAAGTCGAGCGATGCGCTCTCCTGGCTCCAGACACCATCGTTGTTTCTTGCCATCACCTTGAAACGGTAGTGTCCCGGCCCGAGATTTGAGTATGAGACCGTACGTCGCGTGCCCGCGTCGACCCATTGGTCGTCCACACCCTCAAGCCGGTACTTGAAACGGACGCGTTGCGGCACAGTGAAGCTCAGGCCAGCGTAAGTGATGTCGACGGTACGTGTACCGGCCGCCAACTCGAGATTCGTCGGGTCGCGCCAGCTGCGTCCCCCGCTTGAAAGAGCGCGGATGGTGACGGGTGGTGGGAGCTTGTTCGAAGGCAGATTCGCCGGATCAAGATAGGCAGCGCCTTGTCGGTTGAGAAACCAGATCCTGCCATCGCTCGCCAGACTGCTTTGGATGCCGGCGAAGCCGCCCTTCTGAACAGTACTGGCAAGGCCGTCCAGGGAGTCGAGTCTTGTGTAGGGCAGCGGCGCTTGTGGATCGTCGAAGGCGCGGTCAAAGTCGACCGTGGCCATCTTGTACGCGCCCGTCCGGCTGAAAAGCCAAGTTTCGCCGTCCGCAGTCTGCTGCATCGTTCGCACCCAGGTGATCCAGGGAAAACGGCGCTCGTCCAGCTGGCGCATCCGGTCGCCTCGAATCCTCGCCAGTCCGCTGCTCCCACTGACGAACAGGTCCCGGGAGCCTGGAAGGTTGCCGGGCAAGATGGCCCATGGGGTACCGATGCCGGTAGAGGCGAGCCGGATCGTCTTGAGACGGTCCCCTTCCAGAAGGGCAACGTTCGGCGGCACGATCAACGCAAGGGTGCCTGCGGGTGTGATTGCTAAGTCCCACAGGTCTAGCTTAGCCAACTCGCCTTTCGCGCCGTGCCAGCCGTTCCTGTCGCGCCATATGAGCTGGCCGCTTGCGAGGCCCAGCCAAAGGCGCCCACTTCCGTCTTCGGCACAGGCGATCCTCGCCTCACCGCCCGGATATCCCGGGGCGATGATTGCCTGTTGGCCTTGCAGTAACAGGGTCTGACTACGCTCCAGGAGCCACACACCACCATCGCGTGCAGGGCACAGGGATACCGAATCACTTTCCAGAGTCCGGATCGGTTTGGGATCAGCTCCCGGCGGCACATGGAACAGGGTTCTCCGTGAGACTAGATAGACACTGCCATCGCGCGCTTTGGCCATACCCAATCCATAGGCAGGATCCGCCGGTATTGCGGCTTCCTGGATTGCGCTCGCACGACGGAATTGATCTATCCCACTCTCGGTGGCGATCCAGACATTGCCCTCCCGGTCAACGAACGGCACGTAGGTGATGTCTGAGGTGAGACCGTTGATCTCGCGGAACTGATGAACACTCTCGATTGGCGTACCACGGAGTACGAGAGGATCCGCGATGTGGAATACGCCGACCGCGCCAGTCGTGCCCCAAAGCCCGCCATTGTTGTCGAACGTGAATGCGGCCCTTGAAGTCCCTGGCAATGCAGGAAAAACGATGCCGTCCTGCGGTTCCCCATCGGGGCCAAAAAGCACACGAGTGCCGGCCGCATCCGAGGCCCACAACTTCCCATTCCGGTCGAGCCCTATCTTAGGCCGCCCAGATAGCCTTGCGTCCATTATCTGGAATCGGTCTGCTCCCGGCGCGAGGAGTGCCAGCATGCCACTGCCGCCATCTTCGGCGCTCAGAGCAATCCACAGCCCGCCATCTCGGGCCACGATCAAATCCATGATGTAACCGGGAGGCAGAGCTAGCTTCTCATCCATGCGTTCCCAACCGGCCTCGCCCAGACGCAGCAGTCGCTTGTCTAGGCCAAGCGAGGACGCCCAGATAGCCCCATCAGGCGTTTGCGCGAAGGCCGCCAGTCCTCGTGGAGGATCTGGCATGTACATGTCCTGGAGGGCTCCGTGGCGATATACCGCTACGCCACCGGTATCCCGCAAGCCCACCCATAATTGGCCATTCCTGTCGGTCATGAGCGCCGATGGCGATGCGTGTCGCCTTCCCGAACCCTCGGGCCAGTCGATCTGCTCGAAAGTCGCGCCGTCGAACCGGTACAACGCATCGCCCGCGAACCACAGGTAGCCATCCGCCGTTTGCGCAATTCGCAGCAAGCCATCCGGCGCACCATCGTCGGCGGCAACCCGCACATGCTTGAACGGCGCGAAACCATTTGGGGACCTCTGCGCGAGGCACGGCGACGCTACGAGAAGCGTACCGATAGCGAGGAGCAGCGCCAGGGACATCGCGGCGGTACGAGAGCGGCTCATCCCACTGTCACCCATTTCGCCTAGCCGGCAGCGACAGCGGATCTGTCGGTCATGCCAGTACTGAAGATACCTGAAACTTCGACAATTGTTCTGTCCAAGGCGCTATATGGGCATGCCGCCCACGGCATCAACGGCCGGGTGGACTTCGAAGGCAGACTAGGACGGCTGGAAATCGAAGATCAGAAGCTCAGCGGTCCGCGGCGTCATCAAGTAATCGCGAGTGGTGGTATGAGTTTTTCGGGGGATATCATGTCGGTGCTCTAATGATGCTCGGAGAAGCGCGTGTCGGTGGGACCGACACCCGTTATGTAGACCACGGCCGGCTCATCACGCGTTAGGGCGAAGTGGGCGTCGTCCGCCGGCTCGGTATAGAAGCTGCCCGCTGGTAGCTGTTTGAGGCGGCCGTCGATCATGGCGCGTCCGTATCCGAAGTACCAGGTCCCGCTCACCACTACGGCGCTTCGCGCGTCGCGGTGCGTGTGCGCCGCAATCCGGGTATGAGGCGGCACGCGGATTTCGATTGCGTAAGGACCAGGCTTGGTGGGGTCCCCCAGCAAGACCGTCGTACGGATGCCCTCGATACCGGAAGTTCCCGGTCCTGCGCCGCCTTTGCCCAGATCGGCTATCTCGCTAGGTGTCAGCCGAGTTTGACCACTCGTAGAGCCCGCCGATGCGGCAAGAGCAAAGGCAACGCCGCATAGCATGACACCGATGGCGCGGGCGCTCACCGTTCTTCTCTCAGAAATGACACAACACGATTGACCGTGGCCTGCGGATTTTCTTCCATGATCCAGTGCCCCGAGTCCGGGATGGTGCCTTCAGTTACGTCCGATGCGGCCGCGCGCATCACGACCGCCATAGTCAGGCCGAACGATTTCTCACCACCCAACGCCAAGACGGGCATGGACAGCCGATTACCGGCCGCAAGCCATGCGCGATTATCAGCTGCATCCTGGTCAAAAGCGGCGAACTGCGCGAAGCCCGAGCGCATAGCGCCGGGGCGGGCGTAGAGAGTCGCGTAGTGCTGACGCGACTGTTCATCGAAACGATCAGGATGGGCGGCGAATTCGTTCCAGAATCGATCCAGGTAAATCCGCTCGCGTCCAGCTACAAGCCGCTCCATGTCTGGGCCGCCGAATCGGAAGTGCCACAGCAGGGGCGTCTTCAGGATTTCGTCCCAAGGACCCACGCCAGGAACCGGTGCATCGATCAAAACCAACCGGCCGATACGGTCCGGCTGCTGCGTCGCCAGGGCAAATGCCACCATGTTGCCGATGTCGTGTGCGACTACGTCGTAACGCTTGACGCCAAGCGAAGCTAGCAGCGCCTGCATGTCGCGTCCTTGGGTTATCTTATCGAAGCCGCTTGCAGGATGGGAGGAGAGCCCCATTCCACGCAGATCGGGCACTATGACAGTGTGGTCTTCCTCCAATGCTGCAGCAAGCGGTGCCCACATGTCGCCCGACTCGCCATATCCGTGCAGAAGCAGGACGGCAGGCCCTTTTCCGCCCACACGTACGTGAAGGTCCACTCCGTTCGCTGCCACATGCCGGGCTTGGAACGTGGATGGGAACGGCGGGACTTGGGCAAGCGCGGATGCTGACACGCAGAGCGCTGCGACAAACAGAAAAGATCTGAACATGACGCCTCCCTCGAGCCATAAAGGCCCTGCAACAGAGGCAATCAGTGTCCTGCTGACCGTGTGTGGATCCCAATCCCAAGCCGGGTACGATCGGCTACCCAAATGGGTAGTGCGATCCTGAATGATTTTCCGGGTCGGCCCCCTTCTGATTCGGATGCTGTCAATCTCTTGTCGCCGACCCCTCAGCTTTCTCCCAATCCCGCAGCCCTGATGAGGCGATCGGCAATGGCTTCGGCGATTCCGTGACCACGCGGCAACGATGCAACCACAATATCGAGCTGCAGCGCGTCGGCCTCGTGTAGTCGCTGATAGAGACTGGCAGCTTGCTTATCCACTGTCAGCGAAAGGGGGAGCCACCACACAGCCGGATGGTGTGACGGTGCAACAGCTAGATGCCCTACTCTGCAACCCTCCGCTGCCAAGCGGGCCGCCGTCGCTTCTGCCTGTTCGGCAGCCGCCAGGACGACGCGAGCTTTGGGTGCGTAGTGCGAAGGCTTCTGACCTGGTGCGGGTGTGCCATGAGGATTCGCGAGGGAAATGGATGATCCCAGGACATGTTCAAGCATGGCACGGGTGATTGCGCCCGGGCGCAGCAAGCGCGGCGTTCCGTCAGACAGGTCAACAATGGTCGACTCCAGACCTATCTCGCACGTCCCCCCATCTAGGATCAGATCTACCACGTCTCCGAGCGCATCGGCCACATGCCTGGCCCGCGTCGGGCTGACGCGGCCGTAGCGATTGGCCGAAGGTGCGGCAATGCCGTCACCGAAGTGGCGCAGCAGCGCTTGGGCGACCGGATGTGCCGGTACCCGCACGCCTACGGTGGATGCGCCGCCCGTGACCTCGTCGGGTACGCCTGGCGCCTTGGGCAGTATCAGCGTCAATGGGCCCGGCCAAAATGCGTCGGCCAACCGCCGCGCGGCGTCCGGGATGTAACTGGCCCACGCAAGCAGGTGGTGGCTTGCGGCGATATGCACGATCAGCGGATGGTCCGGCGGACGCCCTTTGACGGAGAAGATCCGCCGCAACGCACCAGGATCGCGTGCCGAGGCGCCCAGGCCATAGACCGTCTCCGTCGGGAACGCCACCAGCCCCCCGTTCGCCAGCACGCGTGCCGCCCGCTCCACTTCCGGACGGGAGCAAGTCGGTCCCCCTCTGCTCATGGATTGCACTCGGGACAATGGGCCGGATCGGCCCAGGCCTCGGCAATACGTTCTTCTGTCTCGTCGCCGCACGCCACGCATGCCATGACCGCGCCCTTGAATTCGGCGGTCGGCGTGCCGCAGTTTCCACAGAGCAATCCCGGCAAGCGTCGCGCGAGGCCAAACCCTGGGGACTGGCATGCCGGGCAGAGCGTCCGCAGCTTGGCCACCAGATCCAGGCCCGCCTGCCGGATCACCGCCTGACGCGTCGGGTTCAGGTGCGCGCGCGCATCAACCTCCAGGAACACCACGCCGTCGTCCGCGTCGGCCCTGGCGCGCTCGTAGGTGCGGCGCAGGCTGTCCGGGTCCTGGATGCCCTTGTAGATGCTGCCGTGGTCGGCATGGCTCGGGCGCGCCACCAGCGCATGCGACGGAAACATGTGATGGGCGGCAAAGGCCTGCGCTTCCTCCCACGAGGTGACGCGGCGGGATCCTGCGCAGGCACTGGCGTGCGCGCGTCCGACCACCTCCAGCCCGCGATCGGCATCGATCCAGACCAGCACCTCATAGCACCAGGGGATCAGACCTGTCACCGGATCCATGCCCACACTGCCCTCGCTGCCCAGCCCCAGTCGCAAGCCGGCCAGCTCCATGCCCAGCCGGGCCTTCTTGGCTGCGGTTTCAAGTTGGGTCGCGGCACGCGGCACCTCGCGTGTGAAGGTGCCCAGCAGATCGGTGTCGTAGGAGTCCACATGCACCAGATGACATCCAAGGACCTCATCCAGGATCGGACCTAGTAGCGCCTCCTTGCCGTGCTGGGTCAACAAGGCGGCCGAACAGCCCGCGTACACCGACGGCGACGTCTGCAGGCTTGCGAGCACGGCGTTCATTCGCCCTGGGCCTGGGAATAACCCCTGACGCCATCGAAGGCGTAGAGGTTCTCGGTCTTGACGGCCTCGAAACCTGCCTCGGCCATCCGCAGGAGCAGCGCTGCGATGTGGCTGGGCGTCAGCCGGCGTCCCTCGACGCTCTGGAACCGGCATCGCCAATGGTCGGTGCGGGTGGTCTGCTGCAGACCGCTGGGGTAGACCTTGACGCCACGATTGGTGATGAGCGCCAACCGGAAATCCGGGCCGGCGATGGCCTGCAACGGGTGGCCCAGCGCGTCGGGATTGCGTTCGGCCTGATCCCAGTGCAGGAAGACGTCCACGCCTTCCAGGGTCTTTTCCCTCGATACCGCGGCAGCTTCCAGCAGGACTGGGGCCGACGACATGGTGCGTTCCGGATAATCCACAGCCGGGATATCGCGCGGCCGCTGGCCCAGGCGCGTGACGACCGCCTCGGCGAATGCCTGGGTGCCGACCTGCCGCCGGCTATGCGGGCCGAAGATGTCGGCGGTGTGCAGACCTTCTTCGAGCGTGCGCAGCCAGGCATTGTGGATGGCGGTGGCCGCTCCCGCACGGCCAAGGTGCACCAGCATCATCACCGCGCTGAGCAGCAATCCCGAGGGGTTGGCCAGATCGCGTCCGGCGATATCCGGCGCCGAGCCATGGACCGCCTCGAACATCGCGCAATGGCGGCCGATGTTGGACGATGGCGCCAGGCCGATGGAACCGGCCACTTCGGCCGCCACGTCGGAAAGAATGTCGCCGTAGAGGTTCGGCGTGACCACCACGTCGAAGCGCCGGGGGTCCACGGCCATTTTCGCCGTGCCGATATCGATGATCATGTGATCACTGGCGATCTCGGGGTATTCCCTGGCGATCTCGTCGAACACCCGATGGAACAACCCATCGGTCAGCTTCATGATGTTGTCCTTCGTCATGCAGGTGACCTTGCGCCGCCCGTGCCGGCGCGCGTACTCGAAGGCGTAGCGCACGATCCGCTCGCAGCCCGGACGGGAAACCAGTTTCAGGCACTGCACCACCTCGTCCGTCTGCTGATGCTCAATGCCGGCATAGGTGTCTTCCTCGTTCTCGCGCACGATCACCACGTCCATGCCGGGGTGATGGGTCGCGACGAAGGGGTGGTAAGCCACACAGGGCCGCAGGTTGGCATACAGGCCGAAGGTCTTGCGGAGGGACACGTTCACGCTCTTGTAGCCACCGCCTTGGGGCGTCGTGATGGGCCCCTTCAGCAGCACCGCGTGCTCGGTGACCGCATCGATGACGCGACGGTCGAAGCCCGCCGAATGACCGGCGAGGTACGCCTGCAGCCCCACTGTCAGCGGCTGGAACGCCAGACCCGGATCGGCTTCGGCGAGTATCCTCAGGACGGCTCGCGTGATTTCCGGTCCGATCCCGTCGCCCTCGGCAACGGCTACGGTCTTGGCGGGCAACAGAACGGCGGCAGGCTTGAGCTGGGCTGACATGCGATCTCCTATACACGATATTTGTGTCGTGTATTGTAGATCGTGTAATATCGTTCGCGTCAATAGGCTAGGCTTTCGCCCAAGCATCACTCGGACGAACGGTATGGACTCCACCTGGACCTTTTTCAGCAATCACAGCCATGTGCTCTTCTGCCTGGCCGCAGAGCCGCAGCAGACATTGCGCGAGGTGGCGGCTAAGGTTGGGATCACCGAACGGGCGGTGCAGCGCATCGTGGCCGAACTGGAGGCAGCCGGTGTTCTGGAGCGGCATCGCGACGGGCGGCAGAATACCTACCGCATAAACCGTCGTGTGCCCCTGAGGCACCCCTTGGAAGCACACTGCAGGATCGGCGACTTAATCGATGTGGTGGTGGCGCGATAGCGCATCGTCCCATCTTCCCATCGAAGGGACGACATCAAGGATCAGGCCTTGGACGCCTAATCTAACCGTCCGTGGAAACGGGGTAGAACCCGTCGGGCTTGACGGGCACCTGTGGGTGGACTGCAGACCCATGCCTCTTTTCGCCTTGGGGAAACTTGAGGCGATGGATCTCCTAGAGCTCTTAAGCGTGCTCCAGGGTTTGATCGATCGGCGACGGATAGAGACCCACAACGCCCTGAAAGGTCAGCTGCTTGAGATGTCAGATGAGGACTTCGAGCAGTTGCCATTGGCAGCAGGAATTGACGCCCCTCTGAGTGGGATCTCTGGATCAGAGTTTCGTATGTAAGTGACTGCATCGGGCCTCATTCCGGAGGAGGCCACGCCTATGAGATGTGCTTTCCGGGAGTTTTGGAGCGTGTTTGCAAAGCGATTTAGATCGCAAGAGCAACCACCACGCAACGCGCGAGAACTAAGCCGTCACCGTTTCCCCTGTCAGCTCCAGCCTAGGAGAAGCAAACCTTTCGAGGCTTCATGGCAGCTTTTGGATATCGTCTGCCCAAGGCGTCACAGCTGGGAGCGCGCGGCTAGCTCTCTTTGGGGTTTGTTGCCCCACCCCGCCATTTCACACGCTAGCCTAGCGACGAGCCGTCGCACACGTGATGGATGGGCGACCAAAGGCTATCCTTCCGTGCATGAGCGAGCCAGAAGACAATGTGTTCGGAGCCCGAACCACAGCCATCATGTGGAGTCCGGATGTCGTGAGCTTCCTGCGCGGAGCTGTCACTGATCGGGAGTTGGGCATTCGCGATACTGCGGACGCTCTGCGTATAACAGTGCGTGTATGGCTCGCAGGACCTGCTTCCAATAACTCAGACGGGCCTGTTTAGCACTTCAGCTGCAGGGCATGCTGCTGCATCGAGGACTTCATCAAGTGCGGTGCCTAAAGTATGCAGTCCAGTGATTTCAGCCCTGACGAATTTGGACGAAACAGTGGATGTCGGCTATCGGCCATAAGCGCACATCACTTCGCGCCATCCGGTTGGCTAAACAAGGACCTCGCCCACGCCATCATCTCCTCGTGGCTAATCGTCCGACCCGCATCCACATCGGCAAGTCCAGCCAACGTACGCTGATGCTTCCCTTCATCCGTTGGCACTGGCAAGCATGCCAATAAGCGGGCAAGTTCATTTTAAGAGTTACGGGTCAATATAGCGCACAGCGAGAATGATAGAGGCGGCAGCGTAATTGCGAACCGGTATGGACGAAGTACCGCTATCGGCCAGAAGCAGACGTTCTGGCAACTACACCGTATGTGCCTAGGCGGGCAGCAAGCCGAGTGCGCCCAACGCCATCCAGAGCGCCATGGCGACCATCATCAGGTTTTCGGTCAGCGATACGAGGCCAAGCGGCACGTTGCTCGCCCCGCCCACGCAGGCGCACTTGAGTTCGCGGCGGTCGACGTACACCGCCTTGAACACCGAAACTGCGCCGACCGTGCCGATGAATAGCGCGACTGGCACCGAGATCCAGGTCAGCGCCCCGGCGATCATTAGAAGACCCGCCAGTCCCTCGGCGAAGGGATAGAGGTATGAATAAGGCACCCAGCGTTTTGCGAGCAGATCATAGTTCAGGAACATGGTTGCGAAGGATTCGACGTTCTGTAGCTTGAGCAGCGCCAGAACGGCCATGCTGAAACCGATGAACCATTCGCCGGCGCGCTGTGTAAAGGGCGTGCCGTGGACCGCATGGCTCGCAGCAAGTGCCATCAGCAAGGTCATGCCAAACAGTGTGATCACTGGCAGATAACTCGTCGCCTTGGGATCGGACACCGGCTTGCCGAAATGGCGGCGCAGGTCGTCGTAGCCGCCGATGCGCTCGCCATCGATGAAAGTTTGCGGGGTGGTCGTCACCTGATGCTCGGCCTTGAAGGCGTCGACCGCCTCGCGCGTGGTCAGCCAGCGGTCGTCGACGTCGAAACCTTGGCGTCGCAGCAGATTCTTGGCTTTCAGGCCGTATGGGCAGAGATGCTGCTCCATCACCATTCGATAAAGCGTTGCGCGCTTGCGGTGGGGTTGGCTTGGAGCATTCATGGTTTCCTCCAGCGGGAACTTGTTCTCAAGTGGCGGCCATCCTAAAGTCCGTACCATAGTACGGAGTCAAGCCTATGAGCCTGTCGATCAAGAAGTACGCCGAAGCGGGTGGTGTCGGCGTGGAGACCATCCGCTTCTACCAGCGCAAGGGACTCCTCAATACGCCAGAGAAAGGCGACGGCATCCGTCACTACAACGCAGCGGATGTCCGCCGCCTGCGATTCATTCGCATGGCGCAACGAGCCGGGTTCACACTCGAAGAAATCCGGGAGTTGCTGTCGCTCGACTCAGGACAGGATCGGCAACGAGCGCGCGAACTGGCCTTGGTCAGGATTGCCAAGCTCGACAAACAGATCGTGGAGATGGAGCGGGCACGGGATTACCTGCAAAAGCTCGCCCGGCAGTGCACCGCCAAGGCGTCCGGACCATGCCCAATCCTAGCGTCCTTCGATGGATAAGCTGCACCCGCTTTAGCATCTCGATCATTGCTCTGCTGAGGAGGAAGCCCTTAGATGCGACGACTGCTTCGGGTCGGAAGCTGCCCTGCCCCCTACCCCTGATAAACATCCCTAATCCGCTGCCCTCGTTGGTGCAGGTCCGCTTCCGCCCTGAAGCGGACCTGCACCGACCCATAAAGTGAAGCTGAGCCGCACAGCAACCGCTTGAACCACACTGCCCTGGGCCAGATTCTGACTGAAAGGTAGGGTTCTGGATCGACAACGCTCCTAATCGAAGGCCATACGGGACACGCCGGTTCAGCCGCGGGGACCGCCCATCACTGGCAGGATCACGCCGTTGACATACGACGCCGTGATCGGCGAAGCGAGGAACACATAGGCTGGCGAGATTTCTTCCGGCTGCGCGGGGCGTCCCATGTCGCTGTCCTTGCCAAACGTTGCCACATCCTCTGCTTCTTTGTCAGCGGGATTCAGCGGCGTCCACACCGGGCCCGGCGCCACCGCATTCACACGGATGCCGCGCGGGAGCAGGTTGCTGGCCAGCGATTGGGTGAACGCATGGATTGCGCCCTTCGTCGCCGAGTAGTCGAGCAAATGTTGGCTACCGAAGATGCCGGTTTCTGAGCCGGAATTGATGATGCAACCGCCTTCCTGCATGTGCGGTAGGGCCGCGCGGGTCATATGGAAGTAACCGCCGATATTGGTCTGCAGCGTTTCCTCGAGTTGGGCGTCGCCTATGTCCTCCAGCCGCATCGCGTGCTGCTGGAATGCGGCGTTGTTGACGAGCACGTCGAGTTGACCGAATGCCTTCACCGTCTTCGCCACGGCCTTCTCGCAAAACGTGGGATTGCGGATATCGCCAGCGATCAGAAGACAACGGCGGCCTTCGCCCTCGACATGCTCGGCGGTGACTCGCGCATCTTCGTGTTCGTCCAGGTACAGCACGGCGACATCCGCGCCTTCCCGTGCGAACAACACCGCGACGGCGCGGCCTATGCCGGAATCGCCGCCTGTGACCAGGGCGGCCATGCCCTGCAGCTTGCCGCTGCCGACATAGTCAGGCGCCAGGAATTTCGGTTCCAACTGCAGATCGCCCTCCTTGCCCGGCTTGTCGAGGTGCTGTTTCGGCAGCGGCGGCTTGGGCTGGGCGCGTACGCCGGCCTGCACTGGCGTCTTCTTCGGCTTGGGCACGGCCGCAGCCTTCTTCAACGCCTCCTGCTGCAGGACCCGCTGACGCGAGGACGTCGCGTTGGCTTCCTTATCCATTGAGTTCGTGATCTTTTTTTTTGCCGTCTTCTTCGTCGCCATGCGTGTTCTCCGTCGTCTTTAGATCGAGCCTAGCGTTGGCTCCGTTATGAGGGAGGCAACGCAGTGGGGGAGGTATCAGCGCGGGCCGCGCTCCTCCCGCGAACGTGCGCGGTGGTCGCTGAGCAGCGAACTGACGATGATGCCGCCACCTAGCGCCACGCCCAGTAAGAACAGGACCAGCGCCACGACCGGATATCCCCCCAACGTGTGCGTTGACGGCACCCGCATCATCATCGCCGACGCCAGGATCAGCGAGGCGGTGATCACACCTACCGCAATGCGGTTGGCGATCTTTTGCAGGTTTTCCATCAGCCGTTACTCTTCCAGTCCGGTTACCCGAAGCTGGAACCGGTTCTCCGCCACCAGTGACAGAATGTCCGACAGCTTGCGCGGACCGTCGCGCAGCAAGGCCTGCACCTCCATCATCTCGCTGGCCAAGTTGGGCGAGGAAAGCGACTTACGCAGGCGGGCGCGCATGACGTGCTGCAGCTGGTCCTCCACCACGCCCTGGGTATCGAGTTCGGGCGAAAGAAGGTGGCAGACCGCGTCGAGGTTCAACAAGGTCTTGCCGAGCAGGCTCAACTCAGGCGGTGGCCGCAGGCCGCAATGGGTCGCGATTCGCACCAGTTCCAGCACCACCCGACCTTCCGACATAGACGCCTGGTGCGCGCCGTACCGGGCAACCAGTTGTCCGACTTCGCGCAGGAAGCGCGGCTCGTCGTAGTCCTCCAGACGGATGCCGACTGCGATGCATTCCTCGGCGACCTGTTCTCCGCGCCCGTCCACCGCGGCGAACAGAAGCTTCAGCAGGCGGTCGCGCTGGCGCGGCGGCAGGTTGGCCACCATGCCCAGGTCGAAGATCGCCAATCGCCCGTCTTCGGTGACGCGCAGGTTGCCCGGATGTGGATCGGCATGGATCTCGCCATGTACGAAAATCTGGTCCAGATAGCCGCGCAGCAGATCCTCAGCCAGCGGCGTCATGCCCTGCTCGGTCCGGCGAAATCCGGAGATTTCATCCACACGGCGGCCACCGGCCAGCTCCATCGTCAGTACGCGCTTGCCCGTGTAGTCCCAGATCGGGGCGGGCACCCAGAGTTTTCGGAAGGGCGCCAGATGCAGCCTGAAGCGGTCCAGGTTCTCGGCTTCGGCCACGTAATCGAGTTCGGCGGTCAGCGAGCGGGAGAACTCGCCGAGCCATTCGGAGAAGCGCACATTACGCCCGACGCTGGTGAATCGGTCCGCCGTATCGGTGATACCGCGCAGCAGTTCAAGGTCGCTCATCAGTTGCTGCGCCACGCCCGGCCGTTGCACCTTCACCGCCACCTCGCGGCCGTCGCGCAGCGTGGCGCGATGCACCTGCGCCAGCGAGGCGCAGCCCAGCGGTGTTTCGTCGAAGCTGGCGTAGGCCTTGCTGATGCGCACGCCCAGCGATTCCTCTACCTGTTCACGGATTACCTCGAACGGCACCGGCGACACTTTCTCTTGCATCCGCTCCAGTGCAGACGCGTACGCGGGCGGCACCAAGTCCGGGCGCGTGGACAGCATCTGGCCCAGCTTCACGAACGTAGGCCCCAATGCTTCAAGTTCGTCGGCGAAGCGTTCCGGACTGCCCTCTTCCACCGCGTCGGCTTCCAGCATCGTTGGGTCAAGCGTCAGGCCGTGGAAGACGCCCGATTTCCGGTAACGGAAAAGGAAATGCAGGATGGCGGCGCGACGGGGCAGCTTGCCTTCGCTCGGCGGTACGGGGGCGATAGTCACGCGTGTGCCTCGTGTGGATCCATGACTGATTGTTCGCGCCGCCCGTGAGCATTGGGTGAATGTCGAGGCTGGTACATATGGCTGCCTGCCGATTGGGAATAGGTGAGCCACTCGGTCCAAAAACGCCCACTGCTGAATGTGAGAGCTGCGTCTCCTAGACCAAAACATCACGCCGAGAGACTTACGGTGGGCCCATGCGCCGTTTCGTACAAGCCATCGCGGGCGTGGATCAACTGACCAGTGCTCTGCCCGCCGCCATTGCGCAGGCCGTCGCGGACACTCCGGCGCGCTACAACATCGCCAAGGGGAAGCCTGCACATGTTGTCACGATGTCCGACGACCGCGTTGTGGTCCTGCGTGAGATGATCTGGGGGCTCGTCCCCCGATGGTCCAAGGAACCCGCCACACCGTACACGACCGTTACTGCTCGGGTGGATCGCGCGTCGAAGAGCCGCATCTTCGCCCAAGCTTGGCAGGAGCGGCGTTGCTTGGTGCCGATGAGCGGCTACTTCAAGTGGGACCGTCAGCGGAAACCGCCCTGGCCCCACTTCATCCAGCGACGGGATGGCGGTGTCCTGATGGCGGCCGGCCTTTGGGAAGAATGGAAAGGAGAGGAAGGGTCATCGCTGTTGAGCTTCACCCTTCTGACAGCGCCCAACCCAGCGATCCCGGCACCGCTGACGCAGGACGGACCGGTCTTCTTGGAGGGCGCGCCTGCCGTGCGCTGGCTGAGTGGCTCGTTATCCAGTCCTCGTTCGCTGTTGCGGCATGCGCAGCGACCCCTCCTGGAAAGTTACACCGTGAGTCGCGCGATCGCGAAAACGGACGTGGACGCGTACACATTGCTGGAGCCTGTCGATCCGGAGGCGGAGGCCGCCCTGTCGATGCATCCCGGGGAAGACGAGCATCCTTGGGACGAGGAATGACGCTGCGGTAAACCGCATCCCAGGGCCGGAAACCGATCCCCTCGCTGCACGCACGTCCTGCGACCGCGCGATGGTGGATCAGACGTGTCCGGCTGCTTGCTTCAACCAAGACACCAACTGCTCCAGTGGCGCGGGCCGCGCGATGTAATAGCCCTGCGCGTGATCCACGCCGTGCTCGGCCAGCCAAGTATATTCCTCCGCGCGCTCGACCCCCTCGGCGATGATCGTCAGTCCCAGTCCCCTTCCAAGGGCGACGAGAGCCCGGCAAATCGACGCATTCCCGACATCCTCGTCGACATGGTCGACGAACCTGCGATCGATCTTCAGGTGATCCAATGAAAGGTCCCGCAGGTAGGCCATGCTGGAGAAACCGGTTCCGAAGTCGTCCACCGACACGCAGACGCCGTCGCCCTGCAACTCCTCCATCGCGTGCTTCGCCGTGTCAGGGCGCCGTAGCATCGCGCTTTCGGTCAGCTCCACGTGCAGGGCGCCGCGTGCCAAGCCGTAGCGCGCGCTGGCATCGCGAATCAGGCGGGGAACCGATGCCGACATGAACTGCACAGCCGAGACGTTCACCGCAACCGCGACCTCCGGGAAGCCCGCAGCGGACAGCACGGACTGTGCCCATGCCGCCTGGTCGATCACCCACTCGCCTATCGGCACGATCAGCCCGGACTCCTCACTCAGCGGAATGAAGCTCGCCGGAGAGACATAGCCCTCCTGCGATCGCCAGCGCAGCAGGGCTTCGGCGGCCACGACGCGTCCATCGCACACACGACGGATGGGCTGGAAGTGCAGCTCGAACTCGTCGCCCGCAAGCGCGCTTCGCAGCTTGCCGACCGTCGCGATCCGCTTGTTCGCACTCTCGGCCAGGGCATCCGTGTAGTGCATTATCGGCGCGTTCTCCGCTCTCGCATGCAGGGCGGCCAACGCCGCATGGCTCACCACCTCCTCAGCCGGCTGACCGGGGCGTTGCTGGAACGCGATGCCGATCCATGCTTCGATCCGGTGGCTTCCTGATTCGGAAACGACAGGCGTCTCGAGCACCGCCCGCAATGCATCGACGGCCGCGTCCCACTCGACGCTGGGCACCGCGGCCAGGAAGACGTTGGCCGGCCTGTACGCGATCGCGCGCGCCGCTCCCACCGAGCTCGACAGGCGCCGTGCCACCTCCAGGATGATCGCATCGCGTGCACGCGGACCCAGTGTGGAGGCGACCAGATCGAGTTCCCTTATCTGCAGATGGATCACGGCATAGGCGGCATCGGGCTCTTCCGTCCCGATCGTGTCCAGTGCCTTCAGGAACGCGCGTACATTCGGCAGTCCCGTCGCTTCGTCGTGCGCGGCACGCCACGCGAGATCGGCCTCGTAGGCCACGCGCTCACTGACGTCTTCCGCCAGCACCAGGCGCGCGTCGCGTCCGTCGAAGCGGATACTGCTGCTGTGGATGCGCACATGCATCTCCCGTCCGTCCCGGGTCCTGTGCAGCCAGACACGGTCCGCATCGCGCGGTTCGGCGGGATCGTCCACGCTTGCGCGCACGGCCGCGCCCTCATGGGAAGGACGAATCTGCAGGATCGTCATGGCGAGGAACTCCTCGCGCGTATACCCATAGCGCCGGATCGCGGCGGCATTCACCGCGAGAAACCGCAGGCTGTGGATGTCGAAGACCCAGAACGGCAACGGATTCAGTTCGAACAGCTCGCGGAACTGCGCTTCTGCGCGTTCCACCTGTTCCTCCTGGTGGCGGCGCTGGGTGATGTCCATGACCGTCCCCGTCATCCGCGGCGCTTCGTCGCCATCGTGTACCGGCGCGCCCTGCGCGCTGATCCAGCGCTGCCGTCCGTCAGGCAGCAGGATGCGGTATTCGGCATGGAACGACTTGCCTTCTTCCCAGGCGCGGGCGAATTCCGTCTCCACCTGCGCCCGGTCGCTCTCGTGCATCCGCTGAAAGAACGCTGATAGCGGCAGAGGCCCGGAAACAGCAGGAAAGCCGAACAGGCGGGCGGCGTGATCCGAGGCCTGCACTTGCTCGCTGTTCCGCTCCATCGCCCATACCCCCGTCTGCGACGCCAGCTGGGCTTTGGCCAGCCAGTCTGCATGTCGCGACAATGCGTCATGGGCACGATCACGGGCGGCCTCTAGGCGGGAGGATTTCCACAGCAGGTAAAGCGTGACTGCCCAGTACAGCACCAGCAGACTGACGGCAATCGCCGCTTGGCTGCGCCAGTGCGCTAGCGCTTCACGCTTAGCCAACCCGGCAGCGACGACGAATGGGTAGCCACTGGTGGACGAGAAGCTGGCGAACCGTTCCACACCATCGAGCGTGCTCACGAGATCCTGTTGGACCGTCGATCCCGGCAACAGCGCGGCCGGAACTGGCACACGCTTTCCCACATGCGCGCCGCTGGCACCCCGGCGCGCAAGGACGATTCCCTGTGCGGTAAGGATTCCCACACTGCCCTGTTCGCCGACGTCGAGATCCTCGAGCATCCTCTGCAACTCTGAGGTACGCAGGCGTGCCACCAGCCAGTTCCTTTCCGGCGTCTGAAGCATCAACGGTACGATTGGTTCAGTGCGGCCTGCGTGCACCAGCGGTGCGACACGCAACGTCGATGCCGTTAAGTTAATGTCGACGTCCGGCAGCGTGTGGTCCCCCGACGGCCTGACACCGCGATAGAGCGCGCGCCCGTCCCGCCGGTACAGATCGATATCCTGAAGTTCCGCATGTCGCGCGATCACGCCACGGATCTCACCCGACAGATCCCAACGCTCCCGGTCGCGCCGGTCGTCCGCGTAGCCGTCCGCGACCACCGCCATGCCACGCAGGGCACGTTCGAGATTACGAATCTCGAGATGAAGCAAACGGTCTACGCCTACCGTTACCGCCATACTCTGGCGTCGTGCGGCTTCGATACGCGCAGCACGATCCAGCAGGATAGCCAGCAGCAGACCGACGCTGATCACCAGCCCCAGCAAGACACCGACCAGACGCACCACCTTCATGCGTGCCAGCCCCGCAGCCGGCGATCGCGTCTTTATTCCCATCGAACTCCGCTCCCCGTTCCCCCGCCCTCGTGTCCATACCCGTGCTCTGCCTTACTTCTCCGGGCGTCGCCTTCCGTCGCAGCGATGACCACGACCTCGTACCGGTCGCGGCCCTTCTGTTTTGCTTTGTACAGCGCCTCATCGGCTGCTGACAACAGATCGTCCTGGCTTGCGGGGGCGGGCGCGAAGGCAATGCCAATGCTGGTGGTCACGGTCAGCATGCGCTCACCGATGCAGATCGGCGCCCTGACCGCGGCCAGTACCTTGCGCGCGATGCCGGTGACGCTCGCCATGCCAATGTCACCCTCAAGCAGCACGACGAACTCGTCTCCACCCAATCGCACCACCAAGCCGGCCACGTCGACCTGGCGCTGAAGTCGCTGCGCAAAAGCACGGATCACCCCGTCACCCGTCGCGTGGCCATGGGTGTCATTGACGCCCTTGAAGTGGTCGATGTCCAGGAAGAACAGCGCCACGACGTGGCGCTCCGTACCCAATCCCGCAATGGTCCGCGCCAACTGCTGCTCCAGTTGCCGGCGGTTGGCGATACCCGTCAGCGCATCAATCATCGTCAGGCGTTGCAGGTCCGCGCGACTGACTTCCAGCGCACGTTCGGCCGCCACACGCTTGCTGATGTCGCGCCCCGACAGGATGAGTACGGCTCCACCGGTCGCATCCGGCGGTGCGGAGCGCATGACGACTTCCGTCCATACGAAGTGTCCACTTTTGTGCCGCACGCGGTACCGATGCGTCTGCGGCAGGCCGGACGCCACGACTTCGCGCATCGCCTGCCGCTGCGCTTCGCGATCATCCGGATGTAGCAGGTCCCAGCGGGTCCCAAGCATCTCTTGGGGCGTCCATCCGAGCATGTCGCGCGCCGAGGGGGAAACGTAGGTACGCTCACCCGAGGCATTCAGGCGCACGACCAGGTCACCCGAATAATCGGCAAGCAGGCGGTACCGCTGTTCGCTCTCCCGCACACGCGCGGTCAACCGATCCCGCTCCGCCATGGCCAACACCACCGGAATAGTGATCAGGCATCCGCCGGCCAGGTAAAGCTGCAGCAGCGCGGTTCGCCATACCGGGTCGGCCACCTCCACCCAGGGATCATGGCCGGCCGCCGTGCTAGCCACGGCGATGAAAGCGAACAACGACACGCCTACCGCCGCACCCCCGAACCGGTAGCGGAACGCCACCATCAGCAGGGGAAGATAGGTGAGGAACAGGACGGGATAGCGCAAGCGGAATGCCAGGCCCACGCCCCCCACGAGCAACACCATGCCCAGCACGAAGCCGACGCGGCGCCCCGGGGGTACCAGCGTTCCGATCCCCTTCACGTGGACTACCCACGCAGTCGTCCCCACGATCACCATGCCGAGCACATGAGCGCCGTACCAAGCCAAAAACGTCTCCAGCGTCGCGGCACCGTACAAGGCCCTATAGATCGCGAGCGCCAGTAGGCCCGATATCGCACAGCCCGCCAGCGTGCCGAGGGTTGCGACACGCCCGACGTGTCCCCAGTGCCGTGTAACCCGGACGTCCGGAATGGCACGCCGCATGAAGACCGCAATGCACAGCGCTTCGGCCAGATGGCAAGCCGCAAGGAGGACGGCGAGCATCGGGCGCGTACCCGCGAGCACCTGACCCGCAGCGTCGGCCGCAAGCGCCACTAAGCATGCCACTTGCCACGTCGATCGTGGCCTCATCAACAGCCACGCGCAGAGCACCCCAGCCGGTATCCAGAGGGCGGGAACATCCTCCGCCCCGTCGGCCCAGCGGGTCGATTGCCAGGCGCCTACTCCCACCAGGCCCGCAAGCCTCGCTTTGTCCACGCTTCCGTCCCTGAGCCGCCAGATGGACATGTCAACGTCCTGTCGTCTTCGACATCCCAGCATCCTCGCGCCACGCCCGTTTACGCGGCGTAGACAAGGGCGAGTCGCCTCGCCGCTCGAACAGAGAGGAACCAGAGGACTGTAGGTTCTAGGAGTGACCGGCAGGCGCCAGCTCATTGTCAAAGGTGCGCCAGAAGTAGCTCAATGCGTTCGCCACTAGATCGCGCTTAGGGTCGCCACTAGGTTCTTGGCCAGGCAGCCAGTTCAGTGCGTCGATGCCCGAGGGAACACCATCCCGGTAGTACATTTCCCAGCCTTCGAATCGACGGGTCGGCACGGGCCCATCTATAAGGCTAAGCAGGATGATGTGGGATCGAGAGGCGCGGATACGCGCGTAGGCATCCGCCAAATGTAAGCGAGGCCCTTCGATGTACTGGAAGAAGCAGGAACCGTCGTATACCAGCGCTCCAGAGAGTTCGTGACGACCGTTGAAATCCTTGGCGTCATTGACAATCTCGTTCAGCTTCTCGCAGCTCAGCTTATTTGTTGCGCGGCTCACGTAAGCAAATGCCGACAGGGTCATTGGCATATCGCAAATCCAGTAAGCGGGCTTTGCAGTGTAGTCGAACTGAGCATCAGTCGAGCCAAGACAATTTTGAGACTGTCGTCTAAAGAATGGCCGTTCGCGCCAAGCTAGAGCACACATGAACATGGTCTCGCGAGGAGATCGACGAATGGAAGCATCCGGCCGACCGATAATTGCAATCCGGATCAGAGAGTCCGCTTCCGGCCAGTAGCTGACAACTTTGTCCACTTCTGTCGGCAGGCTCGCATCACTTAGCGCTATTCGTTCGGCTGAGCAGGGACTGCGCCCACGCCCTCATCTCCTCGTGAGGAATGATCCGGCCAGCACTCACATCGGCAAGTGCAGCCAATGTACGTTGATGCTTCTCTTCATCCGTTAGCACTGGCAAGCAGGCCGACAAATCGTCATCGGGCAAGTCCATAACTAATTCCCGCTAAAAGTCTTGGATCACTATATCGCGTGGCGAAGAGAAGATAGACAGCTAATGTGATTGCAGACTGGCATTGAACAACGACCGCTATCGGCCTTGGATTCAACCGATCGACGCAACAGTTTGTCGATATCGCTCTGCCGGTGTTTCGTAGCCTAGCGTCTTGCGTGGCCGTTCGTTGAGCTGGCGTGC
>NZ_LMHA01000004.1 GCF_001427635.1 Pseudoxanthomonas sp. Root65
CCTTCTGGGTATCGGTGTAGTAGATCCTCTGCCTGCGCTTCACCCGCAACACTCCTGCTGCCTATGCAGCTATCCGTGTGTTGCGTCGATCATATGAATCCGCGGCCAGAAGCGGACATCACTTCTTTCTCGGTCAATCGGAGATTCTAGCTAAGCTTCTGCGCATAAGGTCTGCTACCTGTTGGGCGGCCTCATTCCCTTTTGCGAGGTACGCCAGAACAGACTGCCGATTGGCATTCGGGTGGTTCTGGCTCAGTTTTAGCTTGAGCTCGAATTTTCTAACTCTCAAGCGGAAGCCAATGATTCCACGCAGCATGGACCGCTCAGACTCCGCTTCCGAGTCAAACGCCCAGCTTCCGCCCGCTCGCCGCTCGTGGCGCTCTGACAGCGTTCCGACATGCTCGGCAAGCCACTGGTCATCGTCGCGGCATTCGAGCGTTCCGGTCAAATGCGCGACGGCATAGTTCCAAGTTGGCACGCGTGATCGTTCGACTTTATCGGGGTACCAGCTTGGCGACACATATGCATTCGGTCCGTGCAACACTACAAGCGCTTGCGACCCATCTTTGGCTTGGCGATTAGCACGCGCAAGATGGCCTGCGACTACGATCACATCGTCGCTTCGCGAGTACAAGACTGGAATGTGACTGATGAACGGCTGGCCTTCTTCCACGGTGACCAGTGAAGCGAAATCGTGGAGCTCTGCCAGTCTGTCGAGCTCACATAGATCTTGAGAAGAGAAGGGTTGATTTGAGTAGATGCTCACGGGAATGCCATATGGTTGGGAGCGGTTAAACTTGGATCGACACAACCAATCTTTGAGACGAGCGCAAGCAGCCCCCGCAGTGTCGAGAGTCTTCGCCATACGCGCGAATGACCGATCGGATGTCAATCCGAACTTTCATAAGCGGCAGGATGTCTTGTCGCCACCACGATGACACATAGGTGCACGAGTCGTTGGATACAGTGGCGTCGCTGCAGCCAGCTTGCCAGTCGGCCTCGCGAGATGCCTGATCAATGTGTATCCCTTGCTTGTCTCGCAGATTGTCTGCGCGCACAGGCCATCCGGAGACCGCAGGCGGAAGTCGAACTTAGTCGTCATTTCTTCGTTCCCGCGAACATCTGGCCGGCAGTGTCCCGTTGGCCGATTGGCCGACACAGCTCAGCCATAACCCATCATCGATGCAAGTGTGGTTTCTGTTAATCGCAACGTCCCACTGCCTACCGCCAGACAGCGCCCTTCCTGGTCGAACAGCTCGGCTTGCGCGAAGAAAAGTCCCCACGACTTGTGAACTAACAATCGGTTGGAGAGCATGTCTTTCCGCGTTCCGCGGCTCAGGAAACGAACATTGAAATCGACGGTTTCGAGGGCACATTCGGTCTCAATGCTGCTTGCGGCGAACAGCGCAGCATCCGAGATCATCCGGAAGCAGTGCGCGTCCTCATGGCCATCGGCCCTAGCCAACGCGTCGCGACCTGAGCACTCGATGACCGCCGAACCCGCCTCGACAGTCAAATTCACCTCAAGCAGGCGACTCACCGCGAGAGCGTGGTACATGTGATCGAGCTTTCTAGAGTGATCCTGCCCAACTTGCGTATCCAAGCTCTTCGCTCCCTCGTACTACTTGACACGTATCGATACGTGCTGCTTCGCCAGCCTCTGCGTCATAATGGCCATAGGCCGGTCACTGGAATTGGGTGGCAGCGACGCCACGCCGTGCTCAGGGGTTGAAAGCACTGCGTGACGGCGCCGCCATAGGGGCTTTCTCGGCCGAGCAATAGCCGGCGTAAAGAGACTGAATGTCGAGCAATAGACCCGCCATAGGTATCTCAAAGATCCATGCCGAAGCCGACGCCGGCCGATCGCTCTGATCCACTGAACGCTCCGCCGAGGGAGAACGACGCGCGCTCGCCGATAGGCTTGGCGTAGCCGATGGACAGCGCCTTCTCGCCGTCCTGAAAGCCGGCACCCGCTGCCAAGCGGCCGCGCGGACTCCGCGTGCCACTCGCATTGATCGCCATCTGCGACATGGCAGCATTCATCGCGCCGTTGCGGCTGATGCGCTGGTCCTGGCCCTGGATACGCGTATCGATCTCGCTACGGAACACACTGAAATCCTCGGTCATGCCGGTGATCTCGGCAAAGCGCGTGTCGGTATAGGCATTGGCTTGGCTGAGCGTCTGCGCATCACCAGACTGAACCTGGCGCAGATTTGTCGCATCCGTTGCTTGGGCGCCGTCAGCGACGTTGCCGACTCGGGTACCGCTGGCACCCTGCAGGGTGAGTTGATCGAGCGTGTCGTTGTCGTAGGTTGTGGTACGCGGACCGCCGCCCGCCGGGCCCTCCGGACCTTGGGGTCCGGTAGGACCGGCTGGGCCTTGCGGACCAGCAGGACCTCTGGGACCCGTCGGACCAGAGCCGGTCCCGCCGCCGATTCGGGTATCCAGGTTGGTCAGCTTAAGATCGACGGCACTGAACGCTGCGCCCACGTTGTCGAAGCTGCTGCCCTGGATCACGTAGTTGGGGGCGGTAAACACGCCGCCGTTGAAGTTGGCGCCTGCACCAAAGACATTGACCCAGCTGTTGAGCTGCCCCATATTCACTACATCCGTGTTGGCGGTGCCTGCCGCGACATTGACTATTTGGCGCTCGAATCCGACGGATCCACCTGCACCACTTGCACCTACCGACACCGCATTTGCTCGGTCCGAGAACGAGTTGGCACCCAAGGCCACGCTGTTGGATGCATCGAAATCCGTTGACGCATTGAATCCGATGGCTGTCCCACCGTTCTGCGCCAGTGATCGTGCGCCCAGCGCAGTGGATTCATCACCGAACGTAGTGCTCGCGGCTCCCATCGCGCTCGAGTTCTCGCCCCTGGCGACCGCGCCTTTTCCGATGGACGTCGAAAACTGGTCTTGCGCCGTACCGCCAACCGTCACGCTGTTTAAATCGTTTGCGGCGCTACCTTGACCGATAGCAATGCTGCCGATCCCCACCGCACGACTATTTGCGCCAATGGAAGTCGCAAAACTCCCGATCGCTACAGCATTAGTTCCCAGCGCGGTCGCGTTAGAAGCGGCATTCGATCTCGCACCTATCGCTACGCCGCTCGCGTCATTTACGAGCGAATTGGATCCTATCGCCATGCTCTCCCTACCGGCCGAGCGCGCATTGAACCCAACTGCAAGGGAGTTTACGCCGTCGGAGACTGCGCTTCGCCCAAGGGCGGTACCTCCTTCGGCAAACGACCCTACCGTCGCACCAAAGCCAAAGGCACTACCCGATTCTGACCGCACGCTCGTGAAGGTACCAACGGCCGTTGTTCCGAACGCCAACGCGAGCGCGCGATCGCCAAAGGCGGCCGACGATCCATCTGGAGCCTCGGCGCCATCGCCGCACGCGAGGCTCGTGAAAGCACCTGCCGGCTGCTGGGTCGCCGTGCCAGGCGCCATTGCGCAGGAAGCCGCACTAGCTTCGCTCGCGAACATCAACGTCGCAACGGGTAATGTCAACAAGCAGGCCACCCAAGAGCGTTTTGCGACATGCGGGGGCCGATTAGTGAATTTTCGGGTAGCGATCTTCATTGCGTTTCGAATCCCAGGTGTTTCAACAGCCTTCCGGCTTCGGCCTTCAAGGCTTTCTTGAGTGGAGGGCGAATTACTTCACAGAACCGCATCTTCACGAGATGTGTTTGCCGGCAGGTCTCGTAGGTCGTAGACGTTTGCTCAGCGCACAAAGCAGATCTCAACCTGCACCACGGAGAACCCGTTGCTCAATCTTGGTTAGCGCCAAGGTTGGGCTGGTTTCGCAAGAGTCGCTAGCGAACATCGTCATGCTGAAGTCCTGCCATCGGAGATAGCGAATGTCCGACCTGCGACTATTGCCTCTTTCTGTCGGACGACGATCCCCATGAATGGATCGCCGTCCGCTCACTACAAGCTGCACGGAGTCAGAACCCGATGCCCACACCCAGTGTGCTGGACCGCTCAGAGCCGCTGAAAGCACCGCCAAACGTTACGGCCGCGCGCTTGCCGATGCGCTGCTGCAGACCGACGGACACCGCATCCTTACCGTTGTAGTTGCCCACTGCCAGACCGATGCGGGTATTGCCTTCCTCCACCGCTCCGGCGCTGGCGGCCATGCCGATCATCGCCGCGCTCAATGCGCCAACACGATCGATCCGGCTGCCCTGAGACGCGATGCGCGCGTTCACATCGCTGCTGAACGCATTGAAGTCATCGGCCAGACCGGTGACTTCGGTGAAACGTGCGTCGGTATAGGCGTTGGCCTGGCTCAGCGTCTGCGCATCACCGGCCTGTACCTGGCGGATGTTGGCCGCATCGGTGCCCTGGGTACCATCCGCGACGTTGGTCACCTGGCGTTCCACACCCACCGCACCGACCGACACGGTATTCGCGCGATCGGCGACGGACGCCTGTCCCAACGCCACGCTGTTGTCGGCAGTTGCCTGCGCGAACGCGCCGACCGCGGTGCTGTTGACGGCCAGCGCGTCGCTGTTGCCACCGATCGAGGTGGTGCGGTCCAGCGCCGCGTTGGCCAGCCAACCGTTGGAGGTGGCGTTGTTGCCCAGCGCCTGCGCGCCACTGCCCAGTGCGGTGGAGAAACGGCCCGAAGCCACCGTGGTGAAGTTGCTGGTGCCCACCACCGTGCGCCCGCCGATTGCCGTGCTGCCCTCGCCGGTGGACTGCGAGAACGAACCCACAGCGGTCGCACCCTGCTGCGTGGCGTCACTGTTACCGCCCAGCGAGGTGGTGCGATCAGCCGACGCTGTGGCCAGCCAGCCGTTGGAGGTCGCGACCACACCCGTGGCCTGCGCGCCGCTACCGATGGCGGTGCCGAAGAGACCGGTGGCCCGTGTGCGCTCGTCGTCGGTCAGCGTGCCATCGCCATTGCGATCGAATGCACCGCCCATGGCGATCGACGCGTTGCCGGACGCCACGCTGAGCGAGCCATGGGCGACGCTGCCATCGCCGCTGGCGACGGCGGAATTGCCGACCGCCGTGCTGTTGGTGGCCCCGGCGACGCTGAAGTTGCCCAGCGCAGTGCTGAAATCGCCATCGGTCCGCGAGTTCACGCCGATGGCAATACTGGAGTTGCCGTTCGCAGCGGCCGATTCACCGATCGCAATGCCGAGGTTTCCCGTCGACTGGGCGCCATCGCCTATCGAGACGTTGCCGGCGCTATTCGAAAAGCTGCCACTGCCGATGGCGATGCCGCCAGTGGCGACGGCCAGGCTCCCGTCACCGATAGCAATACTGTCATCAGCAAAGGCATTGCTCGCATCGCCAATGGCGACACTGCCATCCCCCGCCGCAGCGGCGGCACTGCCGATGGCAGTGGCGAAAAGGCCGGTGGCTTGCGTACGATCATCTAGCACCCCGTCACCGTCGCGGTCGATGGCGCCACCAACCGCGATCGAGCCCTGGCCGGACGCCAGGGTCAGCGCACCATGCGCGACGCTGCCATCGCCTCTGGCGATGGCGTTGTCGCCAATCGCGGTGCTGCTGGTCCCGGTCGCTTCGCTGGCAGCCCCGCAGGCCAGTGCGTTCTGCGACGGCGCAGCGGGGGCCCCGCTACCATCACCGTTGGTCTCGCAGACGTCGCCGGCCAGGGCCTGGCCCGAAACGGTCATCGCAATGGCCAGCGAGAGCAGAAGGGGGAGCGGACGCTGCGCCGGGTGACGGCGGCGATGGAGGACGTTGTTCATTTTGATTTCCGAATAAGAGGACGCGACGCGTCGGGAGAGGGGCGTGCAGTGTGGCCTCCGTCACAAGATGCCGGCAGCGTAGAACGCCAGCGCTGCGGCACTGACCGACAGCAGGGCTCAGGACGTACTTTCGTCCGAGCAACAAGATCGCTTTCCGCCACGTCCGCTCACAACGGCATGGCTCCCGTGCGAAATCCCCTACGTTGGCGGGTGCTTAACACCCCCGGAAGAGATGAAGAGATTTGCCTGGCAGCGCGTAGCATCCGATGTGGTCTCACTCGGGAGCGCCAGTGGCGCGGCCTTCATGTCGAAAACAAGCGACGGTAAGGACAATCGTCTGCAGCTGGAAATGCTCTCGCAGATGATCGAGGAGATTTCGGGTGAGCTAGCACTGGAGCCCCTGCTCCAACGCATCGTGATGCGTGCGTGCGAACTCATTGGCGCCGATGACGGAGTGATCAGTCTTTACGTCCCGGAACGCGATGCGATTCGTACCGCTTCCACCCATAACATCCCCGTGCATGAGCTTCGTACAGAACTCTCCCGCGGCGAGGGCCTGACAGGACGCGTGCTGGAGCTAGACCAGCCTGTCAGATGCTACTACCACGAGCTCCCCCATCCCACGCGTGAAAATCCGCCCGCAGGCATGCACAGCCTTGGCGTACCCATTCGTGCGCGCGGCCGCCTGGTAGGCGTATTCGGCATAAGTACCTATGCCCCGCGCGTCCTTGACGAAGACTCGCAGGAATTCCTCACCCTTTTTGCGCGTCACGCTGCTGTTGCCATCGACAACGCACAACGATACAGCGCCGAAAAACGGCGTGCTTCTCGGCTTGCGCTGATCGCGCGCGTGTCCGCGATCATTGCTTCCAACACTGACCTCACCACCTTGCTGCAACGTGCTGCGGACGCGATCCACGATACGCTGCAATACCCGAACATCGACATTGCCTTGCTCGACCCCCAGGACGCCACTATCCTTGTTGTCCTTGTACGGGGCGGCGATTACAAGCGCTTGGTACCTCATGACGTTCGACTGCCGATCGACTGCGGGATCATGGGTGCAGCCATTCGTGAGCAGCGAAGTCAGTTGGTCAACGATATCGCCAACGATCAACGCTACATAGCGCCTCCGCATGTATCACCTCCCCAAGCCGAGCTTGCCGTCCCCATCATTTACGGAGAGAAGGCGCTGGGCGTGCTCAACATCGAAGGCGATCTTCCCTTCGATGAACTCGATCGCGTAAGCTTAGAAATTGTCGCGGAACACCTTGGCGTCGCTATCGTCAACGCGCAGCTGTTCAAGCGCGCGACCGAAGCCGCAGTGCTAGAGGAACGTCAACGCTTGGCGCGTGACTTGCACGACAGCGTCATGCAGATCCTGTCGTCCATGAGCCTGATCGCCCAGTCGCTGACCGAAGCCTGGCATCGAGAGCCGGCGGAAGGCGAGAGAAGGGCGGTGCGTCTTAGCGAGCTTTCCAGAATTGCCTTCTCGGAGATGAGAGGCCTGCTGCACGAGCTTTCACCGCGGGCGGCCCTAAGCCCGAACTACGCGGCGAGCCATTCTCTGCCCGACAGATTGCGGCGGCTGTTGACCGCCATGTGGCCCGCGTACATCCAGCTGCAGATAGACATGGCGGGTTTCCAGCCGCAGGCGATAACTCATGAGGACACACTTCTGCGTGTTTGCCAGGAAGCCGTGTCCAACGCCATACGGCATGCTTCGCCCTCCACGATCCGGATCGAAACGCTGCTCAGCGCTTCAGGTGTTCGACTCAGCATCACCGACGACGGCTGCGGTATCTCCCGGTCCATGGCGCAAGGCATGGGGATAGGCAACATGCGCGCGCGCCTGTCAGAGCTTGGCGGCCAATTGCGGATCGCCTCAAGCCGAACGAGGGGCACTAGGATCCTTGCCTATCTTCCCCGCTGCGACCGTCCCCAGCCGTGAACGAGTTAACAAGAATCCTGTTGGCGGACGGTCACGCGGTGGTGCGGGAAGGGCTCCGTGGCTTGCTGGAACAGCAGGCGGAAATGGCCGTCGTCGCCGACACTGACGACGGCCACACCGCGCTCCAGCTGATTCCTCTGTACTACCCGGATGTGATCGTGCTCGATATGAAAATGCTTGGACTCGGCGTCGTGGAAACCATCGCTGCGGTCAAACGTATCCGCCCGCAGACCCAGGTACTGGTGTTCACCAGCTACGCGAGGATTCGCAAGTGCGGGAGGTGAGCGCCGGACGCGCCTGGCTGCATCCGCAGGCACAGCGACAGATGCTTGACTGGATTCGTCGTCGTCCCTCCCGAATCGACAGCCTGACCGTCCGCCAACGGTCGGTGCTGGCATTGCTGGCCGAAGGGCAAAGCAACAAGCAGATAGCCCGCAATCTCGCGCTGACCGAGGGCACGATCAAGTGCTGTGTGAGCTAGGTGCTGGACAAAACTCGCAGTGGCGGACCGTACCCAGGCGGCACTGCTCGCCCATCGCGAAGGTCTGTCGAGCGGCGGAGCTTGAGCCAGCTGGGCCGCAGGCGTCATTTCCCTGACGGAAGGCAGGCTCGACCGCCCACTCCGGAGTGTGGAGGTGCGACCTACCCGCGCCCATGCTCTGTGGCCGCGCCTCCGTCATGCTTGAGCAAGGGTTCCGCTATGCCATCGTCGTCCACGAAACTCGCCGCGCCCATGTTGGGCGCACTGGTCCTGAGTGGCATGAGCCTCTCCTCCGGCGCGTTTGCGATGGAGCCGCTCACGAAGGGCTACAACAAGCCGACCTCCTCACCCTCATCCATCGATGCGGACGATCCCGCGAAGCCCGGCTGCGAAGGCAAATGCGGTGAAGGCATGTGCGGTGAGGGCAAATGTGGCGAGGGCAAGTGCGGGCAAGGAAAGTGCCCGACGGTAGAGAAGGCCGATGATTCGGTTCCGGACGATGCGCCTATCAAGAAGGAAGGTGCTCCGGCATCGCCCGAGCAACAAAAGACCGAGACAGTTCAGAACTAGCGCTCTCGCGCCCGCCCGCCATGGACGCATTCGCGCCCGAGGCTACCGACCTCGGGACGTCTCCGCAGGCAGGCGTTGACCTGGAGATGCCAGTGAACGCCCTGCTGCGAAGGTTTCACTCAGCCGGACAGCGCGCCCAGACAGAATCCCTATGAAGAAATTTTTCCTGATGACTCTCCTGGCCGCCGCGTCGCTCGTGGTCGTGCTGGCCGTCAATACGGTTCGTCAGCGCTCCCGCCAGCTTGACGTGGCCGCCGTCAGACCGCTGCCCGCGCTCGATGCCGTCGCGGCCGCGAACCGCCTAGGTGGCGCGCTGAAGTTCCCCACCATCTCGCACGGAAACCGCGAGGTGGAAGGCGCCCCGTTCGACGCACTGCACGCCTATCTGCAGGACGTCTATCCCCTCGCCCACCAAGCGCTCATCCGCGAGCGCATCAACCGCTACAGCCTGCTCTACACCTGGCAGGGTACCGATCCGACCGCCAAGCCGATCATGCTGATGGCGCACCAGGATGTCGTGCCAGTGGCGCCAGGCACGGAGGTGGACTGGGACGTAGAGCCGTTCTCCGGCACGGTACGCGACGGCTACGTCTGGGGTCGCGGCGCATGGGACAACAAAGGCAGCCTGCTGGCGATACTGGAAGCGGTCGAGTCGCTGAGGGCGCGGGGCTTCCGTCCGCGTCAGACCATCTACCTCGCCTTCGGGCATGACGAAGAGAACGGCGGCGAGACGGGCGCGAAGGCGATCGCGCGACTGTTGCAATCGCGCGGTGAACGGCTGGATTTTGTACTCGACGAAGGGCTGGTGATCACCGACGAAATCCTGCCCGGCGTGCAGAGCCCGCTTGCGCTGGTAGGGACGGCCGAGAAAGGGATGCTCACCTTGTCGCTCGGCGTAGCGACCGAACCGGGCCACGCGTCCGCACCCGGACGCGATAGCGCGATAGGCACGCTGAGCCAAGCACTGGTCCGCCTGGAGAATTCGCCGCTGCGCGCCCGGATAGCCGGCGCCACCGGGCAGATGTTCGACACCCTCGCACCGGAGACAACGGGCCTGCAGCGGCTCGTGCTGTCGAATCGTTGGTTGTTCGGAGGGCTGTTGATGTCGCAACTCGAGAGGAGCCCGAGCACGAATGCCATGATCCGGACCACGACCGCACTCACGGTCGTCCGTGCCGGCAACAAGGAGAACGTATTGCCCGGTCGAGCCGAGGCTCTGGTCAACTTCAGGATACTGCCAGGGGATAATACGCAGCGCGTTCTGGCGCATGCAAGGGGTGTCGTCGCCGACGAGGCCATCTCAATCGATATCCTCGGGTCATCGCAGGAGCCATCACCTGTTTCGAGCTCGCGTGCGCAGGGCTTCCGGGTGATCGAGCAGACGATCCGTGAGACACATCCCGGTACGCTGGTTGCGCCGGCCCTGCTGATCGGTGCCACCGATTCGCGCCACATGGCGTCCATCGCGGACGATATCTATCGCTTCTCCCCGGTGCATGCGCGCCAGGAGGACCTGTCCCGCTTCCACGGAACCAACGAACGTATCGCGGTCTCCAACTACGCCGCGATGATCCGCTTCTATGCCCGGCTGATCACCAACGCCAGTCAAAGCCCGCAGCAAGACGCTACCGACTCCCGCTGACGGAGGCATTCGCTATTCGGGGATGCGGCCGATCGCCGCCCAAACCCCGGACACCGCAGTCGAGGAATGGACGAGCGGGAACGCGTGCCTCGATAGTGGTGAGGTGACCACGACTGCGCTTATCCGCTGTCAGCGACGGGCATACCTATATTTCCGTTGGCGACCTCATCAGTCCGCACCGCGGAACCACGCGGCTCCGAATGGCTGGCTAGTGAACCGCGGTATAGAGGCCGGGGAAGTAGCGCTCCATCAGCGACTGCGGATGCAGCGGGGCGGTGAAACCGTATTGCGCATACAGTCCATGCGCATCGCCGGTGGCCAGGGTGAAGCGACGAAGGCCTTGCAGCTCGGGATGCGCAAGGACCGCGTCCATCAGCGCTTTGCCATAGCCCTTCCCACGATGCTCGGGAAGGACGAAGACATCCACGAGATTGGCGAACGTCGCGTAGTCGGAGATGACGCGGGCGAAGGCGATCTGCGTATCGGCCAGGAAGCCCCCGAAGCATAGCGAGTGCTTCATCGACGTCTGCACCAGCGACAAGGGAATGCCCTTCGCCCAACTGGTGTGCTCGGAGAGAAAGCGATGGATGAGCGGAACATCCAGGTCGCCCTGCTCGGTAGTGATACGAAGCCGTTCCATACCCCTGCCTTGCGCCAGCATTAGATTACGAGTAGAAATCCCGCGGCCTGCCATCGGCCCGCCGCGGGACGAACCCTATTAGAACCGATACGCCGCCTGCAGGTACCAAAAGCGCCCGGGCACGTCATAGATCGCCGCATCGTAACCATTGAGCGAACAGCTCAGGCAGGTCGGCGCTTCCTTGGCGAACGCGTTGTTGAGGCCCAGCGCGAGCCTGAGACCGTCCGTGCCGAAAGCCTGGTCCCAACCCGCGTACAGGTCGTGATAGGTCGTGGCGCCGAGCTTGTTGCGCGACAGCGCCGGCTTAGCCGCATCCGGATCGGAGCACAATCCGAGCGCTGTCAGCGAAAGGGCGGGATTGTTGTCGAAGGCATCCGAGCAGCGTTCGGTCACCGCATGCGTATAGCGCAGGGTCCAGCCGAGACGGACCGGACCGCGCGCATAGCCCAGGCGGAGATTGGATTGCCAGCGCGGGATGGCGCCGTCGTTGCTTTCAACGCCTACGGCACGACTGAACGTGTTGCCGAAGCGGTCCGTCGCCTCGAAGCGGTTGACGTAGGTGTTCTGCCAGTTGGCCTCGAAACGCCCAGCAGCGGTGTCCATTGCCCAGACGATGCTCAGGTCTACACCGTCGGTTTCCAACCGTCCGAGGTTGGCGAGCCGGTTATCGAAGTTCGTGATCGTGCCCGTGGCCGGATCGCGCCGGATGCCCGTGCAGAATGCTAAGGTCGGGTCGGCCGAGTTCACGCAGGCATCCAGCACGTCCTG
Organism: Pseudoxanthomonas sp. Root65; assembly: GCF_001427635.1. Lineage (NCBI taxonomy): Bacteria > Pseudomonadati > Pseudomonadota > Gammaproteobacteria > Lysobacterales > Lysobacteraceae > Pseudoxanthomonas > Pseudoxanthomonas sp. Root65. The sequence continues at coordinate 11,785 of NZ_LMHA01000004.1, forward strand.
CGCATCCGGCGCCTGGATCGCATCGTCCACCCGGTGGTTGTAGTAGGTGACTTCGAGATCCAGCTTGTCGGCAATGCCTGACGCCAGCGCCCAGTCCGGGCTGTAGACGAGTCCGAGCGTGAAGCTGTCGGACGTTTCGGGCTGAAGCTCCGCGTTGCCGCCGGTCGTGGTGAAGACCTGGCTGCCGAGCTGGCGATAGGTAGCCGGCACGCCGAGCGCCTGGCAGTTGGCGATCAGCTGGGGATTGCCGGATGTAGCGAAGCTCGAGCACGGATCCTTGATGCTGGCACCGAACTGCGACAAGCCGTACAGCTCACCGATGAACGGTGCGCGGAAGCCCTCGGCGTAGGTGCCGCGAAGCAGCAGGCTGTCGACAGGACGCCACTTGAAGCCGAAACTCCCGGTGGTCACGCTGCCGAACGTGCTGTAGTCGGAATAGCGCAACGCCATGCTGACGTCGAACCGACGTGCCAGCGGCACATTGAACTCCGCGTAGGCTTCGTTGACTTGATACTCACCGCTGGTCGGCACCGTGTTCGCCAGATCGAATACCTCGCCGGTGACGCGCAGTGCATCCGGACGGTAGGAACCCTCGTACTCGCGACGCTCCACACCGGTCGCGAACGACACATTGCCGGCGCCGAGCGCGAACAGATCGCCGCTCAGATTGGCGGAAAACACCTCCAGCGCCTGTCGGCTCGCATCACGCACGTCCGTTCGAATCCAGGACAGCATCTCCGGCGTTATCGTTCCCTTGCCATCGGCGCCCTGCCCACCGAACAGATTCAGCGGCACGCATCCCGGCGTCTGCGCGCAGACCGCCGGCGCACCCAGTGCCAGCTGGATGCGGCGCAGGTTGTAGGTATTGCGGAAGCGCTGCTCGGCCTTGTTCTCAGAATTAATGTAGTTGACGTCCCAGAAGAAGTCGCGGTCGTTGGCGGCGAACGCGCCTTCCAGACCGGTGCCCAGATAGCGGGTGTCCACGGATTGTTCGAAGATCCGCGGCCCGCCCTCCACGGGACGACGGGCGATCGCGAACATGTTCGCGCCCGCGACAAGATCGACGCCGAAGGGGTTGAACGGATTCAGACGCGAAACATGGGTGACGTCGCCGATGCCATTTCCTGGCGCCTCGGGACCGATCACGATCGAGTTGGGCGCGGCTTGGTTGACCGAGTCACGTGCGTTGTACAGCGCCTTCGCATACCAGCTGATGTTCTCGGTCACGGCATAGCGCGTCGACGCGAACAGGCTCTTGCGCTTGTTGGGGGTGAGGACCAGGTTGTCATCCTGCCCGTTGTAGGACTGGTTGTCCGTGTAGCGCACGAAGCCGCCGGGGAACGCCGGCGCGCCATTGCCGGCGACCGGCGTATTCGGCGCCGAGGTCAGGTCGCACAGCGGTACGTCGGGCACGCCGTCGCCGTTGAGGTCGATCGTCGGCGGGCACAGACCCGGCGGCGTGGCGAACGTCGGCACGAGGATGAATCTTCCTTGCGGCGTGACCGGGCTTCCGCGCGTCGGGCCGGCGGCGAAGTCTTCGGAGATGCGACGGTCGCCGGAGGCGACGCGCTTCTGCTCGTTGTAGCTCGCGGAGAAGACGCCGCTGAAGCGCTCGCCCACGTGTCCGACGGTCAGTTCGGCGCGCGAGGTCTCGCCATCGCCGTGTTCAAACAGGCCATGAGAGGCGATCACTTCCACGCCATCGAAGTTCCGCCGCGTGACGATGTTGATCACACCGGCGACCGCATCCGAGCCGTAGATCGCCGACGCGCCGTCGCCGAGGACTTCGATCGACTCCACGATGGCCAGAGGAATGGTGTTGAGGTCGACGGAGCCACCGACGCCCGATGCCGAACTTTCGTTGACCCAGCGCCTGCCATCGACCAGCACCAGTACCCGCTTGGACTCCAGATGACGCAGGTCGACCTGCGACGAGCCCGCGCCGATACCACCGCCATCGGGCGGAGCGCCGAGGGAACCGCTCGAATTGACCTGTGAATTCAGTGCCTTGCCGCCGCTGGTCAGGTCCTGCAGAACGTCGCCGACGGAGATCAGCCCGGTCCGTCCGATCTGCTCACGGGTGATGGTCAGGACGGGCGACTGCCCCTCTATCTCGATCTTCTTGATGCGCGAACCCAGCACCTCGATGCGATCGGCGTCGACGATGCTCTCCTGCGCCAGGGCGGTATCAATGGAGCAGCCAAGCGCTATCGCGACCGCGAGGGTCGATTGGCGCATGTGCTTGTCCGGCATGAGGCGGAACTTGCTGCGGAAACTCATGAAATCTCATTCCTTGGAATTGACTGCAATTGATCGCCGCGATGCCGCCCGTCGATGCAGGCAGGAGCGAGCCCGCTGCATGGACGGAAGGTTGTCTGGCGACGAATGGGCACAGGGACGTTCACCCGACCCAGGCCGAGTGTGGATGCCACTCCTGTCTATCGCGTGAGCGACGGTGGGTCCTGCCCATCCGCGCTCACGTGGGAACTTTAAGAAGCGACGAGGTCGAGGGCGACTCGCTGTAGGCATCGCAATCACCCGCCATTGGATATGGGCCAGTGCCTGCCCTTCCGGCGAGGACGCCCGCTGGGGATGCCCCTCTTGGCTGGCTGCCGAAGCCCGCCCCTCTCCAACGGCAGTTACGACACCTGACTTTCGGCGGGAAAAGCGGGCGCCCGTACCCGGAGTACCATGTCTTCGCCCCCAGGCCGGACGCCTTCATGCCTGACACCCCAGCCACCGCCGCTCACCCCTCGTTTGCGCTGCTGGCGCAAATGATCGAGGACATTGCGGGCGAGCTGGCGCTGGAGCCGCTGCTGGATCGTCTGGTGGAACGCGCCTGCCATCTGATCGGTGCGGACGATGGATTGATCGGCCTGTACGACGCCGATGCCGACCTGATCCGGACCGTGAGTAGCCACAACATCCCTGCCCGCGAACTGGCCACCGCAGTCCAGCGCGGCTACGGCCTGACCGGGTATGTGCTGCAACATGGGCGGGCATTTCGGGGCTATTACGCGACGCTGCCCCAAGTTCCGCGCGACGCCCCGCCCGGCATGTTCGTCATCGGCATGCCGATCCTGGCGCGCGGCGCTTTCGTCGGCGTTTTCGGCGTGGGCGTGCATGGCGGACGCACCCTGGACGAGGAAGCGCAGGAGATGCTGGCCCTGTTCGCCCGTCATGCCGGCCTCGCCATCGACAATGCGCGGCGCTACGCGGAAGAGAAGCGACGCGCCGCCCGCTTCGCCCTGATCGCCCGTGTAGCGGCCATCGGCGCGTCAGGCCCCGACCTGGACCACCTGCTTCAGCAGGCGGCGGATGCAATCCACGAGATCCTTGAGTATCCCAACGTCGATATTCCACTGATCGATGCTGCGACACCGGACACTTTGGTGATCCGCATCCGCGGCGGGTCGTACAAGCACCTTATCCAGCATGAGGACCGGCTCCCCGTCAGCCAGGGCATCATGGGCGCTGCAGTGCGTGAGGGGCGTACGCAACTCGTAAACGATGTCGTACGAGATCCTCGCTATGTCACGCCGCCGGGTGTCTTGCCACCGGCAGCCGAACTGGCGGTTCCCATCCTCCACGGCACCGAGGTGCTGGGTGTGCTGAACATCGAAGGCGACCTGCGTTTCGACGATCTCGATCGCGCGAGCCTGGAGATTGTGGCCGAGCATCTGGCCGTCGCCATCGTCAACGCACGTCTGCACGAGCGCTCGACGCAGGCCGCCATCCTGGAAGAGCGCCAACGGTTGGCGCGTGATCTGCACGACAACGTCACCCAGATCCTGTCATCGATGAGCCTGATTACCCAGTCCCTCGCCCACGCATGGCAACAGGATCCGCAGGAAGGCGAGCGGCGAGTGAGGCGTCTCGGTGAACTCTCTCGCCTGGCGTTCGGCGAAATGCGCGGTCTTCTGCATGAGCTGTCGCCCGATACGACGTCCAAGGCGCGGACGCGCACGCCGTTGCACCAGCGGCTGGTGCCTCTGCTGTCGGCGATGGTGCCTGACCACATAAGGCTTGTGGTCCGTGCCGGCGACCTGGTGGACCAGGACGATGCGCACGAGGATGCGCTGGTGCGGGTATGCCAGGAAGCCGTATCGAATGCGGTCCGACACGGCGCGCCGTCGGCGATAGAAATACATGTGCGTTTAACCCATGACAGGCTCGTGCTCACGATCATCGACGATGGCAGTGGAATGCCCGCCGCCCTCAGCCGTGGGATGGGGCTGGACAACATGCGCCGTCGCCTGACCGAGCTGGGCGGACGCTTGCGTATCTCGCCGCGTGTGCCTCGTGGCACGCGGATCCGCGCGATACTCCCGCGAGCTGACAGGACACCTCCATGACATCCGCACCGATACGCATATTGTTGGTCGACGACCACGCCGTCGTCCGGGAGGGCCTGCGCGGCCTGCTGGAACAGGAGGCTGGGATGCTTGTCGTCGGCGAGGCAGGCGACGGCGCGACAGCCGTCCGCCTCGCTGCAGCCGAACGCCCGAATCTCATCATCCTGGACCTGAAAATGCCGGGCGCTACCGCCGCAGACACTATCGCGGCGCTACGCGTGGCGGTTCCAGAGGCTCAGGTCCTGGTTTTCACGAGCTATGCGGAAGACACCCAGGTACGCGACGCGTTGACGGCGGGCGCTAGCGGCTATCTGCTCAAGGATGCGCTGCGCGACGACCTGCTACGCGCAGTGCGCGAAGTGTGCGCCGGTCGCGCTTGGCTCGATCCGCAGGCGCAGCGGCAGATGCTGGAGTGGATGCGGCGTCCGCCTTCCGTCGTGGACAGCCTGACGGAGCGCGAGCACTCCGTGCTGGCGTTGCTCGCGGAGGGGCACAGCAACAAGCACATCGCGCGCAAGCTGGATCTGACCGAGGGCACGGTGAAGGGCTATGTCAGCCAGGTACTGGACAAGCTGGGCGTCTCCGACCGTACCCAGGCCGCGCTGCTAGCCCAGCGCGAAGGCCTGCTTCGGCCCAAGCGCTGACGCGAGGCAAGCGCAACGTCATGGGGTCAACATTGACTCGATGTGCGCACGCACCAATCGCCAGGCCGCACCTTGTGCGACGAGATCGAAATGGCCGGCGTCCCGTACATCGATCCGCTTCACCTCAACCCCGGTCTCGACGGTTTCGGCGTAGTCGTGCGCCACGTAGGGAGGAACGAGACGGTCCAGAACGCCGCTGATCATCGTCACGCGGCTTGCATTGGTACCTATGCTGGTGGGCGACGTATCCCGATAGACATCCGGCCGATTCGTATCGGGTCGTCCAACCAGCTGGACATCCAGCCCTTCACCGCATAAGCCGGGGATGAGCGGCGCAAAGCGTTCCAGATCGCCTATGCCCGCCAGAGCGACCACCTGGCGGGGAACGAGCGGATCTGCCGTATGCAACACGCTCGCGCCATCTAGTCGATCACGACCGGACGCCCACAGCGCGAGATGGCCGCCCGCGGAGTGTCCCACCGCCACCACGCGATTGAGATCGAGCGGATAGATCTCCTTCAGCTGACGAAGATGATCGAATCCTGCCGCCACGTCCTGATACGTGCCCGGGTAGCCGCCGCCCTGCTCATCCGCCCGCCGGTAGCCGATACTCCAAACCGCCACGCCACGTGCCGCCAGATCGGCACCGAGATGACGCAGCTGCTCGCGTCCCGCCGTCTTGCTGCTCCAACAACCGCCATGGATTATCACGACGACTGGGAACAGGCCAGGACCTCGGGGAATGAAGAGATCGCCCTGCTGGATTTCTTCCTCACCATAGGGGACTACGACGTCTGGCAGCGGCCGCGGAATTCGCATGAAGCCTGGAATATCGAGCGGCTCGACCTTCCGTTGCAGAATCGACGCAAGCGCGTCGTCCGCACAGCGCGCCGGCATCGCCAGCGTGGCGCCGAGCAGCAGCATCAGGCTGTGCACGCCATGCGCGGTTCTGCGAAGGATTCGGTTCATTGGGGGTTCTCCGATCAATAAGGTTGTGCGCGCGCGGGGCTCACCTTGGGAACTTGCTGGCGCTGCGCATCCAGTGGTAAGCGGCATAGCAAAAGACGTTTCCACAATGAATCCGCAACGCTCCGTACCTGCTGCTACGGTGGAAAGCGGAAGACCGCGTCGTGATCGCGGCATGGCGATTGTCGCCGGCGAGCTGTATCCGGCTTCGGGTGTACGTTCGAATCCAGAATCACCGTCTTCGGCAAACCTCCGGCGTATGCGATCAAGGCGTAGCTTGTCGTTTCGGGTGCGGGATCTCCGCTCGCGGCGCCCGCCCTGAACCAACGATGGCGACCGCACGCATTTCCATGACGGCGCCGGACGCGATCAATGCGCTTGTCCCCACCGCGCTCCATGCCGGGTAATGCGACGGGAAGAACTCGTGGTGAATAGGTCCGAATAGCGCCATCTCGGCCTGGAAACTCTGGCGATCCGTCGGTCCGGTATGGAACGTGGTCAGTTCCACGACATCAGAATAGCTGGCTCCCGCCAGCGCTAGCTGCGCCCCCAGCGCCTCGAACATCCGCCGCACCTTTTCCTCGTAGGTTCCAGTGCCGGCGGCGGGGATACCCGAGATGATGACCATGTCCCTTACCTTCACAACCGGCGAGTAGTGCCAATCGTGGTAGGACGACTCGCGACCTGGAACAGCGAAGTGCTCACGTGAGGGATTTTCTTGCCCGTAGCTGGCGAACGCGGCAAGGGGAACCAGCGATAACACGACGCGCAAAAGAACGCGGTAATGTGACATTGCGACGAAGCTCCTGTGCTTTGCTTGTTAAGTGGAAGCCGGCCCCGGCGAGTCCGCGGATCTTCTTTCCGATCGGGCATCGGCATCGCTGCCCTCCAGGTGTCCTTGCCATCTGGCGAACTCCATCACCAGGCACTGCAGGCCAACGGCCACGGATGCGATGATGACCGTCCACGACCCAATCGGGCGAACGAGGCCGGGGACGTAGGACTCGTAAAAGAAGGAAAGCGCCAGAGCACCGGGGGCAAGGATCACAACAGCCGATGTAAGCGCTTGGGCACGCTCAAGAATCCCTTTGCACAACTTCGTGAAGTAGGTTCCAAGCGCGATGTTCAGCAAAGATGACCAAAGCAGGTAAATGTGAATTGCCCGGTAGAACATTCGGGGCGCATCTTCCATGGCGTCCACTTCTACGACGAGCATGTACTCGCCACTAAGGCAGAACGTCGCGAATGCGACCACGCCTGCCATCAGATGCAGGCGACGCAAATAGGCCAACATTAGTCTCTCCTAGTTTTGCTGCGAGACGTATCGCATGGAGCGCGGGCATCGTGGCACCGCCACACGAACCTGCGCGCCATCAGGACGTCCACATGTGTCCCGAAGCAGCACGCTTGAACTCACGGGCGCACAACAGAAAGAAATACCTGCCAAGCCGGAACGTGTCGCCGGGACTGAGCAACTGTTTCCGTATGCGGATGCCGCATAGGACGACTCCGTTGGTGGAGCCGATGTCCTCAATGACAACGCCGTCGATGGTGGGCTTCAGCCGTGCGTGGTAGCGGGAGATATCGGGCTGCGGCAGCACTATGTCGCAGTCTGGAGAACGCCCAACGATTGCGACGCCTGGAATGGGATAGACACTTCCGACACCGGCCCCATTGATCGCTTTCAGCAGATACGCGACGTTTTCTGCCGCCGGACTCCACTCAATGTGGGGGCTCTCCATCATCGTTCTGGACTCTTCACTCCAGGCGGTGGCCACGACCATCTCCACACCTGCGATGTTGAAGCGATCGCCCACGGTGATGGGAACGGTCTCATAGATCGCTACCCCGTTCAGGGAAGCCTGCACGCCAGAATAGGGGGTGACGCTCGTCTCGCCATTCTCTCTGCGTATCTCGGCGGCGAGAAGCGGCATTGATGAGTTTCTCAGTACGATCACGTTGTTGCGTGCAGAACCGACCCTTGTCAGGCCGGATCCAAGAGACACTCGAGAGCGCTCCCCATTCGGGAATATCAGCATCATCGACAGCACCACACACTAGTCCTGACGAGAAGCATCTTTCATAGAGCGATGCACAGAGGGAACGGACTGGAGATAGCGGTAGATGGATTTCAGTTCATCGTCCGATGCCTGCCCGATAGCTCGCCAAGGCATGTACTTGCCATCTATCTCGGATCCGTCGGGACGCTTTCCCTCGCGCATGGACGCAATGAAATCGGCCTCGCTCCATGCAGCCAAGCCCGTCACATCCGGAGTGAGATTGGCCGCAGGCGGCGCACTGGGACCGCCATGCGTCATCGGGCCACCGCCGAAGTCAGCGCCATGACAGCCCATGCACAGCTGGGCCGCATGACGGCCATAATCGATAGAACCAACCGGCGGCGGCGCTGCGACCACAGGCTTCGCATGGTCGATGACTTCTACCGACAGGAAATCTTTCAGCTTCCCCGTCACCAGTAGTGCTCTTCCCAAGGGCCCCATTTGGCTATCCGGCAGGGCGTGATCGACGGAGGGTAAGGTGTTCAGGTACGCAGAAAGCGCCTCGATCTCCTCCAGACTCAGTTTTGAGAAGGATCCCGACGGCATCAACAACAAGGCTTTCGAGTCTGCACCCACCCCGTGGCGAAGCGCCCGATACAGCTGCTCGTGTCGAACCCGCGGCTCGATGCCCGCGCTAGGAGGCGTGAGATTGGTGCCGACCACCCTGGCGAACGGCATCTCATCCAGCATGATCTTTCCTCCGAAGTCGTCACCGTGGCAATCCGCGCATCCGCGGGACATCGCCAGTTGCCTTCCTCGTTCGATGAGCGCCGCCCGGGGTGCGTCAACTTCTGCGCTGAACTCGTATTCTTTCTGCAGCCGCGACTCGCTGGCCAGGTAAATCCACACGGCAACGAGCGCCAGAAGAAATAGGAGCCCTATGACGGCAAAGCCGAAGTAACGGATCGCTTTCTTGATTCCAGTGGCTGACGTTGACATGAGGCGGGGCTACCTGCGGACTGACAGAATTGCGGCGGATATGGTTGCCGCCCGCTCCCTAAACTTCCACCAACCAGCTGTGGGCCCGTCACTGTCCATTGGACAGGTCTACCCCCTTACTCTCGTGGGTACCGGACACGCCGGTGCAGAGCTAGATTGTCTGTATGTCGACAGTGACAATCATGCCTCGCGGCGGCATCGCCAAGGATGCCATTTCTAGTCATCTGGCCAGCGACAGGCTCACGCTTGATCTCGTTCGTGATCAGGATGTGGATGCGCTGCATGCACTCGCGGGAGAGCTTCTCGTATGTCGCCATGTGTTTGCCGAGCGCCCTCCCAATCACGTCCAGGTAAGCGGACTGATCGCAAGAAGCACCTTTCTTCACACCGTTTCCGGCACCGGCGTCTGGGCGATCCGTCGACGCGCAGGCTCCGGAATCATCGGCATCGCAGCGTTATGGCCACACCAGTACGAGGCCGGCTCTCCGCCTCGCATGGAGCTTGTCTTTGCTCTCTCGGCCAGATACGAGGGTGCGGGTTTCGCGGCCGAAGCTTGCGACACGCTGATCGACTATGCGAGGAAGCGACTGGGGTGGAGCGTGCTTCATTCCCGAGTAGATCTTCATAACACCGAAGCAAATCGTCTTTTGTGGCGCCTTGGTTTCGTGGAACATATGGTGGTGCGCGGCCCCACCGGACCCCTACGTATCTCAGCGCTTGAGCTCTCCCGCCCGCTTAGTTTGCTTTTCTAGAGGCCTCCTGTCTTCAGGCAGACGGGTGACGTAGAACCTGCGACCTGCGAGGCAGACCGTTTCGACCACCTGAGGCCATCGGTAGGCCTCGAGAGCCGTAACAATCGGGGGCTTGCAGACCGGCAGTCCACGAAAATCCATCGTAGCCATGGCAGTAGCGAACGCCTTCATCGGTAGCTCAGCTCCTTGCCATCAGTGCAGGTTGCCGGGGAGCGCCGCATAAAGAGTAGATGGGGTATCCGTCAGTCTCTGCAGGACCGGCGATAACAAAGGCTTGTCTGGCCGGTGGGAGCTTGCGCTCTCACGGTTCTTCACAGTTTCAATGGCGGAGGGGGGCCATCAATGAAAGAGATCATCAGGGTACTCCTGGCGGACGATCACGCCGTGGTACGCGAGGGACTACGGGGACTGCTCGAGCAACAGGATGATATCGACATCGTGGGCGAAGCCGAAGACGGCCCTAGAGCCCTCCAGTTGGTCTCGCAGGTAGCTCCTGACTTGGTCGTTCTCGATATGAAAATGCCTGGTGCGGGGCCAGTGGAAACCATATCCGGCATAAAGCGCTTGCGGCCCGAGGCTCACATTCTCGTATTCACCAGCTATGCCGAAGACTCGCAAGTGAGGGACGCGCTCGCGGCGGGGGCTACCGGATACCTGCTCAAGGATGCGCTGCGTGCGGATCTTATCCGCGCCGTTCGCGAAGTAAGCGCGGGCTATGCCTGGCTGCATCCGCAGGCGCAGCGTCAGATGCTGGACTGGATCCGGCGTAGGCGCTCGACTGTGGACGGATTCACGGCGCGCGAACGCTCTGTTCTCGCCCTGCTGGCCGAGGGACAAAGCAATAAGCAGATCGCACGGAACCTGGAACTCACCGAAGGAACGATCAAAGGCTACGTCAGCCAGATCCTCGACAAGCTCGGTGTAGCGGACCGTACTCAGGCGGCACTCCTGGCGCATCGCGAAGGTTTGATCGGATTCGAATGATCGCGTCATCCGAACGATAAAAGGTTCGGCTGGTCTGCAAGACCTTTGCGTCCACCGAAACCCATTGCCAGGCCATGCTGAGCCGTCATCCAACCTATCTACGCTTTCCCGCCCATTTCCTCACAGAGCGATTGCAGCTCCGTCAGTGGCGATCGGCGGACATCGGTCCGCTGGCCGCGATGAATGCGGATCCTCGCGTCATGAGACGTTCCCCGACGCTCACTTCCTACCAGAGCGCAAGCGCGATGGATGGCTGGCGCGATCATATAAGCCGGTTCGGATGGGGGCTGTGGGCAGTCGAGCGCAAGGACACGCGTGAATGGATTGGCTTCGCCGGACTCAACGCCCCAAACCTTAATGCCACGCACTCACCCTGCATCGAGGTCAACTGGAGATTCGCGTTTGCCCATTGGGGAAATGGCTTCGCTACCGAAGCGGCCTTGGCGGCCGTCAGGGCAGGATTCGACAATCTGCTTCTGGACGAGATCGTTGCCTTTGCGGATATCAGAGACCTTAGATCGCAGCGGGTTTTGCAGCGCCTGGGAATGCGCGATGACGATCCGGCACTCAGGAATTCGGGCATACAGGGCGATACGCTATCTGCATCGCGCTGTCTTTTCAGGCTCTCCCGCTCGGCGCCTACTTTGCGCTCGTTCGCCAGCGAGCTTGAGACCTCTCCGGCCAGGCCGCTCTGGGCATGACCGGCCTGTCCCTGCGCGACATGCACGCACATTGCATCGTTTGACGCGCTGCGTGCCCGAAATGCGGGCCACGGGCGAGCGATAATTTCCGCCCGCCGCGCCCGTTCACTGCCTGACGAGTGGCTGGGAGCCATTCACCCTGATGGGTCCACTCTCACGCTGCTTCCAGTACCTCAGAATCTCCCGTAGCGCCTCCGGTTTGTTGAGCGGCGCGCCATGTCCGGCCTGGTTTCTGGAGTTCTCGCCATGGCAGCCCGCACAGGTTCGGATCTCGCCAGACTGCAGGGTGACCCAGACGCGCTCTCGCACGATCGGTTCACCTGCGCTGTCGGTGGTCTGCCATGTCAACGCGCGATTGCTCGGAACAAAGGCCGCCGTGGAACCGTCAGCGGCGATCCTAACGCTGCCGGCGGGGCCGCCGGGATTCTGTGGATTGAGCGAGCCCTCCATCGGTTGCGCAATGGTGCGCCGCCCCTTGTTGAAGTTGTCATAGCTCCTGACCTGGTTGCCTTGCAGGATCTGGTAGTGCTGGATGGCGTAGACCTTTCCCGTATTGCCGACCGTCTTTACTCCGCCCGGAACGCCGAGATTGAACGGCTGCTGCTTGTCGCCGCGATCGCGGCTGGTCTGATTGCGGGTAACGATCAGTGCAAGCTTGTTGGCGACCAGCCACGCGCGCAGTGCGGCTTCATCGACGTTTTCCTCCACAAGCACCGCCTTTTCGATGGGATCGATCGTCGATATCGCAGGTGCAGGACGCTGCCTGGCCACTACCTCGACCGGCTCGATTTCCCAGAGATTGCCACTGAAGTTCAGCTTGGCATCCGGACTCCACCAGGAAATGGTCTTGTGGATGCCGGACGTCAGCGGATCGCCGAGCGCGAGCGTTCCATCGCCGTTTCTTGTCATCGCATGCAGACGCAGATCGATTCCCTGTCTCACGACGGGACTCATTGTGTACGACGCCACGATGTGGCCAGACGACATCGGCAGCGGATTGCGATAGCGCCCTCCGTTGAGATTGGCGGGCGTCGCATTGGAGAAAACCATCTGCTCGGCATTGAGCGATGGACCGCCATTGAACCTGACGATCTGATCCGTCGTGAGCGAGCCGAATTCGCGCGCGTAGATGCCGTAATAGGTTCCTGCCTCGGAGGGATCCTCGCGCACATGAAAGATGCCGCCATCCTCGCGGATCTGTTTCCTGTTCTGGAACAGCGGTGGATCGTTCGATCCATCCCTGAGCGAGGGATCCTCGACGAATGTCCTGCCGACATACCCCAGGTATGCCAGCTCCTGTCTGCCGATGTGATTGAGCGTCAACTCACCGGTGCCATCCTGGTTCATCTGCCACGGCGTGAACAGGTTCGTCGTGAAGCCGTTGACGTCGCCGTAAGGGCTTTCCATTCCGTTTCTGGACTCCGGGAACGTCTCATTCTGCTGCGGCAACTTCTCCGCACCCGTAGCCTCACTGGCGTAGTTGCGCGGCTTGTAGGTGTCGCCCTCTGCTTGTTGATCCCGTTGCAGATGATCCCAGCGCGTGAAGATCAGTCTGCCGAAGCTGTCGATGGTGGGGGTGAAAGCGCCGCTCGGCGTGTGATTCAGCAGCTTCAGTTCGCCGCTGGCCGGGTTCAAGGCATAGATGCCGCTGATGGTCGGCGTACTCTCGTACTCGTCCAGATGCGGGTACAGATGGGCCAGACCGCCCATTGGGCGATCCGACGTAAACAGGATGCGATCGTCGCTAGCGTACAGCGGCGACACATTGTTATAGCCTTGAGGCTGATTGGCGACCTTCGTGATGACAGCGTTGGCGCCGGCGGCCAGGCCTGTGACCTCGTACAGTTGCCACACACTTTTCGGACTCTGATACTGCTTGGGTGCTGCGCCTACCAGCATGCTGAAGATTGCTTTGTTGCCATCCCAGTGCACAGTGGGTTCGCGCACCGCGATAGCTTCCGCCGTCTGCAGCCCCTCCATGCCGAAGCCGGCTTCCTGGGTTAGATTGCGGAGCGTTCCATTGGGATAGCGGATCATCAGATCGCCCCCTCGCGGAACGCTATCCAGATTGGGGATATGGTTGGCGAAGGTGGATAGCCGGCTGGCGAACGGATCTCCCGGCGTCGGAATCTGGGTAACGAACAGGATCGGATGAGGAATCGGCCCTTCTGCTGCCGATAACGATGCGCTTGCGCTGCCTGATCGACCATGAGACACGACGTCGCCGGCGCTATCCAGGCCGGATCCGGTCGACGGCGAATCCGCGTTGCTCACCGCATCGCCACTCCCGCCTCCGCAGGCGGCCAACAGCATTGCCATCCCGACAAGCAACGTTAGACCTAGCCCGCCACGGCGACTCTTTGAAACGCGACACCCCACAACGTCCCCAACCTGCGTACGCATCGTTCTCCCCCAGCATGCGGTTATCCCAAGGCGCAGTGGAGCATGGGCCCCGTCAGGGATTCCCCTGTCTTTCGTTAGGAGGTCCACGCATGGCGCACCACGGCATCCATAGAGCGTGAAGCAGTCCGCATTTTCCGGATACGACAGGTAGGAATGCTCACTAATGGCAGTACGCCGCCCGGGGGCTAAGCCGCAAAAATGCCGCTATCCCACGATGGAGCAGAACGATGCGTACTCGATCTCTCTGGACGCTCGCCCTGCTGCTCAGCGCACCGGCCGCCCCAGCCATCGCCGCCAAGTACACGGTGGGACCCGCCGGCTCCGGCAAGCAGTACCCGTCTCTTTCCGCGCTCTTCTCCGCAGCCAATGTCGACCTCAAACCAGGCGACATCGTTGAGGTGGACGGCAATGCCACCTACACGAGCTCGGGCGATGTCGGCATCAAAATGCGTAGCGATGATGGTGGCGCACCCGGCAATCCCGTGCGGATCGTGGGTCTGGCGATCAACGGCAAGCGTCCCATGCTGACGATGGGCAGCGGCGACCACGTGATCAAGTTCGAGCAGTCCAATCACGTGGTGTTCGAGGGCTTTGAGATCACCGGCGGTGGCGGCGGAAAGAAGAGTTGCGTTTTCAGCGAAGCGCACGATCTGGTATTGCGCGACTTGATTATCCGCGACTGTCCGGCTCACGGGCTGATTGCTGCCGACCACAATGCAGGATCGCTTACGCTGGAATACAGCGAAATATTCAATGCCGGCGCCAACGATCAACGTCACCCCATCTACGTGACGGCCGATACCGAGCGCTATCCTGGCGCCATCTTCCGCATGCGCTTCAACTACATCCATGACGGAAAAGGCGGCAATCTGCTGAAGAGCCGGCACAACCGCAACGAGATCCACTACAACTGGTTCGAGAATTCTTTCTATCAGGAGATCGAACTCATCGGGCCGGATTGCGCAGCCTGGTCGAACGGTACACCCCCGCCGATTGCCGGCGATTCGGAGCTGCTCGGCAACGTGATCGTGCACAAATCCAGCTGGAGCCATGCGATCCGTCTGGGTGGCGATCTCAATGGCCGTAGCCGCGGTCTGGTGCGGATGGTGAACAACACAGTGCTCATTGATCGCCCCGGCAATTCGAACGCCATCTACGTGCAACTTGGGTTGAGGGGCTTGGAGATGCACAACAACGCCATCTATCAACCGGGCGGCGCACCGACGATTGTGGGCGAGAACAACTCGGTCGACACGCCCAGCTGCGGCTTCACCGATAGGCGCCCTTGGGTGGATGGCGTCCGAAATGTATCGGGCGGCGATAACTGGGTGCAGACCACTGCGAAAGGCGTGCCTGGCAGTCCCGAATGGGGCCGAACGCTGCGGGGGGATGACCCCCGACTCACCGACATCGCGAATCGGAACCTGCGTCCCGCCGACGGCAGCCCGTTGATCGGCAACGGCAACGTCATGCCTCCGGACGCTCCCGGCACTCCGTTCCCTTCGCCGCAACGATTGCCGCTCTTCGATCCACCCACGCGAGCGAAAGTCATTCTGGACCAGCCACAGGCTCGTTCGAGGCCAACACAGTCGATCGCCATTGGCGCTCTGGAAAGAAGCGAAATCGTGTCCGCGCCGATTCTAGTTCATGGGTCCATGCCCTTGATTCCCAACCGCGACGCGCTGCGCGCGACGACATCATCCTTCGCATCTGGTCCAGCATCGTCAGTGCTGTCGGGAACGGCAGTCATACCAACACTGAGTACGGCGCCGAATATCTCCACCATACCGAGACTGGGTGCAGCAACAGTATGGATGTCGGCGCCGACAAACTCACCGCGCGCAGTGAAACAGCGAACCGCGCTGGCTGCAGAGCCCCGCTCGACCTGCGTCTATCTTTGGCACGTACGCCACCGGGCACTGCAATTGCCAGCCTTTCTGGCCACCAAACTCCCGGCATCGTTATTCCGCATTAAGGCGGAGTGTCAGTCGCGTCCAGTGCTTCCGTAGGGCTCAACTCAGCCCTACTGATTGCGCCATCAGCAAATAGCCTCAGCAGAAGTGATCGTCAGTACTAGGAAGTGGACATTGAGATACTTGGGGGCTCCTCTACCGGGTGAATACGCCCCCACCTTTTTTTCTTCCTCAAGCACTCTTTGGAGCTCAAGTGATTGTCCTATGCGGGTGCATTTAATAGACCAGAGGCGGAGCGGCGACCTACCATTCGATACGCATCGACATTAGGCTGAAGGCTCCGGCCAAGAAAGCTGACCAACAAGAGACACGCGGATGACGCGAGCCAGGGTGCGCTGCCCTGCGACAGGTGGCGATGTTCGCTCTGGGTCGCGGATTCATATGATCGACGCAACACACGGATAGCTGCATAGGCAGCAGGAGTGTTGCGGGTGAAGCGCAGGCAGAGGATCTACTACACCGATACCC
>NZ_LMHA01000005.1 GCF_001427635.1 Pseudoxanthomonas sp. Root65
TTCGATCACCCCGCACACCGAGTTCGAAGCYGAAGTCTACGTGCTGAGCAAGGACGAAGGCGGTCGCCACACCCCGTTCTTCAAGGGTTACCGTCCGCAGTTCTACTTCCGCACGACCGACATCACCGGTGCGGTGACGCTGCCGGAAGGCGTGGAGATGGTCATGCCGGGCGACAACATCAAGATGGTGGTGACGCTGATCAACCCGGTGGCGATGGACGAAGGCCTGCGTTTCGCGATCCGCGAAGGCGGCCGTACCGTCGGCGCCGGCGTGGTGGCCAAGATCATCAAGTGACGTCCTGACCCGGGCGGGCNGGACGAAGGCCTGCGTTTCGCGATCCGCGAAGGCGGCCGTACCGTCGGCGCCGGCGTGGTGGCCAAGATCATCAAGTGACGTCCTGACCCGGGCGGGCRYTGCCCGCCCGGCTTTGTCAGGCCGTCATCCCCGCGCAGGCGGGGATCTGAGGCCTGATGAAGCGACAAGGGCGGACCGGAACCTCGGTCCGCCTTCGCCGTCTAAGGGAAGGTTGTAGTTTATCGATACGCCAGTAGCTCAATTGGCAGAGCAGCGGTCTCCAAAACCGCAGGTTGGGGGTTCGAGTCCCTCCTGGCGTGCCACTTCCTTCCCCGCGGAGTCCGGAATCCCGGTACTCCTCCAGAGCTAAAGAGCGACAACTGACTTGAACAGCAAGGTCGAACAATCCAAAGCCGCCACGCCCGCAGGCGACATCGCCAAGTACGTCCTGGCGCTGGCGCTGGTCGTCGGTGGTCTGGTGGCATGGTGGTGGTTCAACGGCCAATGGGCCACGCCGGTGCGTGCGCTGGCGGTGGTGGCGGGCTTGGTGCTGGGTGCGCTGGTGTTCCTGCAGACCGGCAAGGGTCGCGACACCCGCGAGTTCCTGTCCGAGTCCCGTTTCGAGCTGCGCAAGGTCGTGTGGCCGACCCGCGAGGAGGCGACCCGTACGACGTGGGTGGTCGTCATCGTGGTGATCATTCTCAGCCTGATCCTGGCCGCCTTCGATTTCGGCATCCAGAAGGCGATCGAGCTGTTCCTGAATTTTGGTCGTTGAGGAGAGAGCCGCAGTGAAGCGTTGGTACGTCGTCCATGCCTATTCGGGCTTCGAGAAGTCGGTGGCCCAGGCCCTGCGCGACCGCATCGTCCGCGACGGCATGCAGGAGAAGTTCGGCGACGTCCTCGTCCCGACCGAAGAGGTCATCGAGATGCGCTCCGGCCAGAAGCGCCGTTCCGAGCGCAAGTTCTTCCCCGGTTACGTGCTGGTGCAGATCGAGACCCATGACGAAGCGGGCATCCCGCGCATGGACAACGAGAGCTGGCACCTGGTGAAGGACACCTCCAAGGTGCTCGGTTTCATCGGTGGTACCGCCGACCGTCCGCTGCCGATCCGCGACGAAGAGGCGGCTGCCATCCTGGATCGCGTCCAGGAAGGCGTCGAGAAGCCCAAGCCCAAGGTGCTGTTCGAGCCGGGCGAGATGGTCCGCGTCACCGATGGTCCGTTCAACGACTTCAACGGCGTGGTCGAGGAAGTCAATTACGAGAAGAGCCGCCTGCGCGTTGCAGTGCTGATCTTCGGTCGCTCCACTCCAGTGGAACTGGAATTCGGGCAGGTCGAGAAGGCCTGATCCGGGCGGTCCGGCGCATTCAGCCGGGTCCGTGAAACCCTGATATACTGCGCGGCTCCCTGACGGCGATGCCGGGCAGGAGCCATGGCCGCCTTCGGGTGGCCATTGGCGCGTTCGAGAAAACGCGATGCCGGGACGCGTGATTTTCCCGGTCCGATGGGGAGCCTGAAACCCAGGCGCTAGCACCCGGAGAGTACTCACATGGCAAAGAAAGTTGTCGGTTACATCAAGCTGCAGGTGAAGGCCGGTCAGGCCAACCCCTCGCCGCCGGTCGGTCCTGCGCTGGGTCAGCGCGGCCTGAACATCATGGAATTCTGCAAGGCGTTCAACGCCGCCACGCAGAAGCTGGAGCCTGGCCTGCCGATTCCGGTGGTCATCACGGCCTATTCCGACCGTACCTTCACCTTCATCACGAAGACGCCGCCGGCGTCGATCCTGCTGAAGAAGGCCGTCGGCATCACGTCCGGCTCCAAGCGCCCGAACACCGAGAAGGTGGGCAAGGTCACCCGCAAGCAGCTCGAGGACATCGCCAAGGCGAAGGAACCCGACCTGACCGCGGCCGACCTGGACGCAGCGGTGCGCACGATCGCGGGTTCGGCCCGCTCCATGGGCCTGACGGTAGAGGGTTAAGAAATGGCACAGAACAAGCGACAGAAGGCCATCCTGGCCGCCGTGACCCCCGGCAAGGCGTACGCCATTGACGAGGCCCTGAAGATCATCAAGACCGCGGTCAAGTCCAAGTTCGTCGAGTCCGTCGACGTGGCCGTGCGCCTGGGCGTGGACGCCAAGAAGTCCGACCAGCAGGTGCGCGGTTCCACCGTGCTGCCCGCCGGCACCGGCAAGTCGGTCCGCGTGGCGGTGTTCGCCCCGGCCGGCGCCAAGGCCGACGAAGCTGCCGCCGCAGGCGCCGAGGCCGTCGGCATGGACGACCTGGCCGAGAAGATGCTGGCCGGCGACATCAACTACGACGTGGTCATCGCCACGCCGGACGCGATGCGCGTGGTCGGTAAGCTCGGTACGGTGCTGGGCCCGCGTGGCCTGATGCCCAACCCGAAGGTCGGCACCGTGTCGCCGAACCCGGCCGAGGCGGTCAAGAACGCCAAGTCGGGCCAGGTGCGCTACCGCACCGACAAGGCCGGCATCATCCACTGCACCATCGGCAAGGCCAGCTTCGAAGACGAAGCGCTGAAGTCGAACCTGCAGGCGCTGCTGATCGATCTGGTGAAGGCCAAGCCGGCCACCTCCAAGGGTCAGTACCTGCAGAAGATTTCGGTCAGCTCGACCATGGGTCCCGGCGTCACCGTCGACCAGTCCTCGCTGTCCCTGAAATAAGCAACAAACAGGAGTGAGGGGAGAGGAGTGAGAAACGAGTAGAAGCGGCACTGCCAAGGCCCGCTCGTTTTTCTTCCTCACCACTCGTTCCCAGCCTTTTGAGGGCAGTCGCCCAGGCCGGTCTCCGGTGCAGGCGACAGCCGTCAAAGACCGCAGGTGCGGTCAGCGCGCAACGACGACGGGCAGGGAGGCTCGTGTTGGCAGGGAATCGCCGTCGTGGCTAGCGGGATCGCTTAATCCACCCCCGCAAGGGAGTGAACCTGCGCAGATGGTGCCGCCTTCTGGAAGTTTTCTGGTGCTGGCCGCAAGGCCGGCCAGTCAGACAGGCCACCGACGGGACCGCAAGTCCCCGGCATCCAGGATGGACGCCGTCCAGGACCGCGAGCGGCAGGAGCCGCGAGCGGAGTCAATTAGTGAGGAGTGTATGGCTCTCAATCTGTCCCAGAAGCAAGAAGTAGTCGCCGAACTGGCAGACGTCGCCGCCAAGGCGCACTCCCTGGTCGCTGCCGAATACGCAGGCACCTCGGTCACCCAGATGACCGCGATGCGCAAGAAGGCCCGCGAAACCGGCGTGTACTTGAAAGTTGTCAAGAACACGCTGGCCGTGCGTGCCGTCGCCGGTACCGAGTTCGAGGTTGTCCAGGACAAGCTCGTCGGTCCGCTGCTGTATGCGTTTTCGACCGAGGAGCCCGGCGCCGCCGGTCGCCTGATCAAGGAATTCGCCAAGGGCAACGACAAGCTGCTGCCGAAGGTCGTCTCCGTGGGTGGCCAGCTGTATCCGGCCAGCCATGTGGACGTGCTGGCATCGCTGCCGACCCGCGATCAGGCGCTGGCCATGTTGGCCCGCGTGCTGGCCGAACCTGCGTCCATGTTCGCCCGCGCCGTCAAGGCCGTGGCCGACAAGCAGGGTGGTGGTGAAGCGCCGGCGGAAGCCGCTGCCGAAGCCCCGGCTGAAGCCTGAGTTCGACGTCTTTACGGTTCTACGAACCCTAATCCCAGATAATTTCCAAAGGTAAACACAATGTCCCTTTCCAACGAACAGATCGTCGACGCCATTGCCGGCAAGACCCTGATGGAAGTGATGGAGCTGGTCAAGGCCATCGAAGAGAAGTTCGGCGTCTCCGCCGCCGCCCCGGTCGCCGCTGCTGCCGGTCCGGCCGCCGCTGCCGCCCCGGTCGAAGAGCAGACCGAGTTCACCATCGTCCTGAAGGACGCCGGTGCCAAGAAGGTCGACGTCATCAAGGCTGTCCGCGCCATCACCGGCCTGGGCCTGAAGGAAGCCAAGGACCTCACCGAAGCCGGTGGCGTGCTGAAGGAAGGCATCTCGAAGGAAGACGCCGACAAGTTCAAGAAGGACCTCGAAGCCGCTGGTGCGAGCGTCGAAGTCAAGTAAGTCGTATCCGTCGCCGGTCCACTCAGGCGACAACCCGAGGCCGGGGGCGAAAGCCCCTGGCCTTCGGTCGTTTCAACGGGAAGAGGGAATAGGGAATAGGGAATCGCAAGAGCGCAACGTCGTCGTCCGCTCGCCAGCGATTCTCCATTCCCTATTCCCGATTCCCGCCCAAACGAGTTTGTAGTTGGAAGTAGCGGCAGAAGGCGTGCTGGTGCCGGCAATACCAGCGACTTCCAACTGGAAATTCCCCCGTTCGAAAGAATGTCACCCGTGTGGTCGCGGACGCGCGCCCCACGCCGCCAGAGGCACAGTCACATGACGACATATTCGTTCACCGAAAAGAAGCGCATCCGCAAGGATTTCGGCAAGCAGCGGTCGATCCTCGAGGTCCCGTTCCTGCTCGCCATCCAGGTCGATTCCTACCGTGAGTTCCTGCAGGAGCACACCGACGCCGCCAAGCGCGAAGACCGTGGCCTGCATGCCGCGCTGAAGTCGGTCTTCCCGATCGCCAGCTACAGCGGCAACGCCGCGCTGGAATACGTCGGCTACAAGCTCGGCGAGCCCGTGTTCGACGAGCGCGAGTGCCGCAACCGTGGCCTGAGCTACGGTGCTCCGCTGCGCGTGACCGTGCGCCTGGTGATCTACGACCGCGAGTCGTCGACCAAGGCCATCAAATACGTGAAGGAGCAGGAGGTCTACCTGGGCGAAATCCCGCTCATGACCGACAACGGCACCTTCATCGTCAACGGCACCGAGCGCGTCATCGTCTCGCAGCTGCACCGTTCGCCGGGCGTCTTCTTCGACCACGACCGCGGCAAGACGCACAGCTCGGGCAAGCTGCTGTACAGCGCCCGCATCATTCCCTACCGCGGCTCCTGGCTGGACTTCGAGTTCGACCCGAAGGACGCGCTGTTCACCCGCATCGACCGTCGCCGCAAGCTGCCGGTCTCGATCCTGCTGCGCGCGCTGGGCTACTCCAACGAGGAGATGCTCAACGAGTTCTTCGACGTCAACACCTTCCACATCCTGCCGGAAGGCGTGCAGCTGGAGCTGGTCGCCGAGCGCCTGCGCGGCGAGACGCTGAACTTCGACCTGGCCGATGGCGACAAGGTCATCGTGGAAGCCGGCAAGCGCATCACCGCGCGCCACGTGAAGCAGCTTGAGCAGTCCGGCATCGCCGCACTGGCCGTGCCCGACGAATACCTGGTCGGCCGCATCCTGTCGCACGACGTGATCGATGCCAACACCGGCGAGCTGCTGGCCGCCGCCAACGACGAGATCACCGACGACCAGCTGGCCAAGTTCCGCAAGGCCGGCGTGGACGCCGTGGGCACGCTGTGGGTCAACGACCTGGATCGTGGTCCGTACCTGTCCAACACGCTGCGCATCGACCCGACCAAGACTCAGCTGGAAGCGCTGGTCGAGATCTACCGCATGATGCGTCCCGGCGAGCCGCCGACCAAGGACGCCGCGCAGAACCTGTTCCACAACCTGTTCTTCACCTTCGAGCGCTACGACCTGTCCAACGTCGGCCGCATGAAGTTCAACCGCCGCGTGGGCCGCAAGGAAACCACTGGCGAAGCCGTGCTGTACGACAAGAAGTACTTCGGCGCGCGCAATGACGAAGAGGCCAAGCGCCTGGTCGCCAGCCTGGGCGAGACCTCGGACATCCTGGACGTCATCAAGGTCCTGACCGAGATCCGCAATGGCCGCGGCACCGTGGACGACATCGACCACCTGGGCAACCGCCGCGTGCGTTCGGTCGGCGAAATGGCCGAGAACGTGTTCCGCGTGGGCCTGGTCCGCGTCGAGCGCGCGGTGAAGGAGCGCCTGTCGATGGCCGAGTCCGAAGGCCTGACCCCGCAGGAGCTGATCAACGCCAAGCCGGTGGCCGCCGCGATCAAGGAGTTCTTCGGCTCCTCGCAGCTGTCGCAGTTCATGGACCAGAACAATCCGCTGTCGGAAGTCACGCACAAGCGTCGCGTCTCGGCCCTGGGCCCGGGCGGCCTGACCCGCGAGCGCGCCGGTTTCGAAGTCCGCGACGTGCACCCGACCCACTACGGCCGCGTCTGCACCATCGAGACGCCGGAAGGCCCGAACATCGGCCTGATCAACTCGCTGGCCGTGTACGCGCGCACCAACAGCTACGGCTTCCTCGAAACCCCGTACCGCAAGGTCGTGGACGGCACGATCACCGACGAGATCGAATACCTGTCGGCGATCGAGGAAAACGAGTACGTCATCGCGCAGGCCAACGCGCTGCACGACGCCAAGAGCCGCCTGACCGAGCAGTTCGTGCCGTGCCGTTACCAGGGCGAATCGCTGCTCAAGCCGCCGGGCGAAGTGGACTATATGGACGTCTCGCCCATGCAGACCGTGTCGGTCGCGGCGGCGCTGGTGCCGTTCCTGGAGCACGATGACGCCAACCGCGCACTGATGGGCGCCAACATGCAGCGCCAGGCCGTGCCGACGCTGCGTGCGCAGAAGCCGCTGGTCGGTACCGGCATCGAGCGTGCCGTGGCGCGCGACTCCGGCGTCACCGTCAATGCCCGCCGTGGCGGCGTGGTCGAGCAGATCGACGCCGGCCGCATCGTGGTGAAGGTCAACGAGGTCGAGATCTCCGGCGAAACCGATGCCGGCGTCGACATCTACTCGCTGATCAAGTACACGCGCTCCAACCAGAACACCTGCATCAACCAGCGTCCGCTGGTGAACGTGGGCGACGTGGTCGCGCGCGGCGACGTGCTGGCCGACGGTCCGTCGACCGACATCGGCGAGCTGGCGCTGGGCCAGAACATGCTGATCGCGTTCATGCCGTGGAACGGCTACAACTTCGAAGACTCCATCCTGCTCTCCGAGCGCGTGGTGGAAGAGGATCGCTACACCACGATCCACATCGAAGAGCTGACCTGCGTCGCGCGCGACACCAAGCTGGGACCGGAAGAAATCTCCGCCGACATCCCGAACGTCTCCGAGCAGGCGCTGAACCGCCTCGACGAGAGCGGCGTGGTGTACATCGGCGCCGAAGTGCGCGCCGGCGACATCATGGTCGGCAAGGTCACGCCGAAGGGCGAGAGCCAGCTGACCCCGGAAGAAAAGCTGCTGCGCGCGATCTTCGGCGAGAAGGCCTCCGACGTGAAGGACAGCTCGCTGCGCGTGCCGCCGGGCATGGACGGCACCGTCATCGACGTGCAGGTCTTCACCCGCGACGGCATCGAGAAGGACAAGCGCGCGCGCCAGATCGAGGAAAACGAGATCAAGCGCGTCAAGAAGGACTTCGACGACCAGTTCCGTATCCTCGAAGGCGCCATCTACGCCCGCCTGCGCTCGCAGCTGGTCGGCAAGGTCGCCAACGGCGGTCCGGGCGCGCTGAAGAAGGGTGACGCCATCACCGACGCCTACCTCGACAGCCTGAAGAAGGCCGAGTGGTTCACCCTGCGCATGAAGGACGATGATGCGTCCGACGCCATCGAGCGCGCCCAGATGCAGATCCAGGCGCACGAGAAGGAATTCGAGCGTCGCTTCGCCGACAAGCGCGGCAAGATCACCGCCGGCGACGACCTCGCCCCGGGCGTGCTGAAGATGGTCAAGGTCTATCTGGCCGTGAAGCGCCGCATCCAGCCGGGCGACAAGATGGCTGGCCGCCACGGCAACAAGGGTGTCGTGTCGACGATCGTGCCGGTCGAGGACATGCCGTACATGGCCACGGGCGAGACCGTCGACATCGTGCTGAACCCGCTGGGCGTGCCGTCGCGCATGAACATCGGCCAGGTGCTGGAAGTGCACCTGGGCTGGGCCGCCAAGGGACTGGGTCGCAAGATCCAGAACATGCTGGAAGCCCAGGCCAAGGTCGCCGACCTGCGCAAGTTCCTGACCCAGATCTACAACCACGACCAGAAACTGGGCGAGGACCGCGTGGACCTGGACCAGTTCAGCGATGCCGAACTGATCGCGCTGGCCAAGAATCTGACCGACGGCGTGCCGATGGCGACGCCGGTGTTCGACGGTGCTGCGGAAACCGAGATCAAGCACATGCTCGAACTCGCCGACCTGCCGATCAGCGGCCAGACGCAGCTGTACGACGGCCGCACCGGCGAGGCGTTCGATCGCCACACCACGGTCGGCTACATGCACATGCTGAAGCTCAACCACCTGGTCGACGACAAGATGCACGCGCGTTCGACCGGTCCGTACTCGCTCGTCACCCAGCAGCCGCTGGGCGGCAAGGCGCAGTTCGGCGGCCAGCGCTTCGGTGAAATGGAAGTCTGGGCGCTGGAAGCCTACGGCGCGGCGCACACCCTGCAGGAAATGCTGACGGTCAAGTCGGACGACGTGCAGGGCCGCAACCAGATGTACAAGAACATCGTCGATGGTGCCCACGAGATGGTCGCGGGCATGCCGGAGTCCTTCAACGTGCTGGTGAAGGAAATCCGCTCGCTCGCCATCAACATGGAACTGGAAGACTGACCGCCGTGGCGCGGCGGCACTGACCTGCCGCTGCGCCGTTCGTCCCCGGTCACCCCGCCATCGACAAAGCTTCCTCCTGACGGAGAAACAAAATGAAAGACCTGCTCAACCTCTTCAACCAGCAGCGCCAGACGCTGGACTTCGATGCGATCAAGATCGCGCTGGCCTCGCCGGACCTGATCCGTTCGTGGTCCTTCGGCGAAGTGAAGAAGCCGGAAACCATCAACTACCGTACCTTCAAGCCGGAACGCGACGGCCTGTTCTGCTCGGCCATCTTCGGCCCGATCAAGGACTACGAGTGCCTGTGCGGCAAGTACAAGCGCATGAAGCACCGCGGCGTGGTCTGCGAGAAGTGCGGCACGGAAGTGACGCTGGCCAAGGTGCGCCGTGAGCGCATGGGCCACATCGACCTGGCCAGCCCGGTCGCGCACATCTGGTTCCTCAAGTCGCTGCCCTCGCGCATCGGCCTGATGCTGGACATGACCCTGCGCGACATCGAGCGCGTGCTGTACTTCGAAGCCTATGTCGTCACCGAGCCGGGCCTGACCTCGCTCGAGCGCCGCCAGCTGCTGACCGAAGAGCAGTTCATGCAGGCGCGCCAGGAACACGGCGACGACTTCGACGCCGCCATGGGCGCCGAGGCCGTCTACGACCTGCTGCGCACGATCGACCTGCAGGCCGAGATGGTCAACCTGCGCGAAGACATCGCCAGCACCGGTTCGGAGACCAAGCTCAAGCGCCTCACCAAGCGCATCAAGCTGATGGAAGCGTTCCTGGAGTCGGGCAACCGTCCGGAATGGATGGTCATGACCGTGCTGCCGGTGCTGCCGCCGGACCTGCGTCCGCTGGTCCCGCTGGATGGCGGTCGCTTCGCGACCTCCGATCTCAACGACCTGTACCGCCGCGTCATCAACCGCAACAACCGCCTGCGCCGCCTGCTGGAGCTCAACGCGCCGGACATCATCGTGCGCAACGAAAAGCGCATGCTGCAGGAGTCGGTGGACGCCCTGATGGACAACGGCCGTCGCGGCCGCGCCATCACAGGCACCAACAAGCGCCCGCTGAAGTCGCTGGCCGACATGATCAAGGGCAAGCAGGGCCGCTTCCGCCAGAACCTGCTGGGCAAGCGCGTCGACTACTCCGGCCGTTCGGTCATCGTGGTCGGTCCGACCCTGCGCCTGCACGAGTGCGGCCTTCCGAAGAAGATGGCGCTGGAGCTGTTCAAGCCGTTCGTGTTCGCCAAGCTGCAGCGTCGTGGCCTGGCCACCACCATCAAGGCCGCCAAGAAGCTGGTCGAGCGCGAAGAAGCCGACGTCTGGGACATCCTGGAAGAGGTCATCCGCGAGCACCCGGTGCTGCTGAACCGTGCGCCGACGCTGCACCGCCTGGGCATCCAGGCGTTCGAGCCGGTGCTGATCGAAGGCAAGGCCATCCAGCTGCACCCGCTGGTCTGCACCGCGTTCAACGCCGACTTCGACGGTGACCAGATGGCCGTGCACGTGCCGCTGTCGCTGGAGGCGCAGCTGGAAGCGCGCGCGCTGATGATGTCGTCCAACAACATCCTGTCGCCGGCCAACGGCGAGCCGATCATCGTGCCGTCGCAGGACGTCGTGCTGGGCCTGTACTACATGACCCGCGCGCTGGAGAACAAGAAGGGCGAGGGCATGGCGTTCGCCAACATCGCCGAGGTCAAGCGCGCCTACGACAACCGCGCCGTCGAGCTGCACGCCAAGGTCAAGGTCCGCATCAGCGGCACCGTGATCGACGAGGACGGCGGCCGCAGCCAGCAGTCCAGCATCGTGGACACCACGATCGGTCGCGCGCTGCTGGCCGAGATCCTGCCGGAAGGCCTGCCGTTCGCCCTGGTCAACACCGAGTTGAACAAGAAGGCCATCAGCCGCCTGATCAACTCCAGCTACCGCATGCTGGGCCTGAAGGACACGGTCGTGTTCGCCGACAAGCTGATGTACACCGGCTTCGCGTACGCCACGCGCGCCGGCGTCTCCATCGGCATCGACGACATGCTGATCCCGGCCGAGAAGAAGGGCATCCTGGGCGAAGCCGAACAGGAAGTGCTGGAAATCCAGGAGCAGTACCAGAGCGGCCTGGTCACCGCCGGCGAGCGCTACAACAAGGTGGTCGACATCTGGTCGCGCACCAACGAGCGCATCGCCAAGGCGATGATGGACACCATCGGTACCGACAAGGTGCAGAACGCCAAGGGCGAGACCATCAACGAAAAGTCGATGAACTCGCTGTACATCATGGCCGACTCCGGCGCCCGTGGTAGCCAGGCGCAGATCCGCCAGCTGGCCGGCATGCGCGGCCTGATGGCCCGTCCCGACGGTTCGATCATCGAGACGCCCATCAAGGCGAACTTCCGCGAAGGCCTGAACGTGCAGGAGTACTTCAACTCCACCCACGGCGCCCGCAAGGGTCTGGCCGATACCGCGCTGAAGACGGCGAACTCGGGTTACCTGACCCGCCGCCTGGTCGACGTGGCGCAGGACGTGGTGATCACCGAAGTCGACTGCGGTGGCAACGAAGGCCTGACCATGACCCCGATCGTGGAAGGCGGCGACGTGGTCGAGCCGCTGCGCGACCGCGTGCTGGGCCGCATCGTGGCCGAGGACGTGTTCCTGCCGGGCAACGACGAGGATCCGATCGTCACCCGCAACACGCTGCTGGACGAAGCGTGGGTGCAGAAGCTGGAAGATGCCGGCGTGCAGGCCCTGAAGGTGCGTTCCACCATCACCTGCGAATCGACCTTCGGCGTGTGCGCGCACTGCTACGGCCGCGACCTGGCCCGTGGCCACATCGTCAACATCGGCGAAGCGGTCGGCGTCATCGCCGCGCAGTCGATCGGCGAGCCCGGCACCCAGCTGACCATGCGTACGTTCCACATCGGTGGTGCGGCATCGCGTGCGGCGGCGGTGGACAACATCACCGTCAAGACGACCGGCTCGATCAAGTTCAACAACCTCAAGTTCGTCGAACACGCCAACGGCAGCCTGGTCGCGGTCTCGCGTTCGGGCGAACTGTCGGTGCTCGACGGCCACGGTCGCGAGCGCGAGCGCTACAAGCTGCCCTACGGCGCCACCATCAACGTCAAGGACGGCGCCCAGATCACCGCCGGCCAGGCCGTGGCCAACTGGGACCCGCATAACCACCCGATCGTGTCGGAAGTCGCCGGTTTCGTGCGCTTCGTGGACTTCGTCGACGGCGTCACCGTCATCGAGAAGACCGACGACCTGACCGGCCTGGCGTCGCGCGAGATCACCGATCCGAAGCGTCGCGGTTCGCAGGGCAAGGATCTGCGTCCGATCGTCCGCATCGTGGACAAGGACGGCAAGGACCTGAGCATCCCGGGTACCGACCTGCCGGCGCAGTACCTGCTGCCGCCGCGTTCGATCGTCAACCTGCAGGACGGCGCGCCCGTCGGCGTGGGCGACGTGGTCACCAAGGTGCCGCAGGAAGCGTCCAAGACCCGCGACATCACCGGTGGTCTGCCGCGCGTGGCCGACCTGTTCGAGGCCCGCAAGCCGAAGGACCCGGCGATCCTCGCCGAGCGCTCCGGCGTCATCAGCTTCGGCAAGGACACCAAGGGCAAGCAGCGCCTGATCATCAAGGACACCGACGGTTCCGAGCACGAGGAGCTGATTCCGAAGTTCCGCCAGATCATCGTGTTCGAAGGCGAGCACGTGGCCAAGGGCGAAACCATCGTGGACGGCGAGCCGAGCCCGCAGGACATCCTGCGCCTGCTGGGTGTCGAGCCGCTGGCGGCCTACCTGGTCAAGGAGATCCAGGATGTCTACCGCCTTCAGGGCGTGAAGATCAACGACAAGCACATCGAGGTGATCACCCGCCAGATGCTGCGCAAGGTGGAAATCACCGATGCCGGCAACAGCAAGTTCCTGGCAGGCGAGCAGATCGAGAAGCAGCGCTTCATCGAAGAGAACGCCAAGCTGATCGCCCGCAACGAGCTGCCGGCCAAGTACGACCCGGTGCTGCTGGGCATCACCAAGGCCTCGCTGGCGACCGAGTCGTTCATCTCGGCGGCCTCCTTCCAGGAGACCACCCGCGTGCTGACCGAAGCGGCCGTCCGCGGCACCCGCGACAGCCTGCGCGGCCTGAAGGAAAACGTCATCGTGGGTCGCCTGATCCCGGCCGGTACCGGACTGGCGTACCACAACCAGCGTCGCCGCAACGCCTCCGGTCTGACCGAGGCCGAGGTGAATGCACTGTCGGGCGGCGTCGCCGAGGCGGCTCCGGCGGCTGCGGTCGCCACCACCGACGAAGCCGGCGAGGAGTCCAGCGCCAGCTAAACCGTACGACCTGACGGCCTCCGGGCCGTCCCAGACCACGAAAAGAGGCGCAGGACGCGCCTCGTTTTCGGCCCAGGAAGGGCGGGATCGCAGTCAGTTGGCAGGCACCCACCTCCGTCGCGTTGACGGTCGGGCGGGTTGCCGGCTATACTTTTCCGTCTAGGTGGGCCGTCTTGCGGCCTGCCTTCGTTTTCATGTCAAACAAGGCTCCGGCCTTCACACGAAGAACCCACTATGGCAACCGTCAATCAGCTGGTCCGCAAGCCGCGGCAGGCCCCCACGTACAAGAGCCAGTCGCCCGCGCTGGACAACTGCCCGCAGCGTCGCGGCGTGTGCACCCGCGTCTACACGACGACTCCGAAGAAGCCGAACTCGGCCCTTCGCAAGGTCGCCAAGGTGCGCCTGACCAATCAGGAAGAAATCATCAGCTACATCGGCGGTGAAGGCCACAACCTGCAGGAGCACTCCGTGGTGCTCGTGCGTGGCGGTCGAGTGAAGGACCTGCCGGGCGTGCGCTACCACACCGTGCGCGGCTCGCTCGACGCCTCTGGCGTCGCCAAGCGTCGCCAGGGCCGTTCCAAGTACGGCGCCAAGCGTCCCAAGGCTTAAGGAAAAAGAATCATGTCGCGCAAAGGCTCTGCCCCCCAACGTGAAATCCTGCCGGACCCCAAGCACGGCAGCCAGACGATTGCCCGCTTCATCAACATGGTGATGCTGAGCGGCAAGAAGTCGGTCGCCGAGAAGATCGTGTACGGCGCCATGGACGTCATCGGCGAAAAGAACCCCAACGCCCTCGAGCTGGTCGAGAAGGCGCTGGACAACGTGTCCCCGGCGGTCGAAGTGAAGTCGCGCCGCGTCGGCGGCGCCACCTACCAGGTGCCGGTCGAAGTGCGTTCCTCGCGCCGCATGGCGCTGGCGATGCGCTGGCTGATCGAGTCCGCGCGCAAGCGTGGCGAGAACACCATGCCGCGCAAGCTGGCCGCCGAGCTGCTGGACGCCTCCGAGAACCGTGGCGGCGCCATCAAGAAGCGTGAAGAGACCCACCGCATGGCGGAAGCGAACAAGGCGTTCGCGCACTACCGCTGGTAACGGCCTCCGGGCCCTTGCGTGCAAGGGCCTTCGGCACCATCTAGGTGTCCCTGGGGCGCACTCCAGCGTCCCGCCCCGAAGGCCGCCGAAAGGCGGCATTCGGCCATCTAAAGATCGCCCTCCACGGAAGGCCCTGGCATCCCGCCGGCCCTCCATCAGAAAAGAGAGACTGTCGTGGCTCGCACCACTCCCATCGAGCGTTACCGCAACTTCGGCATCATGGCGCACATCGACGCCGGCAAGACCACCACGTCCGAGCGCATCCTGTTCTACACCGGCGTCAGCCACAAGATCGGTGAAGTGCACGACGGCGCCGCGACCATGGACTGGATGGAGCAGGAGCAGGAGCGCGGCATCACCATCACGTCCGCCGCCACCACGGCGTTCTGGACCGGCATGGACAAGTCCCTGCCGCAGCACCGCTTCAACATCATTGATACCCCCGGCCACGTCGACTTCACCATTGAAGTCGAGCGTTCGCTGCGCGTGCTCGATGGCGCGGTGTTCGTGCTGTGCGCCGTCGGTGGCGTGCAGCCGCAGTCCGAGACCGTGTGGCGCCAGGCCAACAAGTACGCCGTGCCGCGTCTCGCGTTCGTCAACAAGATGGACCGCACCGGTGCCGACTTCTTCAAGGTCGTCGACCAGCTGAAGACGCGCCTGGGTGCCTACCCGGTGCCGATGCAGGTGCCGGTCGGTGCTGAAGACGGCTTCGAGGGCGTCATCGACCTGCTGAAGATGAAGTACATCCACTGGGATGTTGCTTCGCAGGGTACCAAGTTCGAATACCGCGATATTCCGGCCGAGCTGGCCGACAAGGCGGCGTCGGATCGCGCCTTCATGGTGGAAGCGGCGGCGGAAGCCAGCGAAGAGCTGATGGACAAGTACCTCAACGAGGGTGACCTGTCCGAAGCCGAGATCATTGCCGGTCTGCGCGAGCGCACCCTGAAGGTCGAAGTGATCCCGGTCTACTGCGGCTCCGCGTTCAAGAACAAGGGCGTGCAGGCCATGCTGGACGGCGTGATCCAGCTGCTGCCGTCGCCGACCGATCGTCCGCCGGTGCAGGGCATCGACGAGAACGAGAAGGAAGACAGCCGCAAGGCGGGCGACAACGAACCGTTCTCGGCGCTGGCGTTCAAGATCATGACGGATCCGTTCGTGGGTTCGCTGACGTTCTTCCGCGTCTACTCGGGCGTGCTGAACTCCGGCGACGCGGTCTACAACCCGGTCAAGTCGAAGAAGGAGCGCGTGGGCCGCATCCTGCAGATGCACTCCAACCAGCGCGACGAGATCAAGGAAGTGCGCGCCGGCGACATCGCGGCGGCCGTGGGCCTGAAGGACGTCACCACGGGTGACACGCTTTGCTCGCTCGACCACATCATCACGCTGGAGCGCATGGTGTTCCCGGAGCCCGTCATCTCGATGGCGGTGGAGCCGAAGACCAAGTCCGACCAGGAGAAGATGGGTCTGGCCCTGGGCCGTCTGGCGCAGGAAGATCCCTCGTTCCGCGTCAAGACCGACGAAGAATCCGGCCAGACGATCATCTCGGGCATGGGCGAGCTGCACCTGGAAATCCTGGTGGACCGCATGAAGCGCGAGTTCAACGTGGAAGCCAACGTCGGCAAGCCGCAGGTGGCCTACCGAGAAACGATCCGCAAGTCGGTCAAGCAGGACGGCAAGTTCGTGCGCCAGTCGGGCGGTCGCGGCCAGTACGGCCATATCGTCATCGAGATGTCGCCGGTCGAGCGCGGTGTGGGCTTCTCGTACGAGAGCGCCATCGTCGGCGGCGTCGTGCCGAAGGAATACGTGGCGGCAGCGGGCAAGGGCATCGAAGACGCCATGAAGAGCGGTCCGCTGGCCGGCTTCCCGGTGGTCGACATCGCGATCAAGGCGGTCGACGGCTCGTTCCATGACGTCGACTCCAACGAAATGGCGTTCAAGGTCGCCGGCTCGATGGCCTTCAAGGAAGCCTTCAGCAAGGCCCAGCCGGTCCTGCTGGAGCCGATGATGAAGGTCGAGATCGTCACCCCGGAAGACTACCTGGGCGACGTGATGGGCGACGTCAGCCGTCGTCGCGGCATCCTGCAGGGTCAGGACGACAGTCCGTCCGGCAAGGTGATCGCCGCGATGGTGCCGCTGGGCGAAATGTTCGGCTACGCCACCACGCTGCGTTCGATGTCGCAGGGTCGCGCGACGTTCTCGATGGAGTTCGACCACTACGCGGAAGCGCCGGCCAACATCGCCGACGCGGTCGTCAAGAAGAACTAAAAGCCGTGATTGGTGATACGGGATCCGTGATTCGCAAGAGCACGGGTCCCGCTTCAAGCCAGTCACTAATCACGAATCACGAATCACAGAGGTAAAGACAATGGCAAAGGGTAAGTTCGAACGCACCAAGCCCCACGTGAACGTGGGCACGATTGGTCACGTTGACCACGGCAAGACGACGCTGACGGCGGCGCTGACG
>NZ_LMHA01000006.1 GCF_001427635.1 Pseudoxanthomonas sp. Root65
CGTCCGGCGCTGATCGCACGCTTGACCGTGCGGTACGGATTTTGCAGCGTACCGGTGCCGCTGCTGTCGTTGCCGGACGTCGAGACGTACAGCTCGGCCGCGAGGGCCGGGGACGCCAGCACCGTGCCAGTAGCGAGCAGCAGCGCGGCGGCGAAACGAGGGGCGCGCGCAGGAAGTGGCATGGACATCGGTGGCGGATTTCCTGAGGTTCCCAGTCCTGGCGTTTACCATCACAGCAGATGAGCTGGCCCGGAAAGCCCCGGGGGCGCACATCGCGCCAGTCACCGCTGTTGTCGACAACGCATTGGCCGTGGCGGCTTCCAGGGGATGCCCCACGCTACACGTCTCACTTTGGAAAAACGCGGACGCATGCGGATTCCGGCCACCGAAGTCCTGTTCCGGCGACGAACCGCGTTATGTAAGGTGGGACAGGACAGGACGACCCGCAGCGCATGCCTTATCCGCGCGCCAGGTCAAGAAGGGGATGGAACTTGAAAAGAGGCTTGATCGCCAAACTGCTGTCGGTGACGGGATTCGGGCGGGTGCTGGCCGCACTTCCACGCCGCGGGGTACTGGTGTTCAACTACCATCGCGTCGGCGACGACGCGTCGTCGCAGCCGTACGACCGCGCCCTGTGGAGCGCCAGTGTCGACGGGTTCGATGCGCAGGTCAGTCATCTGGCCCGCGGCTTCGACGTCATCTCGCCGAAGGACCTGGACCATGCCCTCGGCGATCGCAGGGGGCGCTACGCGCTGATCACGTTCGACGATGGCTACCTCGACAACTACGAGCTGGCCTTTCCCATCCTACGGCGGCACAACGTCCCCGCCGCGTTCTTCATCGCCACGGGATTCATCGACAAGCCTACGCTGCCGTGGTGGGACGAGATCTGCTGGTTGCTGCGCACGTCGCCGCACGCCCGCCTCTCCCTGGCGCCGTGGATCAGCCAGCCGCTGCTGCTTAAGCCCACCTGCGACACCGCCATCGCGCTGGTGCTTGCCCGCTACAAATCGCTCCCTTCCAGCGAAGCCGCCGCCATGCTGCACGCGCTTCGCGACGCGGCCGGCGTGACGCATCCCGAGGACGTCTCCGGCCACTGGATGAACTGGGACATGATCCGCGAGATGGCGCGTGGCGGCATGACCATCGGCGGACACACGGTCAACCATCCGGTGCTGTCGCGGATGCCGAAGGAGCAGCAGTACCAGGAGATCTCCGGTTGCGCCGCACGTCTCAAGGCGGAAGTGGGCTGCGACATGGAGTATTTCGCCTACCCCGTCGGCAACCGCAACTCGTTCAACGACGACACCCGCGAGTGCCTGGACGCGATGAACGTGCGCCATGCGTTCTCCTACTACGGCGGCTACGCCACGCAGGCATCGCCACGCTTCGACATTCCGCGCGTGGCGATGGAAAGGCACATCATGAAACACGAATTCGAGGCCATGGCGTCGCTGCCGCAGGTCTGTGCGCGCCCCTACAACTGAGTTCCGCTCCACTTTCACATGAACGACGGTGCCGATTTTCTGACCCTGTACAAGGAACTCGGCGTCGGCCCGGAATGCGACCCCGACAGCTTCAAGCGGGCCTACCGCAGGCGCGTGTCCGGGTTGCACCCGGATCGCGTGGGCCGACACGCCGGCGGCGAGGACACGCTGAAGACGCTCAACTACGCCTATTCCGCTGCGCTGGAGTTCCATCGCACGCATGGACGATTCCCTGGCGCAACCGTAAAGGCGCCGGCAGCGACCGCAGGCATACGTACCGACATCGTGCATGGCGGCGACGACGCCATCTGGGATGAGCCTGCCCGCACCCCTTCGCGATGGCGGAGACTCGCCTGGCTGGCACTCGCCATCGCCCTGGCGGCGCTGCTGTTGTCCCCAGACGACGACGGCCATGATGGCCAATATCCCGATGCACCCGAGGCCGGTGCATCGGCGGCAACCGCGGGATCGCGGGTGGCCGACGACAAACCCGTACTGAAGCTTGGCATGTCGCCGAACGAGGTGATCGCGGTGATCGGGCCGCCTTTCAGCAGCGACCACACCGGACAGCAATGGCTGTACGGCGCGTCGTGGGTGCGGGTCGCTTGCGGTCAGTTGGTGGACTGGTACAGCTCACCGCTGCAGCCACTGAAAGTCGCCCACGAACGGCCAGGACCTGGCGACACCGTCGACGATTTCCACCCCCGCCGGCATTGCCCCGACAACTCCTGACGCCATTGCAAGACCATGGCGCGGCGGAATGCATGCAATCCTCACCGCGCCATGCGATCGCTCAGGCGGGCTCTTCGTCGGCGGGAATCGGCTTCCCTTCGGCCTCGGCCTGCAGCACGCTGCGGCGGATCTTGCCGGTGCCGGTCTTCGGCAGCGCATCGCGGAACTCGACGGTGCGCGGGATCATGAATTCCTCCAGGTGAGCACGGCAGTGCGCCATCACGGCGCGGGCATCCAGATCGTCTCGATCCGTCACCACGATCGCCTTCAACGCATGACCCATCACCGGATCCGGCACACCGACCAGCGCCGCCTCGCGGATGCCGGCCAGCGCATACAGCACGTTCTCCACTTCCTTCGGGCTGACCTTCTCGCCCCGGGACTTCAGGATGTCGTCCTTGCGACCGACGAAGTATAGGAAGCCCTCGTCGTCCATGCGGAACAGATCGCCCGTATGCAGCACCTTCTCCCACGGATAACGCCCGGTCTTCAGTGTCTTCGCGGTCGCTTCCTCGTTGCGCCAGTAACCCTGCATCACGTGGCCACCACGGACGACCAGTTCGCCGACCACATTCGGCGCCACCGGCTTGCCCTCGTCGTCGGCCACCCACACTTCCGTGCCCGGGATGGCGATGCCGACACTGTCGGGTCGCTTGCTCAACTGTTCCGGGGGCAGGTACGTGCAGCGCTTTGACTCTGTCATGCCGTACATCGAGTAGATGCGGGCATTCGGGAAGATTTCCTGCAACTTCAGGATGTGCGCCGGCGGCAAGGCGGCCGCGGTGTTGGTCAGGTAACGCACGCCGCGCGCCCATTCCGGATTGAAATTGCCGATCTGCACGATCAATGCCGCCATCGTCGGCACCAGCGGGAAGCCGGTGATGTTCTCCGAGGCCAGCAACGGCAGGATCTTCTGCGGGAAGGCGAACGACTTCTCCAGCACCAGCGTGGCGCCCATCTTCACGCACATCAGCAACTGGTACAGGCCGTAGTCGAACGACAGCGGCAGCACGCTGAGCACCACGTCATCGCGGCGCGACTGCAGGTAGGTGGTGATCGAGGTTGCGGCGTGCTCGATGTTCTTGTGCGTCATCATGACGCCCTTCGGATTGCCGGTGGAACCCGAGGTGTAGACCAGCATCGCCAGGTCGATATCGACGCCCGCTTGACGCTTGGCCGCCGCACCCGGCATGGCGAGATCGACGAAGGTCGCATAGGTCTCGGCGCCTGCGGGCAAGGCCGTGGCCGTGTCGTCCACGACCACCACCCGACGGATACTCGGGGCCTGCGCCGCGGCGGCCAGCGCCACGGCGGCCAGGCTGGCCTGCGTGAACAGCACCGACGCTTCGCAGTTGTTCAGGACGAACGCGAGCTTGTCGGTCTTGGTGGTCGGATTGACCACGCTGAAGATGCCGCCGGCGCGCAGCGTGCCGAAGATGCCGACGGCAGTCTCGACACGATTCTCGAGGAACAGCACGCAACGCTCGCCGTTGGCGAAGGCGACGCGTTCGACCAGCGCATCCGCGAACCGGTCGGCTGCCGCGTCCAGCGTGGCGTACGAGGTGCGTACGCCCGCCTGGATGATCGCGGCCTTGGAGGGATCATGGGCCGCTGCGGCCGCCAGGTGCTGCTCGTACCTCAGCATGCGTGCCCCGCTTCCTGCTGCTTGCGCTCCACGTAGGCCATGATGCCCGCGATGCTGCCCAGGTTCTCCGGCAACACATCCTCGTCGTCCACCGTCACTTCAAACGTTTCCTCGATCCAGGTCACGATCGTCAGGACGCCGATGGAATCGACGACGCCGGCATCCAGCAGGTTCTGGTGGGTGGCGAGTTCTTCCCCGGCATCGACCGGAAAGGTCGTGCTGATGAATTCCCGTACGCGGTGTTCCATCGATTCCATGCAGGCGATCCAATTCTTGTGCAGTGTGGACAGGCGCGGCGGCACAGGCGAACGTCCCTGCAGCCATCGCGTCGCGATTGGTACCCGGCCGGCGACGCAAGCATCCCCGTCAACGCGGATGGCCAGCGCATCGCGGTGCGCGTTCCACCATCCGCACGTCAGGCGGCCAAGGCACCGGAGCCAGGCTCCGATGCAGAGGAGAACGCACAAG
Organism: Pseudoxanthomonas sp. Root65; assembly: GCF_001427635.1. Classification (NCBI taxonomy): domain Bacteria; kingdom Pseudomonadati; phylum Pseudomonadota; class Gammaproteobacteria; order Lysobacterales; family Lysobacteraceae; genus Pseudoxanthomonas; species Pseudoxanthomonas sp. Root65. Next base: position 4,333 of record NZ_LMHA01000006.1, read on the forward strand.
CCGTGCCGGAACGGCCAGTTCAGGCAGTGCGCGCCACGCGGACCGAAAACGAAAACGGGGCCCGGCGAATGCCGGACCCCGTGCTTGCGAACCTGCAACCTGGTCGAGCGGACTCAGCGCAACCGGTCGATCCACGAGAGCAGCCAGTACCACGCCTTGAGCGCGGGCGCCGTGTAGGTTCTCGACACCGGCTTGGCGGCCGGCCTGACCGCAGGCGTCGCGGCGGCGGGGGTTGACGGCGTGGACGCCGTCGGCGTAACCGGCGCCGCGGTGGTGGCCGGCAGGCTGCCCGCCGTTACCGCACCGGACGCTGCGCTGCTTCCACGCACCGGAACGAGGGGTTGCACCCCGTTGACGCGGATCGGCGCCGTGCTCTGCTGGCCGTACTCGTCGGCCCCCAGGTCGAACGGGGCGGCGCGGGTCTGGCGATCGATATCGTCGGTCACCTGCGCCAGCGTGGTACCGGCATCGATCGCCGGACTGCCCGCCGGGAGTCGCCCGTTGGCGTCCACCGAGAACGCCGCCTGCTTGCTGTTGGCGTCCGCGCCGGTGCCGCTGCGCCACTGGGCCAGGGTTCCCGCGGTGACCGTACTGCCGGGCCGGCCGTCGCGGAACACGCAGCCGTTGCCGAAGCCGTTCCAGTTGCTGTTCGGCGATCCGGACAGGCCCGACAGGCCGCCCAGTTCGGACGAGTAGCGGATTTCGACGCAGCGGTTGTTATTCTGGATGACCAGGTTGTTGCGGAGGGTCGGGTTGATGTTGGCCGGCCGGCCCGCATTGGGGTCCCAGTCCTGGAACGTCACGCCGAAGTAGATCGCCGAGTGGCCCAGGCGTCCGGCATTGATGATGGTGTTGTTGGCCACCACCGCGTCCTTGGACGCATACATGCCGATGCCCGAATACCCCGTGTTGCGCACCACGTTGTTGCGCACGAT